>DATFQX010000082.1:0-12415 GCA_035263865.1 Xanthobacteraceae bacterium
CGGTCTTGTGCCATGTCGTCGGCGGGTCGTAGACCGTCGCCTCAGGTTAGCCACACCCGGCATAAGCCCTTGAAATCGTACGGAAGGAAAATTTGGCTAACTTTTTTCTAAGTTATTGAAATCACTGAGGATGCGAAGCTCCCTACGGGGCGCTTCAAATTTCAGTCTATCTTATTGATTTTATTGATTATTTCATAAGGTTAGCCAATCACCCGGAATCGAACCCCCGATTTCCTCTCGCGCATCTCACGGCCATTGATTGGGTCTAGGTTCCGGGCGCAGCGCCTTCGCGCTCGCCGCGTCGGAGCGAGCACGGCTCCGTAGGTCCGCTATCGAAGCGAAGCCGACATACCAGTTTGAGACGACGACGCTCAGGGCCAAGAGCGACCGAGGTCAGACACGGATCATCAGACGTAGGGTGTTCACCAGCGGACACAATGCAATGAGCCCCCCGATCAAGCGAGGCGGCTTTACATCGACACCACCCTCGCCGAGCGCGGCGAGTCACTCACCCCAGGTCATCACGGCGTGACCGGGCGAGACCTCCCGGTACTGCCGGGGCGGCGGCTCAAAGTCGACGGGTCGAATCGGACTCCTGATCTCGTCGCTGGAGAGCGGGCGCTTCACGCGGCGACGCGACGGATCGGCTATTGGGACCGCGGCAAGCAACCGCTTCGTATAGGGATGTTGCGGATTGCCAAAGATCGCCTCGCGCGTGCCGATCTCGACGAATTCGCCGAGATACATGACGGCGACTCGGTGACTGATCCGCTCGACGACCGACATGTCGTGGCTGATGAACAGGTAGGCCAACCCCATACGGGCCTGCAGGTCGAGCATCAGATTGACCACTTGCGCCTTCACCGAAACGTCGAGAGCCGAGACCGCCTCGTCGGCAACGATGATTCGGGGCTCGAGAGTGAGGGCACGTGCGATGCAGATGCGCTGGCGCTGGCCGCCGGAGAACTCATGCGGATATCGCGACGCCATGCCGGGTTCGAGGCCGACCTGGCCGAGCAGCATGGCCACCTTGTCGCGCGCCTGCACCTTGCTGGCGAGCCTGTTCACCATAAGCGGCTCAGCCACCGCTTCCTCGATCGTCATGCGCGGATTGAGAGATGCGATCGGGTCCTGGAAAATCATCTGCATGCGCTTGCGCTGAGCATGCAGCTCGCGCCTGCCGAGTTTCAGCACGTCTGCCCCGTCGAGCAGGACGGATCCGCCGATAGGTTCGACCAGCCGCATGACCGAGCGACCGATCGTCGACTTGCCGCAGCCTGACTCGCCGACCACGGCGAGGGTTTCACCTGCCATCAGCGAGAACGAAACGTTCTCGACCGCATGCACCCGTCCGGTGACCCTGCCGAGGACGCCGGACGCGATATCGTACCGCGTAGTGAGTCCACCGACTTCGAGCACCGGCCGCTCTTTGCGCGCGGCCGTGACCGGAATCTCCACTGGCACGTCAGAGAAGCCGGTCGCCCGATCGACCACAGGAAAGCGCATGGGCCGCAACCTGCCTGCCATCGAGCCGAGCCGCGGAATGGCCGCGAGCAGCGCTTTCGTGTACGGTTTCTGCGGGCGGGCAAAAAGTTCGGCCGTCGGCCCGGTCTCGACCTCAAGGCCATCGTTCATGACGATGGTACGGTCCGCGATCTCCGCGACAACTCCCATGTCGTGGGTGATGAAGAGGACGGACATGTCCTCCTCGTTCTGCAGTGTCTTGATGAGCTCCAGGATCTGCGCCTGGATGGTCACGTCGAGGGCGGTCGTCGGCTCATCGGCGATGAGCAGCTTCGGCTCGCAGGCTAATGCCATCGCAATCATCGCGCGCTGACGCATGCCGCCTGAAAAGCGGTGCGGATATTCGTGAAAGCGCGATCTTGCCGCTGGTATGCGCACTCTCTCCAAGAGGCGGATCGTCTCTGCCTCGGCCGCCGAGCGCGACAGCCCACGGTGCAGGATCAACACCTCGGCGATCTGAAAGCCGATCGTCAACACCGGGTTGAGCGAGGTCATCGGCTCCTGGAAGATCATCGCTATCTCGTTGCCACGAACGTCACGCATCGATTTCTCGGGCAATGTGAGCAGTTCTTTGCCGGAGAGCTTGATCGAGCCTTCGATCCTGCTCAAGCCGGCTGGCGTCAGCCGCATGATGGAGAGCGCGGCGACACTCTTGCCCGAACCGGATTCGCCGACCACCGCGACAGTTTCTTTAGGCGCGATATTGAAGGAGAAATCGCGCACGACGGGCATCCAGCGGCCCCGTATGCGGAACGACGTCGTGAGACCCGAGACGGCGAGCAGAGGCGCGGTCATCGGGCGCTCGACCTCGGATCGGAGGCATCGCGAAGCGCGTCGCCGAGCAGATTGAGGCCCAGCACCACGGCGAAAATGGCGAGGCTCGGAAACACGGCCAGCCACCAGGCATCGAGAATGTTCTCGAAACCCTCCCGGATCATGCCGCCCCAGGTCGCAGCGGGAGGCGGCACGCCCAATCCGATGAAGCTCAGCGAAGCTTCCGTTCGGATGGCAGAGGCGAGCCATAACGAACTCATCACCACGACGTCTGAAATCATGTTGGGCAGTATGTGGCGCGTCATGATGCGGAACGGGCCGCAGCCGTACGAACGGCTGGCCTCGACGAACTCCCGTTCGCGCAGCGTGATGGTCGGCGCACGCGCGACACGCGCGAATGGTGCGATCTCCGTCACAGCTATGGCGATGATGAGGTTCTGCAAATTGGCGCCAAGCATGGCCGCGATCATCAGGCCCAGCAGGAGCGTCGGGAAGGCGAGCAGAACGTCGAGCACACCCATGACGATCTGGTCGAACAGCCCGCCGACGTAGCCTGCGACAATGCCGACGGACGTGCCGATCAGCATCGCAGTCAGGATCGAGACGAACCCGACGAACAGCGAGATCCGCGCGCCGTAAAGCAGACGTGAGAGAACGTCACGGCCGTAGCTATCGGTGCCGAGCCAGTATTCGGCCGAGGGGGGCTGGAGCCGTGCGACGATGTCCTGCTCGAGCGGATCGCGAGGCGCAAGCCATGGCGCTAATACTGCCGCAGCAACGACCAGCGCCAGAAGGATGAGGCCGATCCAGGCGAGCTCGTTCTGGGCGACGACGCGCCAGAGACTCCTGGGCTGCAATTCGACTAATGTGGTCGTGGCGCTGCTCATGTGTATTTGACCCGCGGATCGACGAGGCCGTAGATCAAGTCGGTCAGCGTATTGATGAAGATGACGCAGATCGCGAAGATGATCATCAGACCCTGGAGCAGCGTGTAGTCGCGCGCATTGAGCGCACCGATGATCAATTTGCCGAGCCCAGGTCGGTTGAAGATGATCTCGGTGAGCACCGAGTTGCCGATGAGCGTGCCGAAGTAGAGCCCGACGACGGTGATGATCGGGATGAGGCTGTTGCGCAGCGCGTGCGTCATGACGAGCCTCGTCGGGCCGACACCCTTGGCGCGAGCCGTGCGGATGTAATCCTCCGTGAGGACGCCGAGCATCGCGGCGCGCGACACGCGCATCACATAGGCCGACATAATGATCCCGAGATTGATAGCCGGCAGTGCCAGTGATCGCATGCGCTCGAGAAGGCTGCTGCCACTGCCGCTGGTCATCCCGAGGACCGGGAACCACCCGAGCTGGATGGCGAATACGATTAGCATCAGGATGCCCGAGACGAACGCCGGAAACGACAGGCCCACCAACGAGATGACGCGGGCGACGTAGTCGATCCAGCCGTTGCGGCAGAGCGCGGCAGCTATGCCCAGAGGCAGTCCGAACAGAAGACCGAGCGAGATAGCGGCGACGGTAAGCTCGATCGTCGACGGCAGGACCAGGAGCACCTCCTTAATCACGCTGTGGCCGGTGCTGAGCGACTGGCCGAGGTCGCCGGTCAGGACCTTGCCGATGAAGGCGAGATACTGGACGTGGACCGGCTGATCGAGGCCGAGCTTCTGCCGCAGGGCTGCAAGCGAGGCGGCACTCGCCTGGTCGCCGAGGATGACGGAGGCAGCATCGCCCGGGACTAGGCGCACGAGAACGAAGATGGCCGTGAGCATGATGAAGAGCGTCGGAATGGCCAGCAGTAGACGCCGGCAGACATAGATCATCATGCTGCGACTCTTTGCGCGGTCAGGCGCTTTGGCGTGAAAGCCTCTATCGCGCGAGCCGTCGTGCCGTTTGTTACGAGATCGGCAACGATCGCGCCGACCACCGGCACGAGCTGGAAGCCGTGCCCCGAGAAGCCGAAGGCGTGGACGAGGCCGGGCGAGCCAGACGATGCGCCGATGACGGGTAGGTGGTCGCGTGTCTGCGCTTCAATACCCGTCCAGCAGCGGGCGATGCGTACGCCGCGAACCGCGGGGAAGAGGTCACGGGCGGCCCGCGCGCCCTTGGCAAGCTCGGTGAAGTCGACCACGCTGCTCTCCCGCTCGAGATCGGCGGTGCCCTGCAAGCCGCCGCCGATCACCAGCGTCCCCTGGTCGGACTGCTTGAAGGAAAGCGCCCGACCAACGACGCTGACAACAGGATCGACCAATGGCGCGAGGCGTTCCGTCACGATCATCATCGACGCCCGCACCTCTAGCGGGATCGGATCTCCGAAGAGCAGCGCAATTCGCGCGGCCCAGGCCCCAGCGGCGTTGACGACAACCGGAGCGCGGACACGGCGCTCTCCGCAGGCGAGCAGCCAGTGATCGCTTCCGCGATCGACGCGGTCGACGCCGCACGCTTCCGCAAGCACGACACCTGCTGTCTCGCACGCGCGCCGGAACGCGAGCAACGTGCGGTGCGGGTCGGCCGCGCCGTCGCGCCGTGCCACCAGCGCTCCGACGCAATGCGGGCTCAGCGCAGGTACCAGACGGCGGAGCTCCGCCGCGTTGATGATTTCTTCGTGGCTGTAGCCTAGAGCACGCACGCGCGCCTCGCGTTGCCGAAGGGCCGCCATGTTCCCGTCGCTCTCGGCGACGCGTATCTGGCCATGCGCATGGAAACCGCAATCATCTCCCACTATGGATCCGATGCGATGCCACATCTCCATAGCTTCGAGCGAGATCGGGATTTCGGCGACATCGCGATTGAGCGTGCGTACGCCCGCCGCGGTGGCGCCTGAGGCATGGCGCCCCGTCCACCGCCGCTCGAGGACCACCACGCGACGGCCCGCGCGGGCGAGATGCAAGGCGGAAGAGAGCCCGTGCAGGCCGCCACCGATCACGGCGACATCGAATGTCTCCACGTTCATCTCGCCGGCTCCTGCTCGTCGAGGCTGGCCAGCTCGCCGAGGGTTACCGGCTTCAGCGGCGGCCGCATGCGGAAGAGCCCGACCTCTGCGACCGGCCGATGTTGCGTTGCGGCGATGATATGGGCCATCGTGTAGGCGCATTGGCGGCCCTGGCACGGTCCCATCCCGGCGCGGGTGAAGGCTTTGAGCTGATTGACACCGGGGCGCCCCTCGGCGGCACGAGCCCGTAGCTCACCCGCCGTCACCTCCTCGCAACGGCAGGCGAGCGTCTCGTCGGCCGGGGCGAACACTTGCAGGCGCGGCGCAAAGAGCGCATCAAGGAAGGGTCTTAGCGCCAAGGCCCGCGCTAGCGCCACGAACTCGGGACGAGCAGCTGCCCCCGCATCGTCTTCGGAAAGCATTCCAAGGCGGGATGCGACGCGCAACGCCGCAAGCCGGCCGCGAATCTCAGCCACTTCTGCACCGCCGATCCCGGCGCCGTCGCCGGCGACGAAAACGTTTTGCTTGCTCGTTTCTCCCCAGACGTCGAGGACCGGAACGAAGCACTGCTGGTCGACGTGCCAGCTGACATTGCAGCCGAGCGTGAGCGGCACGTGGATGTTTGGCACCACGCCCTCGTGGACGAGCAGCACGTCGGCTGCGACCTCCCCGCTGCGGCCGTTGTCGCAACGATAGCAGACGCGTTCGAGCCGTTGCCTGCCTTCGGCCTGCAGCTCACAGACATGCCGGACAGTGGGCAGGCCGGCCCGCTTCAATGCTAGTGCCCAGCCGAGCCCCTTTGCGAGGTCGCCGAGCCGCCCGAGCGCTCTCGGCAGATGGCGCAGCGCCGTGGCAAGGCGTGCGCGCGGGGTAGTGTCGAGTAAGCCGGCAATCCTGCCGCCCGCCGCCAACAGCTGCGTGGCATAGAGCAGCGTTAATGGCCCGCAACCGGCAATCCAGACCGGTTTCTCTGGGACGCTATCTGCCGTCTTCAGCAGGATCTGGGCCGCCCCGACGGTCATCACGCCTGGCAGCGTCCAGCCAGGGAACGGAGCCGGACGCTCTTGCGCACCCGTGGCAAGGATGATCGCCTTTGCCCCTATCTTTCCTGCCCGGCCCGCCCGGGTAGTAAACGCCTTGAAACCCGGCTCGATCTGCCAGAGCTGGCATTGCGGCTCGAAAATTGCTCCGCACGAGCGGAATGTGGCAGCTCGGTCGACGCCAACCTGGTAAGCCGCCCCGAGCCGCGCGGCACGCTGTGTCGCCGCGACGGTTTCGATCGCCCGCCAAACCTGGCCACCGGGCTCCGACTGATCGTCGACGACATGCACCGAAAGGCCGCAGTGGCGCGCCATGACGGCGGCGGCCATGCCGGCCGGTCCCGCACCGACGATGAGGAGGTCCGTGTCGGTGGGTGTCATGCGCCAAGGCTCCTGCGGCCCTGTTGCCTCGCTATGCGCATGCCGTCGCGCACCGGCGTGAGGCAGCTTTGAACGGAGCCCTGCTCGTCCACCTCGACGAGACATTCGAAGCAGACGCCCATCATGCAGTAAGGCGCGCGTCGGCTTTGCGAGACGGGCGTGGTCCGGCACCAGCCTTCGGGCTGCCGCAGCAGCACGGCGGCGACGCTCTCCCCCGCCTCGGCGGTGACCGGCCGGCCATCCACGAAGATGGTGAGGGCGGCCGGGCCGGGATCATGCAGCTTTCGGAACATTGAAGCGCCTTGGATGGAAGGGGGCGAGCTTGACGGGCAGAGCGTCGGCAATGATGGCTTCGGCCAGCGTCTCGGCATGGAATGCGGCAAGTGTCACACCGGAATGGCAAAGTGCGACGAAGGCACCGGGGTGGCGTTCGGACCGCGCGTAGATCGGGTAGCTGTCGGGCGTCATGACCCTCAGTCCCGCCCACTGCCGGACGAGCCTCGCCTGTTCGAGAGCCGGGACAGTTCTCACCGTCTTGCGGCTGAGCCTCACGGCGGCGTCGCTCGTCGTCGAGACGTCGAACCCACACTCCTCTTTCGTTGCGCCGATCATCACGGTTCCGTCGGCGGTCTGGCGCAAGCCACTCGCCGGCAGCGGCAGGAAGGGCGTGAGACGCTCGGTCACGAGCACTTGTCCACGTTCCGGGTGCACGGGCACTTCGAGCCCCACGTGGCGCGCAAGCTCGCCCGAGCCCAGCCCGGCCGCGATGACGACCCGCGGCGCGACGAGGACTTCGTCCGGCAGTTCCAGCCGGAATTCGCCGTCTGCGGCCTCGATCCGCTGCACACGCGTCCGATGCCGGACGGCTCCGCCGTGACGTGCCACTGCTCCATGCAGGGCAGCAAGCAGCCGCAACGGATTGGCATGGCCGTCGCGCCGCCCGAAGCTCGCCCCGGTGACGTCCGGGCCGAGCGTGACCTTAGGCAAGAGCCGTTCCAGCGCATGTCGGTTCAGCATCTCCCAGTCCGGCTCGCCCTCGCCGCGCTGGTTGTGAAGCCGCAGAAGGTCAAGACGGCGCTTCTCGAACTCGACCGCGCCAAGACAGAAAGCCAGGCCGCCGTTCTGCTCGTAGGCGAGGTCGATCCTCGTCTCGGCCTCGAGCTCGTCGGCAAAGGAACGCCACGACGCGATGCTGTCGCGCGTCAGGGCCTGGTACGCGGGCATGTCGAGACCCTTGCCCTGCAGCCAGACCAACCCAAAGTTCGCGTGCGCCGCGCGGAAATCCCCGTCGTCGCCATCGAGGAGTTGCACCTTCTGCCGCCTGCGAGCCAAGCCAAAGGCGATGGCCGCTCCCACCGTTCCCCCACCGATGACGACAATGTCCGGCCGCATCCCAATTCCTCTCTTTACCTTGACGGTAGGAGGCGCCGCAGTATTTCGTCAAAGTCGTTTTTCTCGCGTGGCCATTCAGCGGAGTTATACGATGGCACGACGGCTCACTCTACGGCAGGTCGAAGCTTTCAAGGCCGTGATCGAGTGCGGCACGGTCAGCCACGCCGCTGCGGTGATGAACGTATCGCAGCCCGCGATGAGCAAGCTGATCGCCCACCTGGAAGAGGACACGGGTCTGTCGCTCTTCGATCGCGTTAAGGGCAGGCTCGTTGCCACCCGGCGCGGCATGCGGCTCTACGAGGAGATCGACCGCATCTTCGCCGGTGTGCGGCAGGTCGAAAACGCGGTCGAGGCGATCCGGCGTGACGAGCAGAGCCGGCTGCTGATCGGCGTAATGCCGGCTCTGTCGGGCTCGTTCATCCAGCAGGCAACCTCGCGATTTCTGGAGAGCCAGGCCGGCGTATTGTGCTCCGTGCAATCCCGCAGCTCGCTATGGATTGCCGAAGGCCTCGTCACCCGCAAGCTTGACGTGGGTCTGATCAGCGCGCCGATCGACCATCCCTACATCGTGGCCGAGGCGCTGATGGCTCACCCGGTCGTATGCATCTTGCCGCTCAACCATCCGTTGACGCAAAAAAAGGTCATTCGGCCACGTGATCTCGACGGCGTCCCCTTTGTCTCCTTCGATCCCGAGAGCCACACGAGCCGGCGGGTCGAGCAAGTTCTAGATGCTCACGGCGTCTCGCTCGCCATCACCATGATCGTGAACGTATCACCCACCTTGTGCGAGTTCGTGGCAGCCGGCGTCGGTGTTTCGCTGGTCCATCCTCTGATCGTGGGCGGCTTGCGCGACAAAATCGCGATTCGCCGCTTCAAGCCGGACGTTCAGCTCAACTTCCAGCTCTGCCGCATCCGCGACAGCCGCAACGCACGGCTTGTCGATGCCTTCCTGGCGGGAGCCCGCGAGACGGCTGCCGAGATCTCGCGCTCCATACTCAGGCCGAGCAGAGCCTAATCGTCCCGAGCGCTGAAAGCAGCGCCTCGTGTTCGCCGGCCCTTACCCGGCGCAGCGCGCTGATGAGCTCCTCCTGTTGTGCCGGCGACGCGGCAAAGCGACTCGCGAGACGCAATTTGTTCTCAAGATCGGACCAACTCGGACCAGCGCTGGCCTCTCCGCGCGGCGCGGTGACGGGTGAGGTGAATGTCTCGCCGCGGCTCCGCAACGTCACCCGTGACAGGGTTTCGGCGGGGAATCGGGCGTCGAGTTCCGGATCGAGCCGCAGCGAGACCTTTTCAGCGAAGGCAACCACCTCGGGCCGGTCGACAGCAGCCTCGGTCAACGGCAGCAGGGCGTCGCGTCCGTCGAGCGCGACGAGCCCAAGGCAGTAAGGGATGGAGAATTGGATGTCCGTGAAGCCGTGCGGGCGCGGCCGGTTGGCGATACGGAGTGCGCCACTATAGGTGGCTACCTCGATCTCGTCGATGCGATGCGGGTCCAGTCCATGCCTATCCAGGAGACCGATCAGCGCCTCGACAGGCGCATGGACATGCCGGCAGCAGGCGAGAAACTTCATGTAATTGCGCGTGATATATCGCTGCTCGCCCAGCCCGTCGACGAGCCCGTCCAGCTGGAAATGCTCGGCGTTGTCGAGGATCGCGAGCGGCCCGGTGTGGCCACCCTCGGCAAGCAACAGCGCATTCACGGCCGTCACGTTCGACCATGGAATGCCTTCCTTGACGTCACTACCTTCCTGCGCGCGGTAGACCGGCCCTGCACCGGCGTGAAGCTGGTTCGGCGCGTTCACCGCAGCGATGGCGAAGGCGTGTGCCAGTTGCTCCGGCGGGGTACGTCTCAAGTATCCGAGCGCCGCGACGACGCCGTAGCCCGACCACATCCCGGTATTGGCGTAGAAACGCCGCGCTGCCCCGACGGCCACCGCGACCTCATAGCCGACGACGATGGCCGCGAGCAGGTCCGGCGTCGCTGCGCCGGTCTCTTGTGCTGCAGCGAGGGCGGCGGGGATAACGGCCGCGCCGGGATGACCCCGCGCAATCCGGTGTCCGTCGTCGAGGTCGAGGGCGGCTGCGGCGGACGCATTGCACCAGATGGCGCCTGCGAGACCAGCCGTCTGTCCGGAGAACCAGATGGGCATCTTGCCGCCAGCCATTGTCGCGCGGGCGACCCCACGCACCGCGCGCGGACCGGGAGCGGCGATGCCCGCGGCTGCAGCAGCGACAAGATCCAAAACGCTGCGGCAGGCCCCTTCGCGCTCCTCGTCCGACACCACCCGACCCCTGGTCTCCTCCACATAGGTGGCGATGCCACGTACAGTTTCCATGCGGTTAGCTGTGCCTGTGATGGAGCGGGCTCAATTTTTGAGTGCCGTCGCTTCGGTGATCGGCGGAGCAAGGTTCATCGCACCCTTGAGCTCGTAGCCGAAATCCAATCTCGCCGCGTGCACCCAGACCTGACGCAGCTCGAACAGGGGAATGGCGCAGACATTGTCCATGATCTTGAGCTGAGCCTGCTTCCAGAATTCCTTCTGCCGATCGGAGACCGGCTCTGTGCGCGCTTGCTCAATTTCCTTGTCCGCTACCGAGCAATGCGAAAAGTTCGTCGCCGCAGTCGGCGTGCCAACGATGGCGCGCGAGTGGAAGAACTCGCTCAGGTAAGTATCGGCGATTGGAAACCGCGCGGCCCCGTAAAAGACGAGACCGCTCAGATCCTTGCGCGTCTGGCTCTGATAGGTCGGATGGTCGACGATCTGCATCTCAAGCTTGATGCCGGCCTTGGCCAGTTGGGCCTGGATGATCTCCATGAACGGCTGCTGCGCCGATATGTTCGACACGATTGCCTTGATGGTTATGCCATCCTTGTGGCCAGCCTCGGCCAGCAGCGCCTTGGCCTTGGCTAGGTCGTAGGTGTAGCGAGCCGTGCAGTCCTCTCCGAGATAGCCAGGCGGCACAACGGAGCAGCCTTTCGGGCCGACGTCCTGGCCGACGAAGCGCACGAGATCGTCGACGTTGATTGCGGCTGCGATGGCGCGGCGGACCCGGATGTCGTCGAGCGGAGGCATGCTCTGGTTGATGTGAAGCAGCCGGTACTCGCCGGGTTGGAAGATGTCCACGTTGAAGCCGGCGCGGCGGCGCGCGGCATCGACCCAGCGCTGCTCGCGCTTGCCGTACATGAGGTCGAGTTCGCCGGAGGTGAAGGCGAGTTCGCGCGCGCTGTCGGAGGGGATGATCCGCACCACAATCGAGTCGATTTTCGGCCTGCCGCGGAAATAGCCGGAATGCGCGGCAAGCTTCACGTATTGCTGTGTCATCTGCTCGACGAAGGCGAAGGGTCCGGTGCCGACCGGCTGCCCGCCATACTTGTCTCCGAGCTGCTCCGCCGCCTTGCGGCTGACGATGTTCCCACCATGGTAGTTGGATACGCGACCAAGAAGGTTCACGTCGGGATACCTCAACGTGATGCGCACCGTCAGCTCGTCGACCTTCTCGATCTTGTCGACGGCGGCGAAGTCGGACGAGAAGGTTGAGCGTTTGGGATCGGCCGAGCGCTGAAGCGAGTAGACGACGTCGTCGGCATCGAGCAAGCCCCAGTTACCGTGAAACTTCACACCCTTCCGCAAATGAAAGGTCCAGACTTTGCCATCCGACGAGTTCTCCCAGCGCTCGGCGAGGTCGGGCTCGAGGTCCTTTGGCTCAGCGCTGCCGGGCTTGAAGCGGACCAGCCCGTTGTAAATCCAGCCGACGATGCCCTTGTCATTAGTGGCAGAGGCACGGTGAGCGTCGAGGGTGGCGACGTCGCCCGCTCCGACACTCACGCGCAGCGTGGTTCCTTGAGCGAGCCCCGGCGGCGACGGTGACAGCATCACGCCGCCCAAGGCTAGGCCGGTGAACCACCTGGCGTTCCGCTTCATCGATGCCCCTCCTCATGCAATCGCGCAGCTCATAGTGAGCTTCTCGCTGCCAAGCCGTCCAGGTCGGAATCGAAGGTAGACCATTCCGGCGGGTTATAGTTTTCGGTGACGGCCGCGCCGGGAAAATCATCGGGCGCGTCACAAGTTCTTAACGAGCACTTCCTATGCCGGTTCTTGGGTTTGGCGTGTACCAGCGTCTGTCCCGGCTAGCCCGGGCCCAAGTCGTCACGATGATGTCCGCTAACCTAGCGGAAGCCCGACGCGAAGTGAGCGAGGTCCGGACGTTTGCCGATGGTAGCAACTGGCCCGTCGCGCGGGTGCGAACGGAACCGGTCTTGGGAGTCTAGCTGCCGTACATGCGAACGTGGCCGCTTAATGAGCTTGTTGCGGCGCACATGGCGACCGCAACTGTTTCCGGCACAATGGCAACACGGGTGTTGA
>DATFQX010000083.1:0-4813 GCA_035263865.1 Xanthobacteraceae bacterium
GAGATTGTTGCCCGGATACGCCTTATCGAACGCGGCCTCAAGCTGCTTGCTCAGCTTCTTGCTCGGGTCGTACCACGGCACGAAGCTGAGCGGCCCGTCGGACAGCTTGCCCAGGGTCTTCAGGTATTGGTCCTCATACCACCCCGGTCCCATGCTCAGGACGGCCATAGGGGTCCAGCGCTGCTTGATCAGCTCGCGTGTAATTAGGATCGCATCGTTGAGCCGGCTGGTCACCAGCAGCGCGTCGGCACCGGTCGCCTTGGCTTTGGCCACCTCGACCGAGAGGTCGCGCGCGGTCGGATCGTAGGCGATCGCCTCCACGATCTCGTACGGCATGTCGAACTTGGGCAGCAAGCCGGGGAGACTCTTCGCCATCGAGGTGCCGAACGTGTCGTTCACATGCAGGTAGACGACTTTCTTCGGGCCGGACCCGCCGGCCTCGAAGACTTCCTTCTGGTTGGCGAAGGCGTCGCTGAGGATCATCGGCGCGGTCGGGAAATTGCGGAACACGAACTTGTAGCCCTGCTCGGTGATCGGCGGCGCCGCCGCGATGTTGATCACGAAGGGAATGCCTTTTTGCTCGGCAACCTGCGCGATCGCGGTGGTCTGGCCGGAATCGAAGGCGCCGACCAGAAGCTGCGCGCCGTCGTTGATCAGCTTTTCCGCTCGCGCGCGGGCCACCTCGACGTTGGTTTCCGTGTCGGCGTTCATGATCGCGAGCTCCGGCAGGCCCAGCGTCTTGAAGATGCCCGGCGTAATCTCGACCCCACGCTGACAATCCTGCCCGATCCCCGCCTGCGCCCCTGAGCGCGGCAAAAGCACGCCGACCTTCAGTGGGCCGCTCTGCGCACGGGCGACGTCGAAGCCGGTGGCGGCGAGCAATCCGGCGGCGCCCGCGCCGGCAGTAAAGCTGCGGCGCGTGATACGGGGGCAATTCCTTTGTGATGTACGGCGCATCGTTATCCTCCCAAGATCAGAATTTGGCCGTCGCATGTGCGGTTTGTCTAATAGATTCCTTTGCGATGCAACGGGCCATACAGCGCACCCAAAACATGGGTAACGCGACTGCCGAAGGAGCCCTATACGCGCTAATCTGAGCACGTGTCCCTGATCCGCGATCGCCACGGATCGGGACGATCCCGGGTCTGCACCGCACCACTTCGCTGCGCTTCGTGCTGCGGCGCGCCCGGGAAACTTTCCGGCACCATGGAGGCGCGCATGGAAGAAGCACCCATTCTGGTCGAGCGGCGCGAAGGCTATCGCGTCATCACGCTCAACCGCCCGCGGTACCTCAACGCATTCACCGAGACCATCCCGATTGCGGCGGCACCTGGTTGCTGCCGCGGCTCGTCGGTCCCGCCCGCGCGCGCGGCCTCGCGCTCACCGCCGAGCCGGTTACCTTTCATCGGGTTCCCTCCTCTTCTCGCAGTGCGGCATCAGTGCGCAACAAACATAGACGAAAGCAGTTAGATATGAGCGCGGGAAGAAATGCTGATCAAGCGCGTGCTCGACGAATCCTGGAGCAACGATCTCGACACGCAGCTCGAGCTCGAGCGCGACTCGCAGCACGAAGCATCGCACGGGCCGGCGCCGCGGCAAATCCGGCTCCGGCGAGTACGAGCGCGAGAAAAGTGCTCAGCACATTCGTCCCAGCGCACTCGGTGTGTCCCCTCCTCTCTTTTGAGGAGGGCCCTCCCCCATTGAGGTCGTGAGTAGCCCTGGTGCCTTGCCAACACCGTCCGATCCCAGCAGATTCGCGCGTGCGGCCGCCTCACAATCGGAGCACGACCCATGAAACCTCTCGTCGCCGTCATCGCGCCCGGCATGATGGGCGCCGCCGTCGGAGCGCGGCTCGTCGATAACGGCCTCAAGGTGCTCACCTCGCTCAAGGGCCGCAGCGCCGAGACGCAGGCGCGCGCCAAGGCCGCCGGCATGGTTTCGGCGAGCGACGAGGAGATCGCGGCCGCCGATTTCATCCTGTCGATCCTGCCGCCCGGCGATGCGGTGGCGTTGGCGCAGCGCTTTGCGGGCCCCCTCACCGCCAGCAATAGCAAGCCGGTCTATGTGGACTGCAACGCGGTCGCCCCGCGCACCGCCGAGCGCATCGCCGATGCGATCGCGCCGACCGGCGCGCCCTTCGTCGATGCCGGCATCATCGGCGCGCCGCCGAAAGGGAACGACGCGGGCCCACGCATCTATGCCTCCGGTCCGCACGCGGGCCGCTTTGCCGCGCTCAAAGCGTTCGGTCTCGACATTCGCGTGCTCGGCGGCCCGATGAGCGCCGCTTCGGCGCTGAAGATGTCGTATGCCGGCATCACCAAGGGCACGCAGGCCTTGGGCGCGGTGATGCTGCTCGCGGCAACGCGCGGCGGCACGGCGGATGCGCTGTTCGCCGAGCTTTCGGGAAGCCAGCCGCAGATGTTGGCCTGGCTCAAGCGCAGCTTGGCGCAGATGCCGCCGAAAGCCTACCGTTGGGTTGCGGAAATGCACGAGATCGCCGATTTTGTCGGCGAGGATCCGTCCGCGCACGAGCTTTATCTCGGCGCCGCGCATTTTTATGAGCAGATCGCGCGCGATTTCGAGCGCGACAAGAAGGATGTCGCGGCGCTCGAGGCGTTTCTCGGCAAAGGCGCGGCAAGCTAATCGGTCGAATGCGCCGCTCCGCGTCGCCCTCATGCTGAGGAGCATCGCAGCCCCACGGGCGCGCGGATGGCTCCCCAGCCTCCAAGTGCTGCGATGCGTCTCGAAGCATGAGGGCGCCGAGATCGTTGCGGTCCTCATCCTTCGAGACGCGCGTACCCTCGCTCGAGTCTGCGGTGCTTGTTGTGCTTCGCGTTCCTCAAGATGAGGACGAGCATTCGCGTCACACTCCCTATTCACTTTTCACACAGCCCTCCTCGTTCCCGCGGCGCGTTTTTGCGCCCGGGTTTTGCTTTTTGGCTTCGCGCACCCGAAAAGAAGGGTGGCGGAGCACCGAGAGACGTTCCGGTACTTGCGAGGCACCGGTTGGGCCTGCACGTAACGCGGCAGGCCAGGCGCCTGGCGAGGCGCCTTGCGTCCCATAACGCGGGACGCCCGCCTCTCGGCGCTCCACCGTGGCGATTTTGGGCTCCGGTCCCGCGCTTCCTTCTCCGGCATTTGCTCCGGATCCGTTCAGCGAGCTCCTCGCAGCCAGGTCGTAGTGCCTGGCAGGCGGGGTCCCGTGCCTCCCGAGGCCAACGGTTACGAGCCGCCGCCGCGGGACGCCACGCCTCGCTCCATCTCTAGAGCACGCCCTTGATGAGCAATGCTGGGGCAATATGTAGCAATGATACATACAGTAGTCAAGCGAAAATGGCATCGTAGTCAGAAAATTTTGCGCGGCCGAAATGATTGTGCCTCTCGCTTTTCAAGCCTTTGATGCAGCGGCAGATTTACTGTTTACAGCCGAGTGAAGCGAGAACCGGACTCCTCCCCCGTTCGGCTTGAACTCGTCATTCCGGCCGAGCCGCAATAACGGCGAGGGCCGGAATCTATAACCACAGCCAGTGGTTATAGATTCCGGCTGCGGGTTTCGCCCGCGCCCCGGAACGACGAACTCAGTGCAGCCTACAGCCGCTCCTGCAGGAAGCGCAGAAGGCGCGGCGCCATAAAGCCGGAATAGCTCGGAGACTCCTCGATCGGGTCGTTGAGCCAATAGTGCGGCGCGCCCTGCACTATGCAGGGGCGCACGAAGAAGTTGGCCTGCTTCAATCGCAACAGAAACGCGTCGGTCTGTGCGCGCCGGTTGACCAGATCGTCTTCGGTGCCCACGGCCAGAAATACGCCGATCTGATTGTTGGCGAAGGTCGCGTAGTTGATGGGCGAGGCATCGAAATAAAGCTGCGGATCGTCCATCGGCGCGCAGCCCAAAAAATTCTCGATGTTGTTCTCGCGCGGGCTCTGCAACTGATAGCGCTGCCACATCTCGACGAGATCGTAGACGCCGTAGACGCCGACGAATGCCTTGACCTTCGCGCTCACCGCGGCGTGGGCGTCGTTCGGATAGGCGTCCTTGAATTTTTCTGCCCCGAGCGCCGCAAGCGCGGCGAGGTGCGCGCCGGCAGACGCGCCGAAGAGGCCGATGCGCTCGGGATCGAGCTTGAACTTGCCGGCGCTGCCGCGCACGAATTGCACGCCCGCGCGCAGGTCGGTGACCGCCTGCGGAAACCTTCTTTGGCCCTTCTTCGCCAGCCGATAGCTGACCGCGAACAAAGCGTAGCCGCGAGCGGCGAGATAAGGCCCCCAGTACTGGAACGCACTGCGCGCCCCCGCCTGCCATCCGCCGCCATGGGCGGCAACAAGCGCAGGAAAGGGCCCCGCGCCGGCGGGCAGATAAAGGTCGCCCGCGAGCGCCACGCCGTCGTGGGTGGCGTAGGTGAGGCCGGCGTGTGTTTCGATGGGTTGTGATGCGGGCATTTTTCTCTCTTCACATTTGGCGGTACACGCCGGCTTGTGGACACAGCACAAAGATTATCGGGTGATGGCGGATCGGCGCAACATTGTCCCCTCCCCCGCTTGCGGGGGAGGGACAGGGAGGGGGCATGCAACAAGATGCACGCGCGTGTTCCCCCTCCCCACCCCTCCCCCGCAAGCGGGGGAGGGAGCAGACCGAGTTTGCCGCTTGAGCTGACCACATCTCACTGGGCCGCCGGCATTCGCGCTAGCCGGCGGCGGCGCGCAGCTTCCGGCATTCGGCCTGGAACACGTAGTCGAGGCACCACTCGGCAAGCTCGATGCCGGTCGGGAACCAGAGCTTTCCGGCCTTCTTCATGTGCTGGATGATGCCGCGCAG
>DATFQX010000084.1:0-2941 GCA_035263865.1 Xanthobacteraceae bacterium
AAAATCATCGTTCGATGATCTCGTCTGCCCGCAGCAACACAGATTGCGGAACCTTCAGGCCCAGAGCCTTCGCGGTTTTCAGATTGATCACCAGTTCGAACTTCGTCGGCTGCTCGACGGGCAGGTCGGCGGGCTTGGCACCCTTGAGAATCTTGGTCACGTAGACCGCGACCTGTCTGTGCAGCTCCACACGGCTCGCGCCATAAGCTATCAGGCCTCCGGCTTCCGCATGCGGCCTCCACCCGTATACGGCCGGCAGGCGGCTCTTAATCGCGAGGTCTGCGATCCTTTCTCGCTCGCTGATGAAGGTCGTGTCCGCCAGGACGACGAGCCCATCCGTACGCCTTCGCGTCATCACCGCAAAAGCCGTCTCGATCTCACTGGAATCACGCGCCCCGACGGGCTCAAGCGGCAGCCCCCGGGCTGCTGCTTCGGCCGCTCGCAGCTGTTGTGCGTTTCCTGGATTGGCCGGATTCCAGAGGATGCCAACTCGGGACAACTTCGGCACCACCTCCCTGAGGAGCTCCAGCTGCTTCCCCACCAGCTCATCCGAGATGATGGTTGGTCCCGTGATGTTTCCCCCGGGCCGCGCAAAACTGGCAATGAGTCCGACCGCCACGGGATCGACTGTTCCCGACGCGACGATCGGAATCACTCTCGTGGCTCGCTGGGCAGCCTGAGCCGCCGGCACACCCCCGACTGTCACGATGACGTCAACCTGCGCATGTACGAGCTCGGCAGCAAGCAGGGAAAGCCGCTCGTACTTGTTCTCGGCCCATCGGTACTCGACGACGATGTTTTTGCCCTCCACGTAGCCAAGGTCGCGGAGCGGTGACCGAAAGAGATCCAGTGCCTGTTGAGCCGCGGAGGTGGAAGCCGAGTACGACGAGAGATAACCGACGCGAGCTAGTTTCTCTGCCGGCTGCGGCTCAGCGACGAGCGGCACGCCAAGAATTGATACGATGGCTACCACAAGGATGAGCCCAGCGCACGTCGCTGCTAAAGCGCTTCCTCCGGGTGTCGTCATGAAGCTCCCTTACGCCTGTTGTCTGCCCAACGCTGCGCATCACCGGCCGAAGCCGGCGGGCGGAGCCCGCTGGCTGAGGTCCGTGTGCATGCGCTGGTTGGGCAACGATCCATCAACGGGTGAAAGGCTCTAAGCCACTCTTCGTGATGACCGGAGCAGCCGCCGGTGAAGCGAGGAACTTAATGAGCGCGCTGCCGGCGTCCGGTTCTTTAGCCCCTACTACGATGCCTGCAGAGAAGACGGCACGTCGCCCCAGGGGCGCAAGCCGCTCAATCTCGTTCGGCAGGGGCCCGACGACATCGATGCCTGGGACCGGCAGGAGCTCGCTAATGATGTGAATCCCGATTTCGGCCTCACCACGCGCGACCGCGATGCCGACTGCATCGGCTGCCCCCCCGACCATTAGGCCTTTTCCTTCGACCTGGTCGGCGATTCCAAGCCGCGGGAAAAACTCTGTAAACAGATACGTTCGTCCGTTAGAGGCGTACGCGATGGATTTGGCATTGCGCATCGCGCGTTTGAATGCGTCAACCGATCCGATATCCGGCTTGGGCGAACCGGCGCGTATGGCCAGGCCGAGGTTGGTGCGGCCGAGGTCGACATGCGTCCCAGCAGCAATCTTGCCATCCTTGACCAGACCGTCGAGCGCGTTGCCGTTCATCACAACCACGTCCACGGGTTCGCCGCGCTGCAGGCGGCTTGGAATCGAGTTCGGCGCCGTTCCGGTCGACCCGCCGCGAACCGTCGAGACCGTATGCCCTGTGGCCCGTTCAAACTGCGGAACGAGCTCAAGGTACGCCGCCGCGAAGCCGCCGGAGAGCATGACCCGTATTTCGGCCGCACCCGCGGAGCCTGGAAGGAGCATCGCGCTGGCAAGGACAAGCGGTCCCCAAACGCCGGAATTTGTTCTCATAGCGCGCCTCTCCATTGTGATCAATGCGCGCTGTCTCGTGGAGTTGCCCAACGTTCGGCATCAGCCGCAGCCGAGGGCCGTCGGCTGGATGCCGTGGTTAGGCAGCCTCGTCCTAGAAGAAGGGCGACGCATCGAAAACCGATTGATGAACAGATACGTTGAGTTTGTAGCGTTCGACGACTCTCGAAACGAGTACCCGGACCCACTCCGGCGCCGCCGGTGCGATGTATATCGCCTCCACCAAATCCGAGAGTGCTACGGACTGCCAGATGCCACGGTCGGGCAGCTTCGCGGCGAAGTCAATCCCGCCGCTTAGAACTGGAGGCGACTGAAACAGTAGGGCGCGAAACTCCTGTTCATGCGCGAAAGACAAGCGCTTGTGTACGAACGGATAAAGTAGATTGCCTTCGGGCGACCAGTCCTTCGCGTAGTCGATATAGTGAACAACCGAAATTGAGACGTTCGTTGGCAAGACCGATCGAAGGCGCTGATACGTCGATTGCACACACACCGACTCGTTGGTGGCCGTGTAGAGCTTCCACATGCCGGCCGATTCACGCTCGTTCATGTGCCAGCAATTGACCAGCACCCATCCGCGGGTCTGTTGTGACACCACCGACAGCTGACCGAACATTTTCTCTTGCTGCTCAGGGGAGAGACCCGCTTGAGAATAGACTTGGGGTCGCAGGGTCTCGTTGGCTCTAGAGTAAGAGCCTTCGAAACGGTCGTCCAGGTAACACGCTCGCACAAAGAATAGGCCGCCCTGCTCAAGCATCGCGACGAACTTCGTGAAATCCATGCACCTCCAGATCCGGATGGACGAATCCGTCGGAGGTTGAATCGGGTCAGTGTGATTTGTCACGGCGTCGCTCGCTGCCTAACGCCGGCGCTCAGCGGCCGGCGAAGCCGGTCCGTTGAAGCGGTTCGTTAGACGGTCGGCTGACAACACGAGTCGTTAGCCCTCACTGTTGAGGCGGCAGGGATCGAAGAAAGGCGACGAT
>DATFQX010000085.1:0-8118 GCA_035263865.1 Xanthobacteraceae bacterium
TTGGCGTCGCCTCAATGGCCACAACCAGTTGCCGAAAATCATCCTCGGTATAAAGTTCACCGACGGAATCGAGGTTGTCAGATCGCAAGCTCAAGTCGCCGCCGCCTGACCCCTTCCGTCACCAAGATTCGGCGATAGCTCCCATATTTGTCGCCAGCAGCTAAATTTGGTATATTTAGAGTCACTCAACCAGCCATGAGAACGCGAGTGCTTAGCGCCGTCTTGGCACTGTCGATGCTTTCGGCATCGGCCGCGCAGGCCCGACCGTGGGCGGCTTACCATTGTGGCAAGGACAAAATAGCGATGCTGCCGCCGAAATACTTTTGGCGCACCAATCCAGACTGCAAAGGTCTATGCGACAGCAAGCCACACTATTTCCGCTTCGACGCCATGAGCGACGACAAGGATCGTGGGCCGCGCGTTGATCGCTGGATTCGCGGCACCGAACGCGGCTTGTTCTACAAAGGCCGAAAATGCCGCGAGTTTCCCGACGACGAATACTGAAAAATTAGCGACAGCAAGAGCGATCTCGATGCCCCGAAAATCGGCGGCGGCCCTCGCCTTTCTCTCCCGGTAGTTGGTTGAGGATCTCCTGTTCCTAGCTTTGACCTCACGTGACAAACACAGCAGAGCGTATGGTTATTCCAAACGAGCAGTGCCGGAAAAGCCGCACCGCGAATCTCACGCCACTGGCGACCATCTAGCGGCCGGAACGGCGTTGGGTTAGCCTATGCCATGCTACTTCGAGTGTTGCATCGACTGCGTGACTGATCGTTTTAGCCATTGGGGGAGATTGAATGACAACCAAACGCCTCGGCTTCCTACTCGCAGAAAAGTGGGACAACTGGCACACATACATCGACGCGTTCGAAAAGGAGATCGCGCGTCTGAAGACCGACGTCATCATCACTTATGCTCCGCCGCGCCCGGACGGAGCGGACGGCGATGCTGCATCAATTGAAGAGGCAGCAGACTATCTTGCCAACAACACCGACATAATCGTTACAGCCGGCACCAGAGCGGCGCTGGCGCTGAAGCGGGCAACGGCTACGACCAAGACGCCGTTCGTGTTCGCCTCAGTCGGCGACCCCGGATTGAGCGGGCTGACGCCACAGAAAGGCGGCAATTTCACCGGCGGCCATAACCAGCAGGTGGCGCTGGTGAAGGACCGCGTGGATTACATGTTGAGCCGTCCGAAAGTGTTCCAACAGAAGTTTGCGGTTGCGGGCAATTATTTCAATGAACCGGCCAAATCTGCCATGACGCTCGCCAGCAGCCTTTTGGGCGGCGCTTATCTGGCTTCCATCTCACCCGGCGACGACATCGACGCATTCGTCGCGAATTTGAAAGGGATGGGAATCAAGTCGCTCTATGTTTGTAGCGACCTCTACCTGACCGCGAAGAGCAAGAAGCTGAACCAGGCGTGCCACGCAGGCCTTGCCGCGAAGAAGATCAAAACCATGTTCGAATTCGCGGAACACAAAAACAAACATCAAGGCGACGAATTCTACGGCCTGAGCTTCCAGGATCTGTTCGTGCAAGCTGCCGGTTACGTGGACAAGATCGTCCGACGTAAGGTGGCGGCGGCCGGCGACTTGCCGATCTACACGACGAAAGTCTTTGGGAAAGCGCCGGCCAAGAAGAAGTGACGGTGCGCCGCCAATATCAATAGGTTAGCTATAGGCTAGCGATAGCCTCCAAAGATCGTAAACTGGACAGTTTCCAGAGGGCTGGAGTTTCCGCTCGGATTATTTCCCGGTTTTCTCGGAAAATATACCGTGTGGAACGACTTGCCTTCCACGTTGTGTACTTCGATCAGCTGAAGCCGCACGCCTAGAGTGCGCGCCACGGCCTCGGTCGCCTTCACCATGTTGCTCGTCGTGCGCTCGGCGTATGCACCGGGCTGCCAAAGTGCGGCAACGCGGGTCACGTTGGGGAGTGCATCCTTGAGCAGCTGCAGGCGCTTGGCGGTCAACTCCGGGGCGAGGAAGGTGAGCCCGGTCACGTTACCTCCTGGCCGCGCCAGGCTGGCGATGAGGCCATCCCCGACCGGATCGCCCATAGCCACTCCAACGATGGGGATGGTCGCGGTTGCTTCCCGGGCGGCAATGGCGGCGGGCGTATTACCCGCGACGATGAGGTCGACGTTAAGGCGAACCAACTCCGCCGCCAGGGTTGGGAAGCGCTCGATCTCGCCCTCCGCGAACCGGTACTCGATCGCGATGTTCTCGTTCTCGACATAGCCGAGTTGACGCAGGCCTCGCCGGAAAGCGTCGATCGGCGTGAGCGTGTCGGGGGATTGCGGCCATCCAGTCACGAGGTAACCAATCCGCGGGATTTTCGCGCCCTGCTGCGCGCGCGCCGCGAGTGGCCACGCCGCCGCGCCGCCGAGCAGCGTGATGAAGTCGCGCCGTTTCACCAGCAATTTCTCCCGCGCTTCGAAGCGGAAGATAGCACTGCGGAAGACCTACTGCACTGCGGGATTTTGAAGGAGCCTTTGTCGGCTGTGGGTCATCAGCGACCGGTCGATACGCCAGCGGTAGTCGCGCGATGTCCGCTTCGCTCCAAAAGCCGACAAGCGAACGCTTGCTTCAGCATGTCCGCTTCGTGCCAAAAGCGGGCTTACGCACCGCAACATACCGGATCGTTATTCGATCACCTCGTCGGCGGCGACCAGCAGCCCCGCTGGCACCGTAAGACCAAGCGCCTTTGCCGCTTTGATGTTGAGAGCCGTTACAAATTTGGTCGCCGCCTGTACCGGGAGGTCGGCCGGCTTGGCGCCGCGCAGAATGCGGTCCACGTAGTACGCCGCCTGGCCAAATTCGTTCACCCAGTCAACCGCATATGACATGAGACCGCCGTCCGCGACGAAAAAGGTGTTCCAATACACTGCCGGAAGACGATGCCGAGCCGCGAGCGAGATGATGAGATCGCGATGCGCGTTGGTCGTGCTCTCTCCTACCACGACCATTCCTCCTTTCGGTACGTCGCGTGCGAACGCCGTAATAGTCCGTTCAATATTGGCGGCATCATTCTCGATCGGGATGAATACCAACTCGACCCCGAGCGACGGCGCCGCCAGCTTGGCGCCCTGCAGATAGACTTCGTAATACGGAGCCGTTTTGGGGTTAGCCACGAAGGCAATGTGTGTAAGTTGCGGCTCGATCTCCTTGAGCATGCTCAAGTACTTACCACTGACGCTCGCCTCATACATGGTCAGGCCCGTGAGATTGCCCTCTGGACGCGCCAAGCTATGGACGAAGCCTTGTGCGACTGCGTCAGCGATGCCGATGAACACGATTGGGATCGTGCGGGTCTCGCGCTGAAACGCTGCGGCGACGGGAGTTGAGAAGGCAAGGATCACGTCGGGATGCAGGGCGAGCAGTTCCTTTGCGAGCGCAGGTGCCCCAGCGGCGGCCGGCGCAAAGCGATAATCTAACTGGACGTTGCGTCCCTCCGACCATCCCAGCTTCTCCAGTCCGCGCCGGAACGCCGCGATCCATTTTTGCAATTCTGGATCGTTCTCGGGCAGTGCTATCAACACGCCAACCCGCCGCATCGGCTCGCCCTGTTGCGCGCGCGCCGCGAGCGGCCATGCTGCGGCGCCGCCTAGGAGCGTGATGAACTTGCGCCGCTTCACTCGATCACCTCGTCGGCGCGGCCGATCAGCGGCAGCGGAAAGGTGAGGCCGAGCGCTTTGGCGGTCTTTAAATTGATGACCAACTCGGCCTTCACCGACTGCTGAATGGGCAGGTCGGCCGGCTTCTCGCCCTTGAGAATGCGGCCAGTGTAGACGCCGACCTCACGGTGCGCGTCCGCAAAGCTGTTTCCATAGCTGATCAGGCCGCCTGCCATGGCGTACTCGCGAAATGGGTACATCGTGGGCATCGCGTGGCGCGAGGCCAATGCGACAAGCTGTTCGCTCCGGCTATTGAAGAATGGATCACTGCCGATTACGAGCGCGCCGGCTCGCAGTCGGGGCAAGGATGCGAAGACCGCATCGAAGTCGTGCTCGGTGCTTGCATGCAGGACATGAAGTTGCAGCCCGAGGGTGCGGGCCGCCGCCTGCAGGTCTCGCGATAGGGTCTCGGCATTGGTGGGATTAGTCGGGTTAACGAGCAGGGCAATGATGGTGGCTGTGGGGACCAGCTCATGCAGCACTTCTAGCTGCTTCGGCGCTAGCTCCACCGTCAGGGTGGCCACGCCCGTGAGATTGCCGCCCGGCCGGTTGAGGCTGTCGACAAGTCCCAGCGCGACCGGGTCGCCCGCTGTCACAAAGACGATCGGTACAGTCGTGGTCGCGGCCTTCGCAGCAAGTGCCGGGGGAGTGCCCGTGACTGCGTCAATCACGGTCACCTTGCGGCGAATGAGATCCGACAACAGCACTGGAAGTCGATCGTATTGACCCTCCGCCCAGCGGTATTCGATAGCCACGTTCTTGCCTTCGACATAGCCGGTTTCGCTCAGGCCCCGACGGAACGCGCGCAAACGGCCCGCGAACACGTCAGGAGATTCACTGCCGAGGTATCCGATCACCGGCATCGCCGGCTGCTGCGCGCGCGCCACAAGCGGCCACGCTGCCGCTGCGCCGCCGAGCAGTGTGATGAATTCGCGTCGCCTCAGGGCTGGCATGGGCTCTCCCCACCCCGTGCAGCCGGGTTCTCCCTAAGCCTAGCACGGCGAAGGTCTCGCCCGTAGGCGGGTTCGCCGATGAGATATTGAATCACGAAGCGGACATCTCGTTGTTTTGCTAATTGTCCGCTTTCGAAGGCGAACCTCACAAGTGCTAAGCCCGCCGCAGAATATCGGCCACCTGCACCGCGGACCATTCTCCCCCGCGCGCTGTCTTAATGCCCCGTGCTGTTAGCGCCCGGGCCACACCGCGAAGCGATCTAACGCCGCTCGCCTGGATTTGCTGGATGACCGGCAACACATTGGCCGCGAAACGCTGGGCCGCTTCCATATTGGCCTGAAAAGCCCGTCGGCGCGCTTTTTCCAGCTTCGGATTGCCGAGACGCGTACCGCGGGCTTTGGCGGCCTGCAGGGGCTCCCGAGTCCGCTGGGCAATCATTTCACGTTCGTGCTGAGCTACCGCCGCCAGGATGTGGACGGTCAGCTTGTTAGCATGGGGGTTATCGACGGCCACGAACTCGACGCCTGAGTCCATCAGGGTCGCGACGAACGCCAGATTGCGTGAGAGTCGATCTAGCTTGGCAATGACCAGTTTGGCCCGATGCTTCTTGCACGCCGCCAGCGCCGCAGCGAGTTGGGGGCGTTCACTGTGCTTACCGCTCTCGACCTCAACGAACTCCTGCGCCAGGCTCCAAGAGCCACCGTTCAGGTAGTTCAGCACCGCCTCCCGCTGAGCGTCCAAGCCGAGGCCGGATTTGCCCTGTCTATCGGTCGAGACCCGGAAGTAGGCGATGAATTTGCCCCGAGGTAACACCGCCGCCGAGGCGGGGGAAGAATCATCTGACGACCACCGCCTAATAGCTTGGGGGTGGGGGGTCGCGTAGCGCATTGAGCAGCCCCGCGTCAGCCACACGAGGCTGTCTCCGAGGTGAAGCCCCGGTCCGCGACGTCCGGGGCTTTTTCTTGCGCTCGCCTCGACCCGTCACGCCGTCACGTCGCAAACCGCCTAGGAAGGCCTCTCTCGTCGCTAGCAGGTCGAGGCTTCATCGGCTTCTCTCTTTCTGAATCTAAATCTGCTTCGCTTGGTGTCCAAAAGTTAGACTCAGGCTTGAACACGAGAAACGCGAGCAGCCCTAGGCCGCTGGTCCGCTCATGCACACGGTAGGCGTTGGTGATCCGGCCCTTCCCTCTCCCTCGCCTCGTATTCCGCGACGAGTTCGTCGGCCTGCTCGGGCGATTGTCTGGTCGAGGCGTTCGAGCGACAGCAACGTGCATTGCCCATGGCCAGCGCAACCCGACGCAACCGATCTGCCCAAGCCGGAAGCACCGCCCGTGATGTCATGGTGGCGATGGCTGCGCTCGACCGGGCGAGCGAGAGCGGACGCCAACGCAACGGGACTCCATTAACGACCACCTCCTAATAGCTTGGGGATGGAGGGGGATCTGTTCTCGGTGAGTCCCTACGTCGAGGTCGAGGCCTCGACCGCCGAGGCGGGGGAAGAATCATCTGACGACCACCGCCTAATAGCTTGGGGGTGGGGGGTCGCGTAGCGCGCTCCTCAGTCCCGCCAGAAGTGCTTGAATCGATCCGGCGCGAGGGCGGTATAGCGCACGGTCGAGGCAATCGACCGATGGCCTAGGTAATCCTGGATCGCCCGCGTGTCGTGGCCATCGTTGGCGAGCTTGAACCCGCAGGCATGGCGAGCAAATTGTCGGCGAAATAGTGAAGGACTGACCATGAAATATGGTGGCCGATCATCAAGCGGCCGGCATCAAGGCCCAGTGAAGCGGTCGAGGCAGGCCTCGCAGAGGAGGGGTCATGTGCCAGGCACTTTCGGACGGCGGGAACTGATCGCCGGCCTCCTTGGCGCGGCGGCCGCTCCTGGCCGCCCGCAACCCGAGAGGCGTAAACTACCTGGATAACGATGCTCGACGCATGACGGAGGGATACTTGGCCAGCGAGCGCATCGAGCGACGGCTCACTGCCATTCTGGCGGCGGATGTCGCTGGGTACAGTCGGCTCGTCGAGGCGGACGAGGAAGGCACCCTCTCACGGTGGAAGGCGCTTTGGGGCACCGTCATCGAGCCAAAGATAAAAGAGCACCGGGGTCGGATCGCTCGGGTTATCGGCGACGGGATATTGGCAGAGTTTGCGAGCGTCATCGACGCGGTACGCTGCGCCGTCGAGGTTCAACGCAGCGTGGCCGAACGCAATGCGAACGCGTCGCAGGATAAGCGGATCGAATTCCGCGTAGGCATCAACTTTGGCGAACTTATCATTGAACACGGTGATTTCTGGGGCGATGGCGTGAATATAGCGGCACGTCTGGAGGCGCTTGCGCACCCGGGCGGAATCTGCGTTTCCGGCCGGGTGCAGGAAGACACCCAGGGAAAACTGGAAATCGCGTTCGAGTTTATGGGCGAGCAGAACCTCAAGAACATTGTACGGCCGGTGCGAGTCTATCGCGTTCGGTTTGACGGAACAAAGTCAACGCCAGCACTGCCGCTCCCAAGCAAGCCCTCAATTGCTGTCCTGCCCTTTCAGAACATGAGCGGCGACCCGAGCGAGGACTACTTCGTCGACGGTATCGTCGAGGAGATTACCACGGCGCTATCGCGCATTCGTTGGCTATTCGTGATCGCACGCAATTCGAGTTTCACCTACAAGGGCCGGACGGTCGACGTGAAGCAAGTAGGTCGCGAGTTGGGAGTGCGCTACGCGCTTGAAGGCAGTGTTCGCAAGGCGGCGAACCAAGTGCGTGTCAGCGCGCAACTCGTTGATGCCGTCACTGGGCATCATGTTTGGGCCGAACGCTATGATCGGGAACTCGCCGGCATCTTTGCGCTTCAGGACGAGATAACTGAGCGGGTAGTGGCAGCGGTTGAGCCTCAGCTTTACGCCGCCGAGGGTATACGAGCAAAGCGCAAGCAGCCTGAAAGCTTGGACGCCTGGGAGTGTGTCGTGCGTGCGCTTTCCTGTGTCAATTCTCGCTCGCAGAACGACTACGCGATGGCCCGGGAGTTGCTGGAAAGAGCAATTGAGCTTGACCCTGCGTATGCGCAAGCTTACGCGCTGTTTGCATACGTGATGGGTTTAGAAGTTTTATACGGGTGGAAGCCGAGAGAAATTGCGTTAGCGCGTGCGCTTGAGGCGGCGCAAAAGGCGGTCGTTCTGGATAGCGATGATGCGTGGGCACACTTTGCGCTCGGGTTTGTCTACGGCATGACCCGAAGGGCCGAAGAAGCTGTAGTTGAGCACGAGAAGGCACTTGCTCTTAATCCGAACTTTGCGCTCGCCTACACGTATCAGGGGTCCGCCCTTGCTTATCTAGGGCGTGGCGAGGAAGCGTTGCTAAAGATCGACGCGTCTGAGCGCCTCAGCCCGCGAGGACTGTTCCAGGGCGTTAATAATGTGTGTCGTGCTGCGGCCCACTTTTCAGCGGAGCAACATCTCGACGCGGTCTCCTGTGCTCGGAAATCCATTCT
>DATFQX010000086.1:0-44906 GCA_035263865.1 Xanthobacteraceae bacterium
CGGCTTGCAGGCGGTTGAGGATGAAGCCGTCGATCTCGCGCTTGACCACGATCGGCGCCTGGCCCGCTGCCTCGTAGATCGCCTTAGCCTTGGCGATGATTGCCGGGGCTGTCCAAGGCGCGCCGACGAGCTCCACAAGCGGGATCAGATGCGGGGGGTTGACCGGATGGGCGATCAGACAGCGATGCCGTCCGGGGAGCTGTTCTGAAAACAGGCTGGCCACGATCGTGGAGGTGGAGGAGGCCAGTATCGTCTCGGGGGCGGCGAGCCGATCGAGCTCCGAGAAAATCGCGCGTTTCGTCTCCAACTTCTCGGGGAGGTTCTCCTGCACAAGAATCGCGCCGTCGAGCACATCGCGGAGATCGCCGGCTAGGCGCACGCGCGCGGCGGCGGCCGGCGCATCTTTCATGAGTCCCTGCTCGGCGAGATCTTCGAGCCCCTGCATGACCAGCATGCGCGCGTTCTCGGCGACCTCGCGCGCTGCATCATAGAGCGCGACCTCGCAGCCACCGCCTGCGAACACGACCGCCCAGGAGCGGCCAATCAAGCCGGCCCCGACGACGGCAATCCGATTGTTCACATCCACAGCACTTTTCTCCTCAGCGCGAGGTCGTCGCGTAACGTGTGCGACGGGCCGGTCCACGTCACGGATCCGCGCTCGAGCACGACGGTGCGGTCCGAGAGTGCGAGCGCGAGATCGAGATGGTGATCGACGATGATGATCGCGACATCGTAGCGCAGCCGATCGAACGCCTCGAACAGCTCCTCGGTCACCGCTGGAGAAAGTCCCTCGAACGGCTCGTCGAGCAGCAGCACGCGAACGTCTCCGGCCAGCGCGCGAGCGACCGCCAACATCTGCTGCTCGCCACCGGAAAGATAATCCGCCGGCGAGTGCCAGCGGTCGGTCAGCCGCGGAAAATACGAGGCGATGCGCTCGTCGCTCCAGTGGATACCGGTGCCGGTCATCCGCTTGAGGCGGCCGAGCGCCAGATTGTCGGCAACGCTCATCCCGGCGAACAAACCTCTCCCCTGCGGCACGTATCCGATCCCGCGGCGCGCGATTTCGGCGGAGGCAAAGCCTGCCGTATCCTCGCCTTGGAGCCGGATTGCCCCTACCGCGGGTGGAGCAATCCCGATCACAGTCTTGAGCAGCGTCGACTTGCCGGCGCCGTTGCGGCCAAGCAAAGCGAGAATTTCGTGCTCGCGCACATCGAGCGAAACAGAGTTGAGAATGTGGCTCTTGCCATAGAAGGTGTCGACGTTGTCGACCACCAGGATCGGAGTAGCGCCAGCCGCCGAAACGCGGGGCTTTGCGGCGAGCGCGGCGACGCCCGAACCGATATAGACCTCGCGCACCTTGGCATCGTTGCGCGCGTCCTCGACGGTGCCATCGACCAGCACCTTGCCCTCGTTCATTACAGTGACGTGGTCGGCGATCTGGAACACACGATCGATGTCATGTTCGACCAGCAGCACAGGAATTTCCGTAGCGATGGTCGACAACAGCGAAGCGATGCGAGTGCGCTCGGCAGCGGCCAGCCCGGCGAGGGGCTCGTCGAGCAGCAGGATGCGCGGCCGGGTCGCAATCGCAAGCCCCATGTCGAGCAGACGCTGCCCGCCGTAGGAGAGAGAGGCCGCCTCGGCGCGCTCCATTCCGCTGACGCCGAGAAAGGCGATGAGCTCGGCGGTTTCCTTGTTTACCTCTCCGACCCCGTCCGCCGACGCCCACATCGCAAATCGCTTTGCGCTACGTGCCTGCACCGCGAGCCGCAGGTTCTCCTTGGCCGGGAGCCCGCCGAACAAATTTGTGATCTGGAACGAGCGGCCGACTCCGGCCGTGGTGATGTCCTCGGGCTTCAAGCCCGCGATCGAGTGGCCCGTGAGCTCAATTTGGCCGGCGTCAGGTGGAAAGAGACCCGACAGGAGATTGAAGGCGGTCGTCTTGCCGGCGCCGTTCGGGCCGATCAGCGCGTGCAGGGTGCGGTCTTTGACGGCGAGATCTATGCCATCAACGGCGTGAATGCCGCCGAAGCGTTTTACGAGGCCGCGCGCCAATAGGACCGGCGTCTCGCTCGCGCCGTCGCGACGATAGATCTGTGGCAGTTTCGCGTCTTCTGCGATCTGCCGGCCGGCCATGGCCGCGGCCTCGATCGCGCGCTTGCGGAACGGGTCGAGCACCCGTGCGGCGACGCCGACGAGGCCGGTCGGGGAGAACACGATAAAACCGACGAACAGCAGGCCGAAATAGAACAGCCAGTGCGCAGTCCAGATCGACAGGAACTCGCGAAACAGGATGAAGAATAGCGCACCCAGCGCGGGGCCGAGAAAACTGCGCATGCCTCCAATCACCACCATAGCGACGAGCTCGCCCGAGAAGCCCACTGCGAGCGGTTCTGCCGAGGCGAATCGGTGATTGAATACCGAGAGCGCTCCCGCGATCGCGACCACGCTCGCCGAGAGCACGAAGCCGATCAGCTTGTAGCGATTGGTGGGATATCCGAGAAAGCGCGCGCGCTCCTCATTCTCGCGGATTGCGAGGAGAACGCTGCCGGCGGGTGATCGGTGGAAGCGCCAGAGCAAGTAGCATGTCGCCATCCCGATTGCCGCGACGACCCAGTAATAGAGGCGGTCGGAGTCGAGATCGAGGCCGAGCACGCTCGAACGGGTGACACCACCCAATCCGCTCTCGCCGCCGGTGAGCTCGGTCCAGCGATAGCCGATAGCGAAGAGGAGCGCGGTCAGAGCGAGTGTGAGCAGCGAGAAATAGACGCCGCGCCGCCGCAGGATCAGGGCGCCCGAGAGGAGCGCGCCCGCCGCAACAAAAACAATCGCGAATAGGAACGGCAGAACGATCGCGCCGGGAAACCAGTACCGCTGACTCAGTGCGGCGGCATAGGCGCCGAGCCCGAACCACGCCCCGTGCCCGAATGAGACCAGGCCGGTATGGCCGAGAAGCACGTTGAGCCCCATGCACGCAATGGCGAACACGACGACGTCGACTGCCGAGCGCAGCGTCAAGCCGACGAGGTCGAGCGCGAACGGCAGGAGCGCCAGCGCGAGCGCTGCAACCACAAGCGGGGCGTGTTCATCGCGCATCGCCAGCTACTCGAACTTTTGGATGCGCTCGCCGAAAAGGCCGCGCGGGCGCACCAGCAGCACCAGTGCCATCAGGAGATACATGGAGGCTTCGCCCCAGGATGGGTTGAAGTAGATGGTGATGCCGCGCACGACGCCGACAAGGAGGGAGGCGGCGATAACGCCCCAGAAGGAACCCAAGCCGCCGATCACGACCACGACGAAGGCCGCGGTGAGGATTTCGGCCCCCATGGCGGGGTGCACGCCTGCGATCGGGGCGAGCAGCACGCCGGCAAGTCCGGCCAGTCCGACGCCGAGTGCCGCGATGGCCGTCATGTAGGGCGCGAGCGAAATGCCGAGCGCGCCGACGACGTCTGGGTTCTGCACGCCCGCGCGCACGACACGGCCGAAGGCGGTGCGATAGACGATGAACCAGGTCGCGGTCACCGCGGCCACCGCGACGCTCAAGATGATGAGGCGGTATCGCGAATAGATGAAGTCGCCAATGAAGATCTGGCCGCGCAATTCGGGCGGGATCGAGAACGGCAGCGGGGTCGCGCCGAATACAATGCGCAGACCCTGCTCGATGATCATGGCGAGCCCGAAGGTCAGCAGCAGGCTCAAGATGGGGTCGGAGCGATAGAAGCGGCGAAACAACAATCGTTCGATCGCAATGCCGATGAGACCGACCGCGAGCGGCGAAGCGACGAGGGCGCCGGCGAATCCGATGCGATCCGCCAGGATGACCGCGAGGTAGGCGCCGATCGCGTAAAAACCGCCGTGGGCGAGGTTGACGATGCCGCCGAGCGCGAAGATCAGCGACAGGCCGAGCGCGATCAGCAGGTAATAGGCGCCGACCAGGAGTCCGTTGAGAACTTGTTCGAATATGAAGACGAGTTGCACGCGGCACTCTTGGGGCGTGAGGGCGGATAGGCGCCGAGTTTAGAGTGGCTCATGCGCGGGCTTGACCCGCGCATCCATCTTCTTCGTAAGAAGCCTTTTACGAAGATGGATGGATTGCCGAGTCAAGCCCGGCAATGACGATCTTAGTTTAGCGCCTATCTCCGGATACGGGACCAATAACAACCGGGCCGACGCTATGCCCCGATCTTGCAGCTGCCATCCTTCGGCGGGGCGATGATCTCCATGTCCTCGTTAGCAGCGGGGACCGCGCCGAGCGCATCGTAGATATCCCACTGATCCTTCATCTTGGCTGGGTCCTTGGCGCGCACCGCATACATTTCCATAACCATCTGATTGTCATAGGGGCGGAAATACGCTTCGCGCGCCTTCATGACGTCAAATTTTGCGCCCTTGCGCAGATGCTCCGCGAGCTTCTGCGGGTCGGTCGACTTGGTCTCGGCCATCGACTGCGCCACGATCTTGAGCGAGTTGTAGTCGCCCCAGGACTGGTTGTCCGGAAGCTTCCCGTATTTCTTGTGGAACACCTCGACGTATTTCTTCGAGCTCGGCGTGTCGACGAGGTGGTGCCACACCAGCGGCCAGATGCCGGAGAAATTTCCTTTGCCGGCGCCCCAAGCGACCACGGTATCGAAACCAAAGCCGGCGACCGGGAACTGCAGGCCGTATTCGGAATATTGCTTGAGGAAGCTGGTGATCTGGTTGCCAGCGAGATTCGAGATAACGAGATCGGGCCGGGACTGGCGAACTTTCAGGAGATAGGGCGAAAAATCGGTGGCATCGGTCGGCACCAACTCGTCGGCGGCAAATTGCCCGCCGTTCGCTTCCATGAATTTTTTGGCAACCCGCAGCAGATCGTGGCCAAAGGCGTAGTCTGCCGTCAGCGAGTACCACTTCTTTCCGCGCACCAGGTTCTCGCGCAGCAAGTACTGGCCGACCGCCATCACATACATCGAGTTCGCGCCCTCGATGTGGAACATGTACGGATTGCAACTCGCGCCGCGCAGCGCGTCAGAATTGCAGCCGGTGTTGATGTAGACGGTCTTCAGGCGGTTGGCGACCTGGCCGATGGCAAGGCCGGAGGCGGAGGAGATTTCGCCGATGATCATGGCGACCTTGTCGCGCTCGATCAGCCGCTCGGCCTTGGCGGAGGCGGTCTGCGGGTTGACCGAATCCTCCATCACAAGCTCGATCTTGCGGCCCATCACGCCGCCGGAATTGTTGATTTCCTCGGCAGCGAGCTTCACTCCCATGACCGCGTATTCGCCGAGCGGCCCGAGAAAGCCGGTGAGGGGAGTGAGATGTCCGATGCGGATCGCATCGACTTGCCCGCGCACGATCGCGGGCATGCCGATGCCGGCCAACAGCGCGGAGCCGGCCGCGCTTTTGATGAGCGTGCGGCGTGACAGACTGGACGTCATGGCAACTTCCTCCCTTGGCAGAATTGTTTCGCTCGTTGCGGACTTCGCGTCCGTCAGTCGGCGGTCGCCCGGATAGCCCGTGCTTCGGCTTTACTTGCCACAGAATGCATGTATCACTCAAGGAGTTGCGGGCCGCGTCGGCGAATGCATGCGATGAGTGACAAGCTCGAGTTCAAGCTCAACATCAACGGCCATGACTATGCCGTTCGGGTCGAGCCGAGACGGACACTTGTCGATGTCATCCGTGACGAATGTGGACTGACCGGCACGCATATCGGGTGTGAGCACGGCGTATGCGGGGCATGTACCGTGATCCTCGATAACGAGGCGGTCAGATCCTGCCTGATGTTCGCGGTCCAAGCCCAGGGCAAGCGCATTCGCACGGTCGAAGGCCTCGCCGATGGCGATAAGCTGCATCCCGTGCAAAGTGCATTCATCGAGCACCACGCGCTTCAATGCGGGTTCTGCACCCCGGGTTTCCTGATGCTGACCGTGAATGCGCTGGAGACCAACCCCGACCTCACGGACGACGATATTCTCGATCTTTTGTCGTCCAATTTGTGCCGCTGCACCGGCTATCAGAACATCATCAAGGCCGTGCGCAGCACGGTCGCCGAGATGCGGCGGCAGTCCGCGCGTTGATGCCCAAACGTAGCCACCTGCAAGCCGCCCCGGCTTGCTTTCCCTCATATCTGCATTCAAGTTGCCTTTCGCATTACGGACCCGGCCGCAGGACCAAAATCGCATGGATGAGCAATCCACGGGCGCCAATGACCTCCTGTTCGAGGTGAAGGACGGTATTGGGCGCGCCACATTCAACCGTCCGCAGGCGCGCAATGCCTTCACCTTCGCGATGTACGAACGGCTCGCGCAAATATGCGAGCAGGCCAACAAGGACCGCTCGATCAAGGTGCTCATATTCCAAGGCGCCGGCGACAAGGCCTTTGCATCGGGGACCGATATCAATCAGTTCCGCTCCTTCAAGACGCCTGAGCATGCGATCGAATACGAATCGCGCATCGATCGCGTGTTGACGACGCTCGAGCAGTGTCGTGTGCCCACGGTCGCCGCGATCACCGGCGCCTGTACCGGCGGCGGTGCTGGGATCGCCGCTTGCTGCGATATACGCATCGGGACCAAGACGACGCGAATGGGATTTCCGATCGCCCGCACGCTCGGCAACTGCCTTTCCATGTCGAGCCTCAGCCGGCTCACGGCGCTAATCGGACCCGCGCGCGTGAAGGATCTCATATTCACCGCACGGCTCGTCGGCGCCGAGGAGGCGGCAAGCGTTGGTCTTCTCAATGAAGTCGTCGACGATCTTTCGGCCCTGCAGCGGCGGGTCGAAGAGCTTGCGACGCTGATTGCCGGCAACGCGCCGCTGACGCTCAACGCCACGAAACAGGCGCTCGCGCGGCTGCAGCGCCGGCTCTCGCGCGAGGAGGGCGAAGACCTTATCCTCATGTGCTACATGAGCCGAGACTTCCGTGAAGGATTGGATGCCTTCCTCAACAAACGCCAGCCGCAATGGGCGGGCGAATAGGCTCCAACTAACAAGTAGGATTGTCCGATGGGCCCGTTGACCGGCTTGCGGGTGATCGATCTGACGCACGTCATGGCGGGCCCGACCTGCACGCTGATGCTGGCGGACATGGGTGCCGAAGTCATCAAGATCGAAAAGGCGCCCAGCGGCGATGACTCGCGTCACATGATCCCGCCGAAGATCGGCGAGGAGGCTGCGGCGTTCCTGATGATGAACCGTAACAAACGTGGGATTGTGCTCGATCTCAAGACAGAGGGGGGAAGGACAATCCTGCGGCGGTTGATCGCGACTGCAGATGTGCTGGCGGAGAATTTCGCGCCGGGGGTGATGGACCGCCTTGGGTTTGGCTATGAGGATCTGCGCAAGGATTATCCTTCATTGATTTACTGTTCGCTGTCCGGGTTCGGACGCACGGGTCCTTACAAGCACAGGCGCGGCTTTGACCTCGTTGCGCAAGCGATGAGTGGGATCATGAGCTTCACCGGCGAGAGCCCGGACGGGCCTCCCGTGAAATGCGGGGCGCCGCTGTCCGATATTACCGCCGGGATCCTCGCGGCGATGGGCATCCTCGCCGCCTATGTGCATCGATTGCGAACCGGACAGGGCCAGTGGGTCGAGACCTCGCTCTTCGAAGCCGCGCTGGTGCAGACTTACTGGCAATCGGCAATTGCGTTGGCGACGGGAGTGGCTCCGCGCGCCATGGGGTCGGCGCACCCGCTCAACGCCCCCTATCAAGCCTTTGAAGCGTCGGATGGATGGATCGTCGTCGGTGGTGCCAATCAGAAGAATTGGTTGCGCATGCTCGAGGCGTTGAACGCGCCGGAACTCGCGGATAATCCGCGTTTTAAATCCAGCGCAGACCGGATGGCTCACCTCAAGGAGCTTGAGACGGAACTCGAGCAACGCTTCCGAACCAAGCCGGCGAAGTACTGGCTGGACGCGCTCGAGGATAAGGGCGTTCCCTGTGGTCCGGTCAATGACATGCTGCAGGCGCTGGCGGATGCGCAGACGCTTGCCCGCGAAATGGTTGTCGAGGTCGAGCATTCGACGCTGGGTCGCGTCAAAACCATCGGGTTTCCGGTGAAATTCTCGGCCACGCCCGGCGAGGTGCGCACCGGCGCGCCGCTCTATGGCGAGCACACGCGCGAGGTGCTGCACGCGTGCGGATTCGATGACCAGCAGATCGAGCGTTTCGGGAAAGAGGGCGCGATCGTCACAATGGCGTCGCACCCTGCCCGCCAGCAGGTGGCCTGATGCACTCACCCCATAACAAGATCAGGAGGAAACATGAGCTCAGCTGCAAGATCGTTGATTTTATCTGCCGGCGCCATTGCCGTCCTCACTTGCGCTCCGGCGGCGGCCGAGTGGCGGCCGAGCAAGCCGATTGAGTTCGTCGCAACCGCTGGTCCCGGCGGCGGCACGGACAATCTCACTCGCACGGTTCAGAGCATCATCGTCAAATACAAGCTGACCGATCAGCCTGTCGTCGTCGTCAATAAGGGAGGTGGAAGCGGGGCCGAAGGCTATACCTATGCCAAGGCGTCGGCTGGTGACCCATATAAGGTCATCTTCGGCACGTCGAATGCTTGGCAGCAGCCGATGGTCTCGAAGGTTGCCTTCAAGCACACCGACCTGACCCCGATCGCGGCGATGGCCCAGGACGAATTCCTGCTCTGGGTGAAGCAGGACGCCCCCTACAAGAGCGTTGGCGAGTATCTCAAAGCGGCGGCTGCGAAGTCCGGCGAATTCAAGATGGGCGGCGCGCAATCGAAGGATACCGACGAAGTTCTCACCCGCATGATCGAAAAGACCGCGAACGTGAAACTCACCTACATTCCGTTCAAGAGCGGCGCCGAAGCGGCGGTACAGCTCGCCGGCGGTCACATCGACTCACATGTCAACAATCCGAACGAAAGTCTCGGGCAGTGGCGCGGCGGCACGCAGCGCCCGCTGTGCGCGTTTAGTCCGCAACGGCTGCCGAAAGGTCCGAACATCACCGCAACGCAAGGCTGGAACGATATTCCCACCTGCGTCGAATCCGGCTTGAACATCCCGCAATTCCAGCAGCCGCGTACGGTGTGGCTGCCCGGCAAGGTCAGCGCCGACCAGTTGGCGTTTTACGTCGACTTGATGCGGAAGGTGCAAAATACGCCGGAGTGGAAGGACTACATCGAGCGCACGTCGCAGACCGACACATTCCTGACCGGAGCGGCGTTCGACAAGTTCATGAAGGAGGATATCGAGCACGTGCGCAAGATCGCCGCCGAACAAGGATGGCTCGTTAATTGACGGCGAGCGCTGATGATCTCGCGACGCGCTCTGGAACTCACGACAGCAACATTGACTGGAGTCTTCGGCGCAGCCGTTGTCATCTCCAGCATTGACAAAGGCATCGGATGGTCGACGGCAGGGGTTGATGCCGGCACGTTCCCATTCTTGACCGGTCTGATCGTTGTCATCGCCAGCCTGTGGAATCTTGCCCGCGGATGGCTGGAAAGCCGGGCTGTGGCCGTCAGTTCGTCCGACCTGCGGCACCTGATAGCGCTATTCGCTCCAGCCGTCGTGTTCGTTGCGGCAATCCCGCTGGTCGGCGTGTATGTAGCCTCGGGCTGCTACATGTTGGGAACGCTGGCCCTGCTGCACCGGTTCTCGTTGCCGCGTTCGCTGCTCATCGCGGTGACGACGCCCATCGCGCTCTATCTGGTGTTCGAACGCATGTTCCAGGTGTCGCTGCCGCACGGCGCTCTGGCGGATGTGCTCGGGTTCTAACGGGGGCGCGATGGACAACATCGAATCCTTGCTGCACGGCTTCACGATCGCAATCACGCTGCCGCATCTGGCGTTGATGCTCGTCGGCGTGCTGCTCGGGATCCTCGTCGGTGTACTGCCTGGGCTGGGCGCCCCGAACGGCGTATCGCTGCTGCTGCCCCTGACGTTCGGCATGCAGCCGGTTTCTGCGATCATCCTTCTGTCCAGCATGTACTGGGGCGCGCTGTTCGGCGGCTCCGTAACTTCGATTTTGTTCAACATTCCCGGCGAGCCATCCTCGGTTGCGACCACCTTCGACGGCTATCCGATGGCGCGCGATGGCCGAGCGACCGCGGCGCTTGCGACTGCGTTCGGATCCGCGGCCTTTGGCGCGCTTGTCGGCGTTATGCTCATCACCTTTCTCGCCTCCTGGGTCGCCCAAGTCGCTCTCGCGTTTGGACCGCCGGAATATTTCGCAGTCTATTTTCTCGCCTTTGCGAGCTTTGTCGGTATGGGAGGCGCCCCGCCGGCCAAGACGGTCGTCTCGCTGGCGGCCGGCTTTGCCATTGCCGCCATCGGCATCGATACGGTTTCTGGCAGCGTGCGGCTCACGATGGGCATCGATGAATTGGTCAAAGGGATAAGCTTTGTCGTTGCTGTCATGGGCCTGTTCGGGATCGGCGAGCTGCTCTTGGCCGTCGAGGAGGAAGTTCAGGCCAAGGCCGTATCCTCGAGAATCGACTGGCGGGAAGTCTTTCGCACGCTTCTTAACCTTCCGCGCCATGGCTGGGCGCTCCTGCGCAGTGCGGCGATCGGCTGCTGGATGGGGATCACGCCCGGCGGGCCGACGGCGGCCTCGTTCATGAGCTACGGCATCGCCAAGCGCTTCTCGCCGCGCAGCGCGCGCTTTGGCCAGGGCGAGGCGGAAGGCATCATCTCGCCGGAGACGGCCGATCACGCAGCAGGAACAAGCGCGCTCTTGCCAATGCTGTCGCTCGGCATTCCGGGTTCCGCCACGGCGGCGGTGATGATGGGCGGGCTGATGATATGGGGCCTCAATCCGGGGCCGATGCTGTTCATTGAACAGAAGGATTTCGTATGGGGGCTGATCGCGTCGATGTATGTGGGAAACATCGTCGCGGTGGCGCTGGTGCTGGTGACGGTGCCCATTTTTGCAGCCTTGATGCGCATTCCATTCTTCATCATCGCACCGCTCATCTTCATCATCTGCACGGTCGGCGCCTATTCGGTATCCAATTCTTATCTCGACGTCGTGCTGATGCTTGGGTTCGGAATTATCGGTTACCTGTTCAAGAAGCTCTCTTATCCGCTCGCGCCGCTGGTGCTCGCGATCGTCATCGGGGACAAGGCGGAGGATGCGTTTCGGCAGGCAATGCTGATGTCGAAAGGCTCGCTTGGCATCTTTTTCGGCAATGCACTAGTGACGACGCTGGTGCTCGCGGGGATGGCGCTGCTGCTGTTGCCGCTCGTTCTGCAAGTCGCGCATGTGCGCACGACGACAAAGCCGATATTGGATTGAGGCGAAGCGGCGGAGGGGCAAGCCATGAATGTGCGCACGCGTGACGCCAGGCCACTGATCGCGCTCGCGATGGGCGATCCCGCCGGCATCAGTCCTGAGTTGACGGCGAAAGTTGTCGCCCTTGCTGAGGTGCACGCTGCTGCCCGTTTGCTCGTCGTGGGCGACCGACGGGTCTTCGATGAGGGAGCGCGGATTGCCGGGCTCAAACCCGACATCGAGACGGTCGCGCCCGACCCCATGGTCACGCCGGACGACCGCGGGCCCATTTTCATCGATTTCGCCAACCTGGACCCCGCTTCGATCAGCCGAGGCGTTGCCGCTCGGCGAGGCGGCGAATTTGCACTCGAGAATTACCGCTATGCCCTCGGCTTGGCGCGTGATGGGCGCGCCGATGCGGCCTGCTTTACCCCATTCAACAAAAAGGCCATGCGGCTTGCCCGCCCAACCTACGACGACGAGATCGCCTTTTCGACAGAGGTGGTCGGACTGGAAGGCTCGGCCAGCGAGTTCAATATCCTCGACAAGTTGTGGAATGCGCGGGTCACCTCGCACATCTCTCTCGCGGAAGTCCCAGCCCGTTTGACCAAGGAGCGTATCTTCCGCGCGTTGAGCTTGACAAACGTGTGCATGCGCAGCGCCGGCTTCGCGCGTCCGCGCATTGCCGTCGCTGGGCTCAACCCGCACGCGGGCGATGGCGGCAATTTCGGCCGCGAAGAGATCGACGTGATTGCCCCCGTGGTGGAGGCAGGCAAGCAGGACGGCATCTGTGTCGAAGGGCCATTTCCGGCCGATACCGTCTTCCTTCGCGCCAAGAACGGCGCGTTCGACGCGGTACTGACGATGTACCACGACCAGGGCCAAATCGCGATGAAGTTGATGGGTTTCGATCGCGGCGTCACGCTACTGGGCGGCTTTCCCTTTCCGATCTGCACGCCGGCGCATGGAACGGCGTATGACATCGCGGGCCGAGGAATTGCGTCAGTCGGAGCGACGCGGGCTGCGCTGTTGCTCGCGGCTGACATGGCCGTGCGCACGGAGAGAGCGAGCCTTAAACAATGAATCAACTGGATCTCAATGGGCGCAACGCGGTCGTGACGGGTGGCGCATCGGGATTGGGATTCGCGATAGCCGAGCGCCTGGTCGCATCGGGCGCGAGAGTCGTGATCTGGGACCTCAACGGCGAGGCCGCGCAGGCTGCCGGCAAAAAGCTCGGCGCATCGAGCATTGCTGCTGACGTGAGCGATCCGACGTCCATAGGCGTTGCCGTGCAAAAGACGCTCGGGATCGTGCCCGCGATCGACATACTCATCAACAACGCTGGAATCAGCGGACCCAACGTCAAGTTGTGGGAGTATCCGATCGAGGACTGGAAAAAAATCTTCGCGGTGAATGTCGAGGGCGCATTCTACTGCTGCCGGGCGGTCGTGCCGCTGATGCGCGGGCGAAATTACGGTCGTATCGTCAACATTGCCTCGGTTGCCGGCAAGGACGGCAATCCGAATGCGTCCGCCTACAGCGCGAGCAAGGCCGCGGTCATTGCCCTTACGAAATCGCTGGGCAAGGAACTGGCCGATACTTCGGTCCGCGTAAACTGCGTCACACCGGCCGCGGTGCGCACCCCCCTGTTCGCGCAAATGACGCAGGCGCATATCGACTACATGCTGTCCAAGATCCCGTTGGGTAGGTTGGGAGAGCCGCAGGAGGTCGCCGCCCTCGTGGCTTGGCTGGCGTCGGAAGAATGCTCGTTCAGCACTGGCGCGGTCTTCGATCTCTCAGGCGGCCGATCGACGTATTGAAATGTCGCCACAATTGGAGCCCGCGTGCCGATCGATATTCATGCCCACTACGTTCCGCCGCAATTGATCGACGCGATCGCCTCTCGCGGTGGAGAAATCGGAGTCCGGTTAGCTAAATCTAACGGCGCGCCGCCGGCGTTGCATTTCGATTACGGCTTCAAGGTACGGCCGTTCTTTCCGCGTCTGGTCGAGCCCGTCGCCGAGCGGCGCGCTTGGCTGGACGCGCAAGGTATCGACCGACAGATCGTCGGCACCTGGCCGGATATATTCGGCTATGGCTTTGCCGCCGACGCGTGCATCGCCTGGCATCGCATGCTCAACGACACGCTGGCGGCCTGGTGCGTGGACAACTCGGATCGCTTCACCTGGGTCGCCTCGGTTCCGCTCACGCGAGCGGAGGCCGCGGCAGAGGAAGCTGAACGTGCGGTGGCGATCGGGGCGTGCGGCGTGATCATCTCCGCCAATGTCGAGAACGTCAATCTCGGCGAGCTGCCGCTCGAGGCATTCTGGCGCAAAGCCGAAGCGCTCGGCTTGCCCGTGCTGGTCCACCCGGTTCTACTCGGTCCGGCGCCGCGTGCGGCGAAATTCGCGCTCGCCCAGATTGCGCAATACACCTTCGACACCACGCTCGGCGTCGGCTCGCTGCTGATGTCCGGAGTGCTCGACCGTTTTCCCCGCCTCAAGCTGGTGCTGGCCCACGGCGGCGGTGCTTACCCTTATCTCGCCGGCCGTTTCGACATCATGCATCGGCGCATGGACCGCGCCGCACAAGGCGATGTCGCGGCCAAGGCGCCGTCTGCCTACGCCGCGCAGATGGCCTACGATAGCATCGTGCATGCGCCCAAAGCGTTGCGCTTTCTGATCGATGTCGTCGGACTTGATAATGTCGTGCTAGGGACTGATTATTCGTTCCCGCCGGCCGACATGGAGCCGCTCGCGCTGCTGCAATCGGCGCAGCTGTCTGCCGCAGAGATCGAGGCGATTGCCGATGCGAATCCGCGCCGTGTGTTCGCGCGCCTGCGCTGAGCGATGATGTTGCGCGGCGCGGGCGGCGCGCCCCCTCATAGCAAGAGCGATGGCGGTCGAGGCTGGGTCGGCCGCTCGATCCGGCGCGTCGAGGATCCCACGCTGGTTGTGGGACATGGTCGGTTCACCGGCAATCTGCCGGCAGCCCGACACGTGCGCTTCGTACGAAGCTCGGTCGCTTCGGGCCGCCTCGTCAGGATCGTCGCACCCGAAGGCGCCATGGTCGTCACCGCCGCGGAGCTTGCAGCCGTCAAGCCGATCCGACCGATGCTGCACCGGTTCAACTACGTGCCGATCAGTCAACCGGTTCTGGCACGCGACGTCGTGCGCTTCGTCGGCGAGCCGATTGCGGCGGTCCTCGCCGCGACGCGGGAAGAGGCGGAGGACATTGCCGATCGCGTCGAGGTGGAAATCGAAGAGACGCCAGCGGTGATCGGAGCCGCCGCGGCGCTTACGCGCGGTGCGCCGCTCGTTCATGCCGAAGCAGCCGGAAATGCCGTCGTCGAAGGGCGCGTGCAGACGCCGGGTTTTGCAGGCAAGCTGGCGGGCGCGCACCGCCGGATCAAGGTCGATATCCGCTCGTACCGTCAGAACGCACTGCCGCTAGAGCCGCGTGCGGCGCATGCGGCATGGGACGCTGCGACCGAGCGCGTCACGCTCACCTGTGCGACTCAGATGCCGCACATCATGCGCACGATCATTGCCGATCTGCTCGCAATGCCGGAATCGGATCTGCGGGTGATTGCGCCCGACGTCGGCGGCGGCTTCGGGCAGAAAATGTCACTGGCCGCGGAATTCGTGGTCGTGACATGGCTCGCGCGCAAGCTCAAAACGTCCGTCGCATGGGTCGAAGATCGGCGCGAGAATCTCATCGCCTGCTTTCACAGCCGCGACCAGTCGATCTCGCTCGAAGGCGCGTTCGACGCCGGTGCTAAGCTGATCGCCCTTGCCGCCGACGTCGTCGCGGATGTCGGCGCCTATTCCTGCTATCCCACGACCTGCGCGGTCGAGCCGCTAATGGCGACTGTGGAGCTGCCCGGCCCCTACGACGTGCGCGAATATTCCTGCGTCTCCTGCGGAGTCTTGACCAATACCTGTCCCATGGCGCCTTACCGTGGCGTCTCGCGCCCGGTGATCACGTTTGCCGCCGAGCGCTTGATGGACAAGGCGGCGGCTGCTTTCGGCCTCGACCCGATCGAGATCCGCCGCCGCAACTTGGTTATGACGTTTCCATATACGTCGGTCACTGGCCTCGTCTTAGATGACGCGAGTTATCTGGAGACCATGGAGGCGGCGGTCAAAGCCGCCGCCGTGCCGGCCTTCCGCACCCGCCAGGTGAAGGCCCGCGCGCAAGGCCGCTACCTGGGTCTCGGCATGGCAACGTTTTGCGAACGCACCGGCTATGGCTCTCAGGCGTTCGCCGCGCGCGGCATGGAGGTGACGCCCGGCTGGGAAACCGTCGAGGTAACCATGGATCCGTCGGGTTTCATCGAGGCGCGGATCGGTGCCTCGCCGCACGGCCAGGGTCTTCGCACCACGCTGTCGCAGATCATCGCCGACGAGCTCGGCACGTCGCCGGAGCGCATCAAGATCGTGCACGGCGACACCGATCGCACGCCCTATGGCTGGGGCACATTCGCTAGCCGCTCACTGGTGATTGCCGGCGGAGCGAGCTTGCTTGCGGCGCGCAAGGTGCGCGCCAAGCTCACGCAGATGGCAGGCATCCTGCTCGAGGCGTCGGCCGGCGACATCGTGCTCGAAGCGGATGCGGCGCGTGTTGCCGGAACCGATCGCTCCATCCCGATGACCATGCTTGCGCGCGCCGCCTACCATCAGGCGCATCGGTTCAGGGGGGAGGTTACGCCCGGCATCGCCGAGAGCGCCACCTACGATCCAGTCGGCACCTTTTCCAACGCCTGTCACATCGCGGTGGTCGAGGTGGACATCGAGACCGGCCGCGTGCGTATCGAAACGTTTTTGGTCGCCGAGGATGCCGGACGGCTGATCAATCCTATGATTGTCGATGGGCAAATCCACGGCGGCGTGGCCCAGGGCATTGCCAACGCGCTGTTCGAGGAAATCATCTACGACGAGAGTGGCAACATTGTCACCGCGAGCTTGGCAGACTATTTGCCGCCGACCGCGCGGGAAATACCGGACATTGAAATCCATCATTTGGCAACGCCGACGCAAGCCTCCGTCACCAAGGCCAAGGGGCTGGGCGAGGGCGGCGCAATCGGCGCGCCGGCGGCGGTCGTCAACGCCATTAACGATGCGCTTGCGCCGTTCGGCGTCTCGATCGACGAGTTTCCGGCAACCCCGCAGCGCATCCGCGCCGCGCTGCGCGCTGCTGGGATTGCGGGTAAGAGATAGTGCCTTGTCTCGACTAGAACGGCCGGGCAACAAATTCCGTTCATTCCCGCGAAAGCGGGAATCCAGAGCAACCTGCTGAGTCCCCGCTTTTGCGGGAATGAACGGTAGAGAGCATTCGCCATGACCTTCATCGGCCGCTCCGTGACCCGTCTCGAGGACCGTCCGTTGGTGACGGGCCGCGGTGCGTTCGCCGCCGACATCGCCTTTCCACACATGCTGCATATGCGCATCGTTCGCTCCGAGCACCCGCACGGCCGCATCCTTTCGCTCGATCCCACTGCCGCGCTGGCGCTGCCCGGCGTCGCAGCGGTGTGGACGTCGGCCGACGTCGCCGACATTCCTCCCATCGATTTCCGGCTGACGCGAGTCGAAGGCTTGACGCCCTATCGCCAGCCGATCCTGGCGCGCGAATACGTGCGCTATGTCGGCGAGCCCATCGCCGCGGTGTTCGCAAGCGATCCCTACATGGCCGAGGATGCCGCCGAGCTCGTCGCGATTGAGGCCGAAGATTTACCCCCCGTGCTCGACGCGAGCGCAGCGCCGGGGGAATTCGAGCCCGGACGTTCGACGGAGGCGGCGAGCGTCGAAAAATCCTACGGCGACATCGCGGCCGCGTTTCGCGACGCGGCGGTCGTGGTGGAGCTGGACCTCGCGGTCGGACGCCATTCCGGCGTTCCGCTCGAGACGCGCGGCGCCATCGCCCATTACGACGGCGCCCGCGACGTGCTGGAGCTCTACGGTGCCGCCAAAGTGCCGCACTGGAACCGCGACGGTATCGCCCGCATGCTCCGGCGCAGTCCTGCGAGCGTGCACCTCCTCGAAGGCCACGTGGGCGGCGGCTTCGGTATTCGCGGCGAGCTTTATCCCGAGGACGTGTTGGTGTGTCTTGCGGCGCTGCGGCTCGGCCGGCCGGTGAAATGGATCGAGGACCGGCGCGAGCATCTGATCGCGGCCAATCATTCGCGCCAGCAGCGCCACAAAGTGCGCGCCGCCGTCGACGCCGAGGGTCGCCTTCTCGCCATTGACGACGACTTCTTCCACGATCAAGGCGGCTACGTGCGCACCCACGCGGCGACCGTGCCCGACCTCGCCGCTGCGATGTTGCCGGGGCCCTACCGGGTGCCAGCTTATCGGGCGGTCGGGCGCGTACGGCTCACCAACAAGACGCCGTGCGGCACCTATCGCGCGCCGGGCCGGTTTGAAAGCACGTTCGTGCGCGAGCGGCTGATGGACGCGATCGCGACGCGGCTTGCGATCGATCGCGTCGAAGTGCGCCGCCGCAACCTCGTCACTAAAGACGAGATGCCATATCGGCGTCCGCTCGGCACGCTCGGGACCGATGTTGTGCTCGATTCCGGCGACTATGCTGGTCTCCTCGACAAAGCGTTGGCGGCTGCCAAATGGGGCGATCTGCAGGTTGAACTCAAGCGTCGGCGTGCCGGCGGCGAATGCGTGGGCGCAGGCCTTGCGCTTTTCGTCGAGAAGAGCGGGCTCGGGCCGTTCGATGGTGTGCGGGTGGCGGTCGATACGTCCGGGATGGTGGAGGTGGTGACCGGTGCCGCGTCGCTCGGCCAAGGCATCGAGACGGTGGTCGCCCAGATCTGCGCCGATGCGCTCGGCGTCGACTATAGATATGTGCGGGTCGTGCACGGCCGCACCGACCGGATCGCATTCGGGATGGGGGCCTTCGCGTCCCGTGCCACGGTGATGACCGGGGAGGCGACGCGCCGCGCCGCGGTCGCGGTGCGCGCCAAGGCGGTCGAGGTCGCTGCCGGGCTCATGCAGCAAGATGCCGGCGCCCTTGCGGTTGTCGGTGGCCGCGTCGTGCGCAGCGGCGCTGATGGTCCCTCCATGACGCTTGGCGAGGTGGCCAGGGCGTTGGAGCCAACGTCAAAGCTTCTCGGCGAGCGCACACCCGGCCTGTCGGCGGACGGCTGGTTCTTCAGCGACCACATGACCTATCCCTATGGCGTGCACGTCGCCGTCGCCAAGATCGATCGCGAGACTGGTGGCGTGACGATCGAGCGTTATGTTCTCGCCTACGACATCGGCCGCGCGGTCAATCCGATGCTCATCGAAGGGCAACTCGCCGGCGGGTTCGCGCAGGGAATAGGGGGCGCACTGCTCGAGGAATTTCTTTACGACGAGCGGGGCGAGCCCCTGTCGGTCAACTTCGCCGATTATCTCATGCCAACTGCGCGCGAAGTGCCGGCGCTCGACGTGCTCCTCAGAGAGGATGCGCCGTCGCCGCTCAACGCGCTCGGCTTGAAGGGTGCAGGCGAGGGCGGCGTCAACGCCGTTGGCGCGGCAATCGCCGCGGCCATCGACGACGCGCTCGGCATTCCAGGCGCGATCAACCAATTGCCCGTGACGCCGCAACGGCTGCGGGAGATCATCAGCTCGTGCGCTCGTAGGCCTCGTCATGCGCGGGCTTGACCCGCGCATCCATCTTCCTTCGCCAAAAACGCTTTACGAAGGCGGATGGATTGCCGGGTCAAGCCCGGCAATGACGGCAGATGGAGGTCCGGATCATTGCGCGATGATGCCGGCTGCTTTGATGATCGGCCACCATTTCTCGATCTCGGCTTTGTGGTGCGCATGAAGCGCCGCCGGTGTGAGCTTTTCGGGCGGCGGAATTTCCATGCCGAGATCGGCGATGCGCCGGCGCACCAGCGGATCGGCGAGCGTGTCCACGACCGCCGCATTGAGCCTGGCGATCACGTCCTGCGGTGTGTTCTTGGGCGCCCAAAGCCCATGCCACAAAGCGATGTGGAGGCCGGGCACTCCCGCTTCGTCGATTGTTGGGATATTTGGCGCGGCGACCCAGCGAGTCTTGGCCAAAACCGCGTAGGCTTTGATCTTGCCGCTGGGCAGGTAGGGTAGCGCCGTCGATGCCTCGGTCAGTCTTATATCAACTTGCCCGGCCACCAGATCGTTCATCGCCGGGCCGCCGCCCCGATAAGGCACGAATTGGAAGCGAGTATCGGTTTTCTTTTCGAAGTCGATGAGGCTGACATGCCCGGAGCTGCCGAAACCGACGATCGCGGCCGTGGCCTGGCCCGGATTGGCCTTGAGCCACGCAATCAATTGCTGAATGTCATTGGCGGGAAAGTCTTTCCTTGCGGTTATCAGCAGAGGCGCAATCGGCAGCAGTGATACCGGTGCGAGATCCCGCAGCACGTCAAACGAAATCGGATAGATCGCCGGAGCGCCGACGTGAGTCGTCCAATTGCCCATGCTCAGTGTGTGTCCGTCCGGCGCGGCGCGCACGACCCGGCTGATGGCGATCGTTCCCGTGGCGCCCGGCACGTTCTCGATGATGAGCGTTTGGCCGAGCGATAATCGCATCCGCTCCGTTATGATCCGTGCGATAGTGTCCGTTGGGCCGCCGGGAGCAAACCCGACCATGACCGTAACCGGACCTGACGCATGCTCTTGAGCCCCCGCGCTCGTTGCGCTTATTGCTAAGGCAAGCGCGACGGCTGGCAATATTCTCATCTCGCAACTCGCATCCCACACGCGTGCGCGGGGCGCGTCACACCGACAGAAGACGGCGTTGCACGGCGACGTCGTCGGCGAGATCGGCCATGCGGCCGTGCCATTGTAGCTGCCCTTTCTCCAGAACATAAGCGCGGTCGCAGACGAGCTCGGCGAAATGGATGTTCTGCTCGGACAAGAGCACCGACAATCCTTCCTTCTTGAGCTCGACGATGGTGTTGGCCATCTGCTCGACGATGACCGGCGCGACCCCCTCGGAGGGTTCGTCGAGCAGCACCAGCAGCGGATTGCCCATCAGCGTGCGTGCGACCGTGAGCATCTGCTGCTCGCCGCCGCTCATATGGGCGCCGCGACGGTCGGGCATGTCGCGGAGATTGGGAAAGATGGTGAAGAGCTTTTCCGGCGTCCATGCGGGTGTCGGCCGCCCGTCGCGATGGTGGCGCAGCGGCTGCCGGCCGACCTCGAGATTCTCCAGCACCGTCAGATCGGAGAAGATGCGCCGGTCCTCGGGCACGAAACCGAGCCCGCGCCGCGCGATCTCGAATGGCTTGAGACGGGAGATATCCTCGCCCAGGAATCGGACCGTGCCGCTGCGGTGCGGGATCAGCGCCATCAAGGCTTTGAGCGTCGTCGACTTGCCGGCGCCGTTGCGGCCCATCAGCGCGACCACCTCGCCGTGCCCGACGTGGAAGGACGGCTCAAATAGGATTTGTGCGGCGCCGTACCACACCCTGAGCCGCTCCACCTCGAGCATGGCCGCGCTCATGCCCGCACCTCGGCATGAGGCGTGAACGTGCGGCCGGTGCCGAGATAGACCTGCTGCACTCGCGGGTTGTCGCGAATGGCCTCGGCGTTACCCTCGGCAATCAGTACGCCGCGTGCCAGAACGATGATCCGGTCCGCATAGGCGAACACTACGTCCATCGAGTGTTCGGTAAACAGTACCGAAATCCTGCGCTCGACCACCAGGCGCTTCACCAGGGCAATCAGTTCGTTGCGCTCGCGCGGCGCCATGCCGGCGGTGGGTTCGTCCATGAGCAGCAGGCGCGGCTCGTTCGCAAGCGCGATCGCGAGCTCGACGCGCTTCACGTCGCCATAGGCAAGCTCCTTGCAAGCGCGGGAGGCGGCCTCCGCCATGCCAACCTGGTCCAGCAATTCGAGGGCCTGGTCACGATAGCGCGCCGCTAACGGCGTGCCGAACCGAAAGATCTCGCGATGATGGCTCGCCAGCCCCATCTGCACGTTCTCGGCAACCGTCATCGAGCCGAAGGTGGCTGCAACCTGAAACGTGCGGCCGACGCCCAGGCGCCAGATATCGCGCGGTTTTAGGCCGACGAGGTTTTGACCGCCAAATTCGATGTCGCCGTGATCGGGCGCGAGCTGCCCGTTGATCATGTTGAAGCAGGTCGACTTGCCCGCGCCATTTGGGCCAATCAGCGCCAGGAATTCGCCCTCGCCGACCTCGAAGCTGACATTCTCGACCGCGTGCACCCCGCCGAAAGCCTTCGATAGGTTGCGAATCCGAAGCACGCTCATGCGGGCTTTCTCCGCGACGTCATTCGCTTGTTCAGCGCGCCAACGATGCCGCCGGGAAAGACCAGCACCAGCAGCAGAATCACCGCCCCCAGCAAGCCACGCCAGAACGCGGTTTGGCGCATGACGTTGTCCTGCAGGAGGGTGAACACGACGGCACCGACGCTCGGGCCGGTCAGGGTCTGGATGCCGCCCAAGAGCACCATGACCATTGCGTCGATCGAGCGCGATACCCAGGCCACGTCGGGTGAGATCGTCCCTTTGGCAAAAGCGAACGCCCCGCCGGCCCCGCCGGCAAACGTGCCGGCGATAGCAAACGCGATCCAGTGCACGCGCTTGACATTGATCCCGATCGCTTCGGCGCGTAATGGCGAATCGCGCCCAGCCCGCATCGCGTAGCCGAACGGGGCGAACAGGAAACATCGCAGCAGAAGGATGCCCGCAGCGACGAGCGCAAGCGTCAACAGATAAAAAGTGGGGCGGGTGTCGAATGGCGGTTGCGGCCAGATCCCGAGAATGCCGTTCGAGCCACCGGTGACCTCCTCCCACTGAAACAGGATCGACCACACGATTTGCGCAAACGCGAGCGTCAGCATCGCCAGATAAACGCCGGCGAGCCGCACCGCGAACCAGCCGAACAGCAGCGCGCCGATGAGCGCCGCGAGCGGAGCTGCGATGAGTGCAATCGGGGTCGCGGCGACGAGAAATTTCACCATCAGCGCCGCGCCGTAGGCGCCCAGCCCGAAATAGGCGGCGTGGCCGAACGAATGCATGCCCCCCGGTCCCATGATGAAATGCAGCGAGGTGGCAAACAGAACGGCGATGAGCACGTCGATACCGAGCACGAGCGCGTAGGGCGAGGCCTTGTCCGCGAGCGGCAGCAGCAGAAGGCCGACGAGCAGCGCTGCGGCTGCAGTCTTGAGCGGCCAAGGCGCGGGCCGGATCGGATCGTCGATTTCGGCGGGATTGCGCACCGCCCCTTGTGGGCGGCCGAGCAGGCCGTAAGGACGCACGATCAGCACGATCGCCATCACCAAGAATTCCGCTACCAGCGTGAGCTTCGAGAAGTTGACGGCAACGGTCCCGAAATGAACGAGACCGATCCCGATGCACAGCGCCTTCACCTCAGCGATGATAACGGCGGCGAGAAAAGCGCCGGTGATCGATCCCATGCCGCCGACCACCACCACGACGAAGGCATCGCTGATTACGACGAGGTCGAGCCCGAGGTTGGCGGGCTCGCGCGCCACCTGCAGCGCGCCGCCGAACCCGGCGAGGAAGGCGCCGAGCGCAAAAACAACGGTGAACAGCATGGCCTGATTGACGCCGAGCGCGCCGACCATCTCGCGGTCCTGCGTGGCTGCGCGGATCAAGCGGCCGAAACGGGTCTTCGCCAGCATCAAGTGCAGCAGCAGCAGGACGAGCGGCCCGATCACGATCAGAAAAAGGTCATAGGTCGGAAAGTTGCGCCCGAGAATTTCCACTGAGCCGCGCAAGCCCGGAGCGCGCGGGCCGAACAAATCTTCCGGTCCCCACACGTACTGCGCCACGTCATTTAAAATGAGGACCAGCGCAAAGGTCGCGAGCAGTTGGAATAGCTCCGGCGCCTGATAGATGCGGCGCAGCAACAGCGTCTCGACCAGCACGCCGAGCGCGGCGACCACCGAGCCGGCGGCGAGAATGCCGCCCCAAAACCCGAAACCGCCGGCGACCTTCGTGGCAAACGTCGCCGCGAGATAAAGCCCCAGCATGTAGAACGAGCCGTGGGCGATGTTGATGATGCGGGTGACGCCGAAAATGAGCGACAAACCAGCGCCCACAAAAAACAGGCTCGACGCCGCGGCGAGCCCGTTGAGCGCTTGGAACAGGAGGGCTTCAAGGGTCATGGGAGGAGCGCCAGCGCGAGCGGCGAACCCGGTCTGCTCCCTCCTTTGCGGTCAGGGCTAGCGCGCACAGGACCGGCTCCACGGCTTTGCGATATATGAACCGATACCGCTGCGCGATCCAATAATGTGCTTCGCACTTATTCGCTGGATCCCGGGTCTCGTTTCGCTCGCGCAAAAGGGCTCGCTGCACTCGCCCGGGATACGCGGAGTTCGTGTCCCGGACGAGCGAGCGCTAGCGAGCGAAGCGCCGGGACAGGGCTACGCGACGACTGGCCTCAATTCATCGCCGCCGCCGGCCGCAGCTTCTTCACCTCCTCGTCGGGTGGCATCACGCTCGCCCCGTCGACGTATTTGAAATCGGACATCGTTCCCTTCCCATCCTTGAGCGCGACCTTGCCGACATAGGCGCCCATCGTCGCCTGCTGGTCGATGGCGCGGAATTCGAACGGTCCCAAGGGGCTGTCGAGCTTCAGTCCGCGGAATGCGGCGATAACCTTGTCGGTGTCGGTTGAGCCGGCCTTGGCGATGCCGGCAGCGAGCGCGTGCATGGTGACGTAGCCGACCACCGAACCGAGGCGCGGATAATCGTTCCAGCGCTTCTGATAAGCCGTCACGAAGGCCGTGTGCGCTGGTGTCTTAATCTCCTCCCACGGATAGCCGGTGACGATCCATCCGACCGGGGCCTCGTCCTTGAGCGGATCGAGATATTCCGGCTCGCCCGAGAGCAGGCTGACGACAGTGCGGTTCTTGAAGGTGCCGCGGGTCGTGCCCTCACGAACGAGCTTGGCGAGGTCACCTCCAAACAGCACGTTGAAAATGGCGTCGGGCTTGGCGTCGTCGATCGCCTGCACGACGGCGCCGGCATCGACCTTGCCGAGCGGCGGGGCCTGCTCGGTCACGAACTCGACGTCGGGCTGCGCCTTTCTCAGCATCTCCTTGAACCAAGTTGCCGCCGATTGGCCGTACTCGAAGTTGGGGTAGACCACGGCCCAGCGTTTCTTCTTTGCGGCGATGGCGTCGGGCATCAGCATCGCGACCTGCATGTAAGTCGAGGGCCGCAGGCGGAACGTGTACTTGTTTCCGTTCTGCCAAGTGATCTTGTCAGTCAAAGGCTCGGCTGCCAGGAAGAACACCTTCTCCTTGCCCGCGAACTCGGTGACCGCGAGGCCGATATTCGACAGGAAGGTGCCGGCGATAATGTTTGTCCCCTCGCGCGTGACGAGCTCGTTGGCGACGCGCACCGCGTCGCCCGGGCTTGCGCCGTCGTCGCGCGAGGCCACTTCGAGCTTTTTACCGAGCACGCCCGACTTCGCGTTGATCTCTTCGACCGCGAACTCCCAACCCTTCTTATAAGGCTCGAGGAACGCAGGCTGCGCCTTGTAGCTGTTGAGTTCACCGATCTTCAGCGTGTCCTGGGCCAGGGCAGGGCTGCCGAGACAAACGGCGCTCGCTGTGACGAGCCAGAGCCGGGATCTTGTGCTCATGCGGTGCTCCATATGGTGAGGTTTCCCCTCATTCGCGTGGAGATAAGTAGTGAGCCCGCGCGAAAGCTTGTCAAGGTCGCTTGAGCGCGCAGCGGTACCGAGAAGCAGTATCTTGCCGCGGCGATAAGCAGGCGGGCAAATCGAGTCATCCAACCGCTTGCTCGGTGTACTCCCTCTCCCCGCAAGCGACGCGCAACGGGGAGAGGGTTGGGGTGAGGGGCCCCTCACCCACTCGGGCACGTTGCAGAGCGGAGTTGCCCTCTCCCCGCTGCGCGGGGCGAGGGCGCAATTACCCGCACCGCGACCCCAGTTCAGTTGCAATCATCTGCGGTCGCGCATGCGGTCCATCAATGACTTTTCCTGCCCACCGTCGATCTCGATCTGGGTGCCGTTGACCATGTGCATGAGCGGCGAAGCCAGCATCACCACCAGCGTCGCGACCTCCTCGACCTCGGCAATGCGGCCGAGTGGGATCGACGCCGGCGCGAGCTTGTCGGCCTCCTCGTAGGACAATTTCATGTCGCGCGACATCGCCGTGACCAGCCCGGCCCAGCGCTCGGTGCGCACCGGCCCGGGATTAACCGCGCAGAAGCTGATGTTGTGCCTGCCGTATTGGCCGGCGAGCGACATCGTGAGATTTTGCCCCGCGGCATTGGCCGCGCCCGGCGCGATTTCCCAGTACGACGCCTTGACGCCGTCGTTGCCGATCAAATTGACGACGCGACCGCCGCCCTGTTTGACCATGATCGGTAGCACGTAGCGCAGGCAGCGCACATATCCCATGAATTTGAGCTGCAGCGACTGCTCCCAATCGGCCTCGGACAGATGCTCGAGCACGCCGCCGGGCGAGGAGCCGGCATTGTTGACCAGAATGTCGATGCGGCGGAGCGCCTTGTGCGCCTGCGCGACGAAATTCTTGGCATCGGCGTCCTTGCTGAGATCGGCGGGGATCGGCACGATCCGGCGGTTCGTTTCGCGCGCGATTTCGGTCGCGGTCTGTTCGAGTGGCTCTTTGCGTCGCGCGCAGATCGCGACATCCACGCCTTCCCGGGCGAACGCGCGGGCAATGCCTTTGCCGATGCCGGCGCTGCCCCCGGTCACCAGCGCGGTCTTGCCGTCGAGCTGAAGGTCCATGTCGGTCTCCTTGTGCGATTTCACTAGGCAGAGCGGCTCACGCCGATTAACTTCGTCCAGTGCAGAAATTTTCGGCATTGCGGAATTTCCGAATGCGCTACTGCCTGAACTCGAAACTCCGTTCATTCCCGCGAAAGCGGGAATCCAGTCGGCGCTGGGTCCCCGCTTTCGGGGGACGAACGGACCTTAAGGTCTTCATCCGCCGTGCCAAGTGCATTATCAGCAAATGCCGGTCAGCCTGATGTGATCGCCTTCGCCGCGTTGCCGATGGCTTCGACGTTGTCGCCGGCATCGAGGAACGCGACGATGCGGCAGGGACAAGCTTCCAGTCCCTGATAGCGCCAGGGGAACGCGCCGATCAGCGCCCGCTTGTTGAGCATGAGCTCGATGTCGCCGCCGAGATTCTCGGCGTGGAGCAGCCCTTCCTGGAATGCCCAGCTATGAAATGGAAAGACGTCGGTCGTGACCCGGCGTCCGGATTTTTTGTGGCTGTATTCGAACGTGCCAAAGAACTCAGCCGGGGTCTTGCCGTGTAGCTTGGTGAATTGCGCCGCAAGATCGGGGCGCATCATGCGGATCGAAGTATTCATGGCGTGATCGCACGAGCCCGTATCCATGCCCCACCATTTGATCTTTTTCTCCAGCATCCACTGCAACGTGTCGAGACTGGGTCCGGGGTGAAAGCAGAAATACTTCACCAGGTCCTGCCGCGGCCGACCCTCGTAGTGCCGGTGCCAGCCGGTGTGCAGAAGCAAAATGTCGCCATCGCGGATGTCGGCGCCGGCGCTCTCGATGATCTCCGGCGTGATCACGGCCCAGTCCGACATTTTTGCCGAAATATCGACCACGACGCCGCAATTGACCAGATAATCGAGCGGCAGCGAGGCCATGTCGCCTTTGGGATCATCGGTCGCGTGCATGGCGCCGTCGAAATGCGTGCCGACGTGAAGCGCCGTCTCGATGCGCTGCGCGACGATCATCTGCGTCTGCAGGTTCTGCGCGTAATACATCCTGTTGCCCGCGTATCCGACCCAGCCCGGGGTATGCACGTTCATCACGTGGCTCATGTCGACAATTTTCATTGGATCCCCTTGCTCTTCGACGTCGGCGGCCTCACTCGAGCTTGACGCCGGTGGCGCGCACGACCGGTCCCCATTTGGCCTGCTCCGCCTGCACGAAGGCCGCGAATTCGTCGGGCGTCGAGGGCGAAGGCAGCGCGTTCTGGCTCTCGAACTGCTTCTTCAGCTCCGCGGATGTGAGCACGGCGAGGCTCGCGCGACGCAGTGCCTCGAGCACGTTTGCCGGCGTATGCGCGGGCGCTACCAGGCCGTACCAATTGTCGGAATTGACCGCGGCATAGCCGAGCTCGGCGGTCGAGGGGACGTCGGGCAGCGCCGGGACGCGCGCGGCTGACGTCACCGCCAGCGCTTTCAACGCGCCCGACCTGATGTGCGGCAACAAGAACGGCACGTCAGCCACGATCACCTGGATGTGGCCGCCGAGCATGTCGCCCACCGCGGGACCGACGCCGCGATAGGGGACGTGCACGAGATCGATGCCGGTCGCAGTCTTGAGTAATTCGACTGCCAGATGGGTAATCGAGCCCGCTCCGGCCGAGCCGAAATTGATTTTGCCGGGGCGCGCACGGGCATAGGCAAGAAAGTCGCCGAACGTATCGACGCCGAGCGCGGGATGCACAATCAAGACCTCCGGCACGCGCACGACCAGCGTGAGCAAGGAAAGATCCTTCTGCCAGTCGAAGGGCATCCTGCTCGTCATGAACGGAATTGCGGAGAGCGCCGCGGCGCCGGCAAGACAGATAGTGTAGCCATCAGGTGCGCTCTTGGCGGTGGCATCGACGCCGGTGAGCCCGCCGGCGCCGGCGCGTACTTCGACCACGACCTGCTGGCCGAGTTCGGCGCCAAGCCCGTTGGCGAGCGAGCGTGCGAACAAATCCGCTGCGCCGCCGGCGGCGAACGGCACGATCAGCCTGATCGGCCGGTTCGGAAAATCTTGCGCGCGCGCGGTCAGCGGCCAGAGCACCGCAATGGCGAGAGCAAAAATCAACGCGCGGCGAGACATGGCTCAAGCCGATTTCAGGCCTGGCGCCGGAACGGGACGCCCGAGGCCGAGGTGATCGCGCAGCGTCGAACCCGCATAGTCGCGCCGGAACAGGCCGCGCCGCTGCAGCTCGGGCACGACCAGGTCGACGAAGTCGTCGAAAGTTTTCGGGAAATGGGCCGGCATCACGATGAAGCCGTCCGCGCGCTCTGCCGTGAACCACTCCTCCAAAATGTCTGCGATCCGTTTCGGCGTGCCGTGGATCACCCAATGGCCGCGCGCGGCGGCGGTGATGTTGTAGAGGTCGCGCAGCGTCATCTTCTCGCGCCGGGCCATCTCCAACAACGTCTTCGAGAAAGCCTGGCCGCGCTCGGTCTTGGCGGGGAAGTCCGGCACCGGACCGTCGAGGGGATAGCCGGAAATGTCGTGTCCCAGCCGCTGCGACACCAGCGCCAGCGCGTTGGTGGATGTGAGCCAGCTCTGCAGCCGCGCGAGCTCCTCCTTCGCCTGCGCATCGCTCTCGGCGATGATGGGCATCACTCCGGGCAGGATCGGCACCTGCTCCGGCGCGCGGCCATGTTTGACCACGCGCTGTTTCAAGCTGTCATAGGCGGCCTTGGCCGAGGCATGGTCGCCGTTAACCACGGAGAAAACCAGATCGGCCGAGCGCGCCGAAAGCTCTTGCCCCGGCGCCGAGCCGCCGGCCTGGATGATCACCGGGTGGCCCTGGGGGCAGCGCTCGATGTTGAGCGGGCCCTTGACGGAAAAGAAGCGCCCCTTGTGATTGAGCGGCCTCACCTTCGACCTGTCGAGGAAAGTGCCACTCGCCTTGTCGGCAACGATTGCCCCGTCGTCCCAGGTGTCCCACAGCCCGCGCACGACATCCACGAACTCGGTCGCGATCTCGTAGCGCAGATCGTGCTCGTTCAGGCGTTCCTTGCTGAAGTTGAGAGCCGCCGCATTGTGCGTGCTGGTGACGACGTTCCAGGCCGCCCGGCCGCCGCTGATATGATCGAGCGAGGCAAAGCTGCGCGCGACATGGAACGGCTCGCTGAAGCTCGTCGATACGGTCGCGCCGAGCCCGATGTGCCGCGTCGCCATGCTGACGGCTGCAAGTAGCGTCATCGGCTCGAAGCGATTGACGAATGAGGGATGATCCCCGGGATCCATCACCACCGAGTCGGAGATGAAGAAGAGATCGAACTTTCCGCGCTCGGCGATGCGCGCAATCGATGCCATCACGGGCAAGCTGCAGCTCGTCGCATAGGCCCCCTCCCAGCGCCAACCGGCGGAATGGTTGCCGGTGCCGAGCACAAACACGCCGAGATGCATCTGACGGTTGGACATCACTCCTCTCCTGCGGAAGCTCCCCGCTCACTGATCGACGCGGATGTTTTTTTCGCGCACGATCGCTGTCCATTTCTGCAGTTCGGATTGGACCTTGCTTGCGAGAACGCCGGGGCTGCCGCCGACCGGATCGATGCCGAGTTTCTCGAGACCTTCTTTGACACGCGGCGACGCAAGCACGGCGTTGGTCGCTTTATTCCCGCGATCGACGATTGCTTTGGGCGTGCCGGCGGGCGCGAACAAGCCGAACCAAACCATCGTATCGTAGCCGGCAAGGCCGGCCTCCGAAATCGTGGGCACATCGGGCAAGACCGGCGACCGGCTGGGCCCCGCGACGCCGAGGGCGCGAATGGACCCGGCCTGGAGATATCCGAGCGAGGTGGACACGCCGTCGAACATATAGTGCAGCCGGCCGCCCATCAGATCGGTCAGGGCTGGGGCGGAGCCGCGATAGGGCACGTGGTTGGCTTCGATTTTTGCCATCGAGTTGAAGAGTTCGGCGCCGAGATGGTTGATGCTGCCGGTGCCGTAGGATCCAAAGCTGAGCTCGCCCGGCCGGCGGCGCGCCAGCGCAATCAGCTCGCTGACGGATTTTGCCGGCAACGGCGGCGGCACGATCAAGAGCAGCGGTGACGAAGAGATGAGCACGATGGGCGTGAAGTCGCGAACCGGATCGTAGGGCAGACGCGAATAGACGCTGGAGTTGGTGCCGTGGGTGCTGCCGGTGCCCACGAGCAGCGTGTAGCCGTCGGGCGGGGCCTGTGCCACGGCGGCGGCGCCGATCGCGCCGCCCGCGCCGCCACGATTTTCGATGATGACCGATTGCCCAAGCTCCTCGCTGAGCTTCGGCGAAATGATGCGCGCGACCACATCGACGCCGCCGCCGGCGACAAACGGCACGACGATCTTGATGGTTTGATTGGGGTAGTCCTGTGCCTTCGCGGGGAACAGGACGGCCGCATTTAGCGCGAGCATGCTGAGTGCGAGAAGGCACATCGATCGCGGCGGCGGAAGATTGGTCATTTTGCACTGCACGTCGCAACTTGGCGCGCGATCTTGGCTCAGCTCCTGACAAAAGCAAACTCGATTTTTCCCGCCGCGCAGCTGCAAGCTTGGTTTGCGAGGACATCGCGGGTAGCGCGCCGACTCGACGCCGGAATATCGGATCAATCGGTGTTGCCAGGCTTTATTTCGCAAAGTAGCCGATAAGTCGCGATTGTCACCGCCGGAAACTGGCTGACAGCCGCGCTTGCAAGCTGTTCCGCGCCGTGCGCACGTAATGTCTCTATCATCAGACAGGCGTCGATCCTACGATCGCCCCCGCGCAATCGCTCTTCCTCGGATACCACAAGCTCATCCTGACTGGCAGCGGACCAGATCTCCCCACAAGCCACGGCTTTATTTTTCACCAATTCCTGCAGGGTCGATCTGAGCGCGGCTTCTTTCGGGCGTTCGGCGAAGCGCGCTGTGACAGCGACTGCGCCGCGCATGTGCCCGAGTCGGAAGGTTTGGTGACAGATGGTCCGGATCATGTCTTTGAAAACGTCCGACATGATCACGCGAGTCATCGGCGTTGGATCATCCAGCCGCGTTCGATATTCCTGCGACTTGAGAACTTCGACCGAACGAGTCACATAGAAATTTAAGTACCGCGGCTCTCCGTTCAGGGCCTCGTGCCGACGTCCGAGCAGGAAGCCTGGCACGCCCAGGCGTTCCTGCAAGTGCACATGCTGGGAACCATTCCTCGAACTCCGCCTCGCGGCCGCGCGCTACGTTGTTGAATATTGCAAGGATGCCTGGAAGCGTCGGGGTCATATCACGGCGCTCAAGACACCGTGCCGCCGCTCGCCAAGCCGGAGACGTCTTGCTCGCTGGCCGAGATCAGCGCACCCGGGTCGGTGCCGCCAGCGTTGACGATTTCGATGGCGCCGCTGATTGTTGCATTACCGGCCCTACCGCCTTCAGCTACGATTTGCTCGCCGCCGAAAAAGTCCGTGCCGCCGGCGTTCACGATTTCGGTGCCGCCGCTGGCGGTTGCGTTACCGGCCCCTACCGCCTTCAGCTACGATTTGCTCGCCGCCGAAGGAGACCGTGCCGCCGGCATTGCCGATTTCGGTGCCGCCGCTGGCGGTTGCGTAGCCGGCCCTACCGCCTTCAGCTACGATTTGCTCGCCGCCGAAGGAGACCGTGCCGCCAGCATTGCCGATTTCGGTGCTGCCGCTGACGGCTGCGTTACCGGCCCTACCGCCTTCAGCGACTATTTGCTCGCCACCGAAGAAGCCCGTGCCGCCGGCATTGATGGTTTCCGTGCCGCCGCTGGCGGTTGGGTTACCGGCCGCACCGCCTTCAGCGACTACTTCCTCGCCACCGAAGAAGTCCGTGCCGCCCTCAGCGACTATTTGCTCGCCGCCGAAGAAGTCTGTGCCGCCGGCATTGACGATTTCCGTGCCGCCTTCGACGAATGTACCACCGGCGGTGCCTCCCGAGAGGACCCGCAGGATGCCGCCGCTCATCACTTCGACGCCGGCGCTCGATTCACCGGCGGAAATATCGAGCGTCTGACCGCTGCTCACTGTCAGCATGGAAATCGTCTGCTGCCATGTATTCCCTCGCTGGCCTGCGCGCGCTTGCCGCGCTCAGCGCGTCATCACCTCGCGCATATAGACGCGGTCGATCGGCTGATCGATGTCCTTGCCGGCGCGCTCGAAACCACGGCCCCAATCCTTGGCGTGGCGCAGCATCCACAGCCGGCTCGCCTCCTTGTCGTGCTCCCTTACCGCATCGAGGATTTTCCGGTGTGCCTGAATGAGACGGGGCACACCCTCCTTCACCTTTCGCAAAATGATCTCGGTGGTCGGAAAGATGAGGAGGCTCGAGGGCTCGCGGGCGAGCTGCAGCACCCGGTTCTGCGATGCTTTGGCAATCAACGCGTGGAACTGCGTGTCCAACTCGGCGACGGCGGCCGGATCGGCGGCGACGTCCTTGGTGCTGGCGACATTGGCCTCGAGCTCGGCAATATCCTCCTCCGTCGCGTGCTCCGCGGCCTGCTCGACGGTCGCGACCTCGAGCGCGGTCGTCGCCTCCCAAAGCTCCCGGAAGGTGACCTCGTGTAGCAGCATCGCCCGGCTCATCCGGGTCGCGAGGCGGCTATAGTGCGGCAGGGTCGCCATCAGCCGCCGGCCTGAATCGCGGTGGATGAGCCCGCTCTGCTCCAGCAGGCGGATGCCTTCCCGCACGGTCGACCGGTTCACGCCGAACTGTTTGACCAGCTGCGCTTCGGTGCCGATCGGCTCGCCCGGGCGGATCCGTCGCGCCAGAATCTCCCGCTCGATTGCGTCGGCGACCAGCTGGTACGCCGGTATCGCATTGATTCGATCGAACTTTTCGCCTGTTTCCGTCATTCGAGCGATTCCGTTTCGAGCCGATTCTCATTTAACGCGATCGGCGCCAGAAAAATAGGGCTTGACTGGACGATCTGATTGTCGGACAATCATACTATCGGTTAAGCAGATGTCAATGAGCCCGCGCAATCAAGAGCTGGGAGGCTTTTATGACCAACCTGATCGAACGTAGCGCCGCAGCCTATTCGTGCCCGCTGCTGATCAAACACTTGCTCGAGACGGCGCTCGCCCGCGCGCCCAAGCAGGAGATCGTCTATCGCTCGCAAGCCCGGCTTACCTATGGCGACTTGCGTGAGCGGGTCGGCAGATTAGCGAGCGGCCTCGCCAAGCTCGGGGTTCGACCAGGCCAGACCGTGGCGGTCATGGATTTCGACAGCCACCGCTATCTCGAGTGCTTCTTTGCCGTGCCGATGATGGGGGCAACCCTTCACACCATCAACGTCCGACTTTCCCCCGAACAAATTCTCTACACCATCAACCACGCCAGAGACGACATCATCCTGGTGAACAGCGAGTTTGCGCCCATCCTCGAGCAGATCTGGGCTCGCGTCGAAGGGGTCAAATCGCTGATTTGGATCGACGATGCCGGCGGCGCGGCGAAGACGTCGCTTCCGTTCGCGGCCGAGTACGAGACGCTGCTCGCCGCTGCCGACCCGCACTACGTGTTCCCCGACTTCCACGAGGATACGCGCGCAACCACCTTCTACACCACCGGCACGACCGGCCTTCCCAAGGGCGTTTATTTCAGCCATCGCCAGCTGGCGCTGCACACGCTGGCGCTGCGCAACGCGATCACCGGCACCGGACACGGCCGTCTCAACGACGGCGACGTGTACATGCCGGTGACGCCCATGTTCCACGTCCACGCCTGGGGCTTTCCCTACGTCGCGACGACGCTCGGCCTCAAGCAGGTCTATCCGGGCAAATATTCCCCCGATCTCGTGCTCGACTTGATCGCGCGCGAGAAGGTGACGTTCTCGCACTGCGTCCCGACCATTCTACAAATGATCCTCGCGCACCCGAAATCGAAGGAGGGAATACTGCAAGGTTGGAAAGTCATCGTCGGCGGGGCGGCGCTGCCGCGGGCATTGGCGAAAGAGGCCATGCAGCACGGCATCGATATCACGACCGGCTACGGCATGTCAGAGACCTGTCCCGTGCTCACATTGGCGCATCTAAGATCGGAGGATGAAGCGTGGGATGTCGATCGCCAGGTCGAGGTGCGGATCAAGGCTGGGCGTCCGATCCCGATGGTCGATCTGCGTGTCGTCGATCCGGACATGAGGGATGTCCCACGCGACGGTGCGACCCCGGGCGAAATCGTGGCGCGCGCGCCGTGGCTGACGCAAGGCTACCTGCGCGATCCTGCGAACTCGGAAAAGTTGTGGCTCGGCGGATGGCTGCACACCGGCGACATCGGTGTCATCGGCCCCGATGGCTACTTGAAAATCACCGATCGCCTCAAAGATGTCATCAAGACCGGCGGCGAATGGGTCTCCTCGCTCGACATCGAGGATCTCATTCTCAAGCACCCCGGCGTGGGCGAAGCTGCCGTCATCGGCATTCCCGATCCAAAGTGGACCGAACGCCCCCTGGCAGTCGTGGTGCTCAAGCCGGGCTGCTCGGTCAGCGACTGCGAGATCAAGGCGGCCTTGCAGGATTACGCGAGCAAGGGCGTGATATCGCGCTACGCGGTCCCCGATCAGGTCGTATTCGCGTCGGCGCTGCCCAGGACCAGCGTCGGTAAACTCGACAAGAAGCTGTTGCGCGAGCAATTCCGCGACTATCGCGCCGCGCCGACCACGACTGGCTTGAGCCCCGCGGTCCGTCCCGCGCCGGCCGAAGCCCACGCCCAGCAGTCGTGACATGGTCATGTTGGCATCTCAAACGTTCAGCCTCGAGCACAGCGCGTCGTTTGTGGGTCGCGAGCTCGGCGTATCCGAATGGGTCACGATCGACCAGGAACGTATCGACCGGTTCGCGGCGTGCACGGGCGACAACCAATGGCTTCACGTCGATGTCGAACGGGCGCGCCGCGAAAGTCCCTACGGCGCTCCCGTCGCGCACGGCTATCTGAGTTTGTCCTTGATTGCCCCGACGGCGCTCGAGGTCTTCATTCGCCCCGCGCGGATCGAGCAGGCCTTCAACTATGGGCTCGAGCGCGTGCGCTTCGTCGCGCCGGTCAAGGCCGGCGCGCGGGTACGCAATCGAATCGCGCTGCTGTCGGTCGAGGAAAGAGGTCCAAAGCACCTGCTGCTGCGGACCGACAACAAGATCGAGATCGAGGCTGAAGACAAGCCGGCGGTGCTCGCGGTGGCGCTGGTCCTGGTCGCTCGCGGCAGTACAAACCGGGCGTGAGCGGACCATGGGCGCCAAGGAGAACGCGGGCGGCTATTCCGAACAGCTCATCGAGCATGCCACGGAAGGAATGCTCGGACCCAATCCGTTCATCGGGTTGCGGCCGCAGGACATCGCCGCCGTCTTGCGGGAGCTCGCGCAGCAGGCTCTCGAGCGTCCGGCGCTTCTGCTCGAGCAGGAAGTGGCATTGCTACGCGAGCTCATGGCGATCGCCTCGGGAAGCTCAGAACTTTCGGCAACCCCCGGCGACAAGCGCTTCACGGATCCGGCCTGGCGGGAGAACCCACTCTATCGCATGTGGCTTCAGACTTATCTCGCCTGGGGAAAATCAGTTGCGCAATTCGTCGATCGCTCGGCGCTCGATCGACGCAGCAAAGAGCGCGTTCGCTTCGCTGCCTCGCTCGTGACCGACGCGCTCGCGCCGACCAACACGCTTCTCGGCAATCCGGCGGCGCTGCGCAGCACGCTCGAGAGCCGTGGCGCCAATCTCTTGGCCGGCTTGAAAAACATGTTGGCGGACATCACGACGAACGGCGCGATGCCGTCGCAGGTCGACAAGAGCGCGTTCAAAGTCGGGGCTAACCTAGCGCTCTCCAAGGGCGCCGTCGTGCTCACGACGCCTGTGCTCGAGCTCATCCAATATGCCCCCGCCAGCGCCTGCGTTCACGCGCGGCCACATTTGATTGTGCCGCCGCAAATCAACAAGTTCTACTTTTTCGATCTGTCGCCAGGGCGGAGCATCGTTGAACACCTCACGCGCAGCCAATTCCAGGTCTTTGCCATCAGCTGGCGCAATCCGACCCCTGCCGAGCGCGATTGGGACATGCAGACCTATGTCGCCGCGATTCGCGAGGCGATTGAGGCGATTGCGGACATCACCGGCTCGCCCGATGTCGTCGTGCACGCCGCCTGTTCGGGCGCAATGACCGCGACGGTGCTGGCGGGCGTGCTGGCCGCCCGGGGCGAGCCGCTGATCCGCGCGATGACGCTGATGGTCGCGGTTCTCGCCGGCAGTTCAGACACGCAGCTCGGCTTGTTTTCCACCCCGGAGGCGATTGCCGCGGCCAAACTGGAGACGGCGCGCAAGGGCGTGCTGGAAGGCGGCGAGATGAGCCGCGTCTTTGCATGGATGCGGCCCAACGATCTCATCTGGAGCTACTGGACCAACAATTACCTCATGGGCAATTCGCCTCCCGCGTTCGACATCCTTTACTGGAACAACGACACCACGCGCCTGCCGGCGAAGTTTCACGGCACCTTGATCGATATTTTCACCAACGACTGGCTGTTGCATCCCGGTCAGTACAACGTTCTCGGCGTTCCCATCGATGTCTCGCAAATCGAGTGCGACAAATTCATCGTCGCCGGTCTCAACGACCACATCACCCCGTGGCGGGACGGGTACCGGATGGCGCGCTCTCTCGGCGGCCACAACGAATTCGTGCTCAGCTCGGGCGGCCATATCCAGACGCTGATCAATCCGGAGGGCGGCGCCAAGAGCAAATACTTCGTCAATCCCACGCTCGTTGAGCGGCCCGACGATTGGCTTGCGGCGGCAAAGCCCATCGCAGGATCGTGGTGGGCGCATTGGCGCTCTTGGCTCGCCGAGCGGTCAGGGGAGCTTCGGGTCGCTCCGGAGCGCTTGGGCAATGAGTCTTACCCGGCCGGCGCCGATGCGCCGGGGACATATGTGCGCGCGAGTTGAGGAGGGCGCGCGCGTCGGGCGCACATTGAAGTGATCGGGCAGGGCGCAGGTCTCGCGATGCACATTCGAACCAAGACCATCGACGGCCAGCGATTGCGCGTCGGCATCCGTCCGGGAGCCGCGCATCTGCCGCCGCTCATCGTCTTCAACGGCATCGGCGCGAGCCTCGAACTGGTCGAGCCGTTCGTGTCCGCGCTGCCGGAGCGCGAGGTGGTGACGTTCGACGTTCCGGGTTCTGGCGGCTCGCCGGCGTCCTTGGTGCCGTACCGCTTTCCCGGTCTGGCCCGGCTTGCAGGTAGCCTCCTGGACGAGCTCGGATACCGGCGGCCGATCGACGCGCTCGGTGTGTCGTGGGGTGGCGCGCTTGCGCAGACGTTCGCTTTCGCCTTTCCCGAACGTTGCCGCAAGCTCGTGCTCGCCTCGACGTCTCCCGGCGTGTTGATGGTGCCAGGCCGGCCGAGCGTGCTGACGAAACTCATCAGCCCCCGGCGATACGTCGACCCGGACTTTCTTCAAAACTTCGGCGGGGAAATCTATGGCGGCGCCTTTCGCTCCGATCCCGATCTGCTGCGCCGGCACGGCGATGCCATGTGGGCGCCGAGCAGCCGCGGATATTTTTTTCAATTGCTCGCCGCCGCCGGATGGACCAGCCTGCCGTGGCTGCGGCTGCTGCGGCAGCCCACCCTCGTCATGCACGGCTCGGACGATCCGATCGTGCCGCTCATCAATGCGAAAATCCTCTCGGCGCTCATTCGGCGCGCCGAGCTGCACGTGGTCAACGACGGCCACATGTTTCTCGTCTCCAAAGCCGAAGAGGTGGCGCCGGTCGTTCACCGGTTTCTGGAAGAGAAAGAATATAGCGAGGAAGCGAAATGAGCACGTACAGCGCTCCCGTCCGGGACATGCAGTTTGCAATCCACGAGCTCGCCGATCTCAACACCGTCGCGAGTCTTGCCGGCTGCGAGGATGCAACGCCGGATCTGGTCAATTCCGTACTGGATGAGGCGGCGAAATTCGCCGGCGGTGTGTGGGCGCCGCTCGAGCGCGCGGGCGACGTCGAAGGGGCGCGGTGGAACGACGGGCAAGTGCTGATGCCCGAGGGTTTCCACGCGGCTTATCGCCAATTCGTCGAAGCCGGCTGGAACGGGCTGCGGTTCGAGGCGGAATACGGCGGTCAGGGACTGCCCAAGCTGGTCGACGCAGCCATCATGGAGATGTGGAACGGAGCGAATTTGGGCTTCTCCCTGGTATCGCTGCTCACGCAAGGGGCGATCGAGGCGATCCTTCTGCGTGGCAACGAGGCGCAGAAGCAAAAATATCTGCCGCGGCTCGTCACCGGCGAATGGACCGGCACCATGAATCTGACCGAGCCCCAGGCGGGATCGGACTTGGCGCTGCTGCGTGCCAGCGCGGTCGCAGAGGGCGATCATTATCGTATTCGCGGGCAGAAGATCTTCATCAGCTTCGGCGAGCACGATCTCGCGGAGAACATCATCCATCTGGTGCTCGCGCGCACGCCGGATGCGCCCGAAGGCGTCAAAGGCATATCGTTATTCCTGGTGCCCAAGTTTCTCGTGAATGAGGACGGCAGCCTGGGCGAGCGCAACGACGTGTCCTGCGTTTCGATCGAGCACAAGCTCGGTATTCATGCCAGTCCGACCGCCACGCTCGTCTTCGGCGACAAGGGCGGCGCGATCGGCTATCTGCTCGGCGAGGAGAACCGCGGCCTCGAGGCGATGTTCATCATGATGAACGAGGCGCGCTTCGCCGTGGGATTACAGGGACTGGCGGTTGCCGAGCGCGCCTATCAGCGCGCGCTCACTTGGGCCAAGGAGCGCATACAAGGCAAGGAATCGACCAACGGCGGCCGTGCCGTGCCCATCATCCGCCACCCCGACGTTCGGCGCATGTTGATGTCGATGAAGTCGCGCGTCGAGGCGATGCGCGCGCTCGCCTATGTCGTGGCGGGCCAGCTCGATGTGGCACGCCGGCATGCCGACGCCGGCGCGCGAGCGCGTGCGCAGGCGATAGCGGAGCTGCTGATCCCGGTGGTCAAAGGCTGGAGCACCGAATCGGCAATCGACGTTGCATCGACCGGCCTGCAGATCCACGGCGGGATGGGATACGTCGAGGAAACCGGCGCCGCGCAGCACCTGCGCGACGCCCGCATCACGACCATCTACGAGGGCACGACCGGCATCCAGGCCATCGATCTGGTCGGCCGAAAAATTTTGCGCGATGACGGGCGCGCCATGCGAACACTCATCGAGGAGATCGAGCAGGTTGTGGACGGCTTGGACGGCGCGGCGCAAGACGATCTCGCAGTCATCAGGCGTCGGCTGCGCGCTGGCCTGGCAGCCTTATCCGCCGCGGTCGACTGGGTCCGGTCAGCCAGCCGGCAGGATCTGAACACCGTGCTCTGCGGTGCGACGCCGTTCCTGCAGCTGCTGGGCACCGTATCCGGCGGATGGCAGATGGCGCGTGCCGCGGCCATTGCCCAGAACAGGCTCGATGCCGGCGCCAACGATCTCGCATTCTATCGCGCAAAGATCACGACCGCACGGTTCTTTGCCGACCACTTCCTGTCCCAGGCCGCGGGCCTCGCAGAGATAACGATGCACGGCGGCGCCTCCGTGATGGCGCTAGCGGAAGAGCAATTCTAGCGCGTGTCGGTTCGGCGGCATTGCCGGGCAGAAGCGCGTCGAAGACGCGCGTGAACGCGCTTACGCGCCGGCGATCCATCGTCTTCGCCAAAAGCCTTTTGAAAAAAAGATGGACCCCGGGTCAAGCCCGAGGGTGACGCATATGGATGTACAATGCCGAATGGCTGGTCGAAAGATGCTAGGCCCGAGTGTTCGGATATGTTGCGTCGGGATGACGGAGGGTTTCGATGTTGGATGGCGTGATGCTGCTCTGGTTCGTGTTGATGGCGGCGTCGCTGCTGTTCGTCGCGATCGATATCCGCTCGACGCCGGAATCGCCGGTTCTCAAATGGGGATTTGTGCTGCTGACCGCCTATACCGGCGTGATTGGCGCATTTCTTACGTGCTCGGCTGCCGTGAGCCACTGCCAGGGCTGCATGAACGCTACGTCGCCGCGCGCTGGCGGCAGACGCTGGGCTCGACGATGCATTGCGTCGCTGGTGACGGCGTCGGCATCCTGGCGGGCGCGGTGCTCTCGAGCGTGTTCGGGCTTGCCGGCTTGACCGAGGTCGTCATCGAATACGTTCTCGGCTTCGCCTTCGGCTGGACGATTTTTCAGGCGCTGTTCATGCGCGACATGGCTGGCGGCTCTTACGGGCGCGCGCTTCGAAGCACGTTCGTATCGGAATTGTTGTCGATGAATCTGTTGATGGCGGGAATGGTGCCGACGGTCATGGCGCTCAAGTCGCGCATTCCGGCCGCGGCCGATCCCATGACCCCGAGCTTCTGGTTCGTGATGTCGATGGGACTGCTAGTAGGCTTCATCATCGCGTATCCGATGAACTGGTGGTTGGTGCCCACCATCTCAAGCACGGCATGATGACGGTGCGGCCGGCGACCGCGGTTGCACACGGCGCTCACGGTGGGATGGACGCGCCGCATGCGGCGCACAACATGGGCGGCGCTGCTCCATGGCCGCCGGTGCCGGTGATGGTGCTGCTGTCGTTCTTGGCATTGGCGGCAGGCGTGGCGATCGCTTTGCTGCTGCGCCAGTCGCAAAATCGACCCGCCCGGTGTTGAGCGGACCGAACAGCACGCGCCAGCGCGGCTCTGCCTGCACGAACACCGGCAGCATGAAGGCGGCGAGCATCATCGCCGAGGTCCAGCGGTCGGTGGCGAGGAGCCACGCCAAGACGCCGAGCGCGAGCGCCACAAGCGCGAGGAGCGCCCAGCGGCCCGAATTAATGATTGCGCGCGGATCGGCATTGAGGATAAAGCCGCCCACCTTGACCGCGGATACGAACAAAGAAAGCGCAAGCGTCGCGTAGGCGACCAGCGTCAAATCCATGTCATCCTCCCAGCCGAGAACCGATCCGCTTTTCGCCTCCGGTTACCGACCCTATTCCTTGACCGCGCCGGTCATCGCCGAGACGTAGTGCTCGACGAAGAAGGCATATAGGATCACCAGTGGCAGTGAGCCGACCAGCGCGCCCGCCATCAGCGAACCCCAGCGATAGATATCGCCGTCGACGAATTCGTTCACGATCGCCACCGGCACCGTCTTGTTCTCGGTCGAGGATATGAAGGTGAGCGCGTAGATGAACTCGTTCCAGCACAGCGTGAAGCAGAAGATGAACGCCGAAATCAGCCCCGGCACCGCCAGCGGTAAGACGATCTTGGTGAGAATCTGGTAGCGGCTTGCGCCGTCGATCAGCGCGCATTCCTCGAGCTCGAACGGAATGGTCTTGAAATAACCCATCAGCAGCCAGGTCGAAAACGGGATCAGAATGGTTGGATAGGTGAGGATCAAGGCGAACGGCGTGTCGAACAGCCCATATTGGAACACGACGGTCGAGAGCGGAATGAACAGGATCGAGGGCGGAATGAGATAGGCGAGAAAGATCGCGCCGCCGACCCACTGCGCGCCTCTGTAACGCAGCCGCACGATGGCGTAGGCGGCGAGCACGCTGGCAACGATCGAAAGAATGGTGGCGCTGATCGCCACCAGCATCGTATTCAAGAGCCACTGCGGGTAATGCGTCCCGAACAGCAATTGCTGGATGTGCTTTAGTGTCGGGGTCCAGGTCCAGAACGGATTGAAGCGATCGAGGTCGAGCAACTGCTCGTCCGGCTTGATCGCGGTGAGCGCCATCCAATAGAACGGGAACAGCAGCACGGAAATGATCACCGACAGCGGCAGATAAAGCGTCACCAGCCGGCGCGGCAGCGTCTGCAGATAGCTCATGCCCTCGGTGTGGTCCGCGGTGACGCCGGACAGCACCGCGCTCGGGCTTGCCACCTTGGACGCGAGCACGTCAGTCATTGCTTTCTCCGTGCTGCCACTTTCGCCGCTGCAGTCCGAACCACGAGATCAGGATTGCGGCGAGCAGGAACGGAATCATGGCAGTGGCGATGGCCGAACCCTCGCCGAGATAGCCGCCGCCGATGGCGCGCTGATACCCGAGCGTCGCCATGAGATGCGTGGCGTTGGCGGGGCCGCCGCGCGTGAGCACCCAGATGAGCTGGAAATCGGTGAAGGTGAACAGTACCGAAAACGTCATCACCACGGCGATGATGGGCGTGAGCAACGGGTAGGTGACGTAGCGGAACCTTTGCCACGGCGTGGCGCCGTCGATGGTCGCGGCCTCGTAGAGCGACGGCGATACGGTCTGCAAGCCGGCGAGCAGCGTGATCGCCACGAACGGCACCCCGCGCCAGATGTTGGCGAAGATCACCGACCAGCGCGCGTTCCAGGTGTCGCCGAGGAAATCGATATTGCTCGCGATCAGCCCGAGCTTGCGCAGCGACCAGGACACGATCGAGAACTGGCTGTCGTAGATCCACCAGAACGCGATCGCCGAGAGCACCGTCGGCACGATGAAGGGGATGAGCACCATCGCGCGGATGATCGCCTTGAACGGCATGTTGTGGTTGAGCAGGAGCGCGAGGTAGAGCCCGATCGCGAATTTGAACACACTGGCGACGCAGGTATAGAGCAGCGTGTTGAACACGGAGAGCCAGAACACCGAATCGTCCCACAGCCACTCGTAGTTCTCGATTCCCACGAATTCTCCGAGGCGGCCGATCCGCGCATCGGTGAACGAGAGCCAGACGCCGAGTCCGAGCGGATAGGCCAGAAACAGCAGCAAAAACGCCGCCGCCGGCAGCATGAACCACAGGCCGAGCCAGTCGCGATTAACCTTGAGCCGGTCCCACGCGCTCACGCCGCGGACCGGCCGTCCGGCAATCGCGGGCTTGAGGGCAAGATCGGCCATGTGTCACCTGAATTACAGAGCAGGCATCAGATCGTCAGGCCTATGTTCGGCAGTCATTTCTCTTCCGTTCGTCCCCGCGAAAGCGGGGACCCAGGCTTGCTTTGGATTCCCGCTTTCGCGGGAATGAACGGAGGGTGCACGACCGTTTGTGCTGACCTTCTGATCTCGTTCCTGCTCCGTCAGTTTCAGCGGTAGAGCCGCGTCGCCTGGCGCTCGGCGATCTTGATCGCGCCCTTGGGATCCTCGCGCCCGGTGCAGACGTTGGCGAACATGTCGAGCACGATGAAATCGGCAAGCGCCGCTGCCGCCTTCTCGCCGACCGAGCCGAGGCCGCCAACGGTCAGCGTGCGCTTGGCCGCCTCGCCGAAGATCGTGTTCTTGAAATCGGACGTCCAGACGGGATTCTTGTCGTAGGCGTTGAGCGGGTGGGTCAAATACCCGACCGAGGCCTCTAACCACTTATTGTATTGATCCGCTTCCAACAGGTAGGCCATCAGCGCCTTGCAGGCCTGCGGATATTTCGTAAAGGTCATCGCCAGCATCGGGAAGCAGACGTGAAACTCGGTCGGCTTGCCGATCGGTCCGACCGGCCACAGCGCGTGGTCCATGTCCTCCGCGATGTTCTTCTTGCTGGGATCGACCTTGGCGGCGGCGTAAATCGAGATGCCGTTGTTGGTCCAGGAAATCTCGCCGGCGAGGAAGGCCTTGTTGTTGAAGGCGTCGTTCCATGAGGCTACGCCCGGAATCATATTGTCGTAGAGCTGCTTGGCGTATTCGAGCGCTTTCACGGTTTCCGGCGAGTTGAGGATGACCTTGTCGTTCTTGTCGACGAGGTTGCCGCCGAACGCCCACAGGCACCAATGCACCCAGGTGTTACCGTCGCCGGTCGCATGACCGAGCGCCATGCCGCCCGGTGTATTGTTTTTCTTCGTTGCCTTCGCGAACTCCAGAAACTCGTCGGTGGTGGCGGGAAACTTGGAGAAGCCCGCTTTCTTCAGCGCCGAGATGCGATAGTTCATCATATTGCCGCCGAAGCAGATGGGGATGTCGATCCACTTGCTGCCGCTCTTGCCGTAGGCGACCGCGGCCGGCACCCAGCCGCCGTATTTCTTGCCGAGATAGTCCGCGACGTCGGTCACGTCGAGGCATTTCTGCGGGAACAGATGCGGCAGCGAGAACAGGCCCCAGAACAGGTCCGGGCCGGCGTTGGTGTTGGCCGCCACCGAGGCCTTCGGCGGGATGTCCTCGAAGGATTCCCGCGTGACGTTGACCTTGACCCCAGTCGCCTTGGTGAAGGCGTCGATGAGCGCCATGAACGCGTCGTCCTCGGATTGCACGAAATACTTCCAGCGCAACAAACCGAGCTGCGCGCCCTTCTCCGGCTTCCAGGGCGCGGCCTGCGCCCAGGCCTTGCTCCATTCGAGCAGCGCCGGGCCGGCGAGCGCGCCGGTTGCGGCGAGCGAGGTCGCGCCCTGCACCAGGGTGCGGCGGGTGAATATGGTCATGGCTCTCTTTCCTCCATTGTCACGCGTTGAGACGTCGCCCGCTTGGCTCGTCGAACAAATGCGCCAGTCGTGGGTCTGGCTTGAGCCGGATCTTGTCGCCCGGTTTGAAATCGTGGCGTTCGCGGAACACCGCGATGATGTCGTCGCCGCCGAGCTTGGCGGCGATCTGCAGTTCGGAGCCGGTCGGCTCGACCACTAGCACCTCGGCTTCGGCGCCGTCCTCGGCGATGGCGAAATGCTCCGGCCGGATGCCGTAGATGACGGGATGCCCGTCGCTGCCGTTCGGCGCCGTCAGCAGCGGCAAACGCACGCCGTTGGCGCTTGCGAATTCCAGGCGGCCGTCGGCGTGAATCTTGCCATTGAGGAAATTCATCGCCGGCGAGCCGATGAAGCCCGCGACGAACAGGTTCTGCGGCCGGTCGTAAAGCTCGAGCGGCGCACCGATCTGCTCCACCAGGCCGTCATGCATGACCACGATGCGGTCGGCGAGCGTCATGGCCTCGATCTGATCGTGGGTGACGTAGATGGTCGTGGTCTTCAGGCGCTGATGCAATTCCTTGATTTCGGTGCGCATGGCGACGCGAAGCTTGGCGTCGAGATTCGATAAGGGCTCGTCGAACAGGAACACCTGCGG
>DATFQX010000087.1:0-3823 GCA_035263865.1 Xanthobacteraceae bacterium
CCCTTGTGGGGAGGGGTTGGGGGGCGGGGGTCGTTGTTGTGGCGCGAGGCGCGTGCCTCATAACGACCCCCACCCCGGCGCTTCGCGACCGACCCTCCCCACAAGGGGGAGGGTAACGACCGAGTTCGCGGCTTGCGCTGATCCTGCCCTCGCCGGCGAGGCACCAACCTATCCGCCGTCATTGCCGGGCTTGACACCGCAAGTCGGGTTTACCGGACTTGCGGCACCTAATAATGCGCAACTCGGGCGGGCCCGAGTTGCGGTGCAATCCATCCCATCTTCGAAAAAACTTTTTGCGAAGAAGATGGATGCGCGGTCAGCGCGTTCACGCGCGTCTTCGACGCGCTTCTGCCCGCGCATGACGAGCAGCGCAAACTCCGTTCATTCCCGCGAAATTTGTCCCCGCGAAAGCGGGGAGCGGGAATCCAGAGCGACTTGCTCCGAAATTGCGGCCCTGGGTCCCCGCTTTCGCGGGGACGAACGGACATAATGTAACGTGCGCTAATTCACGATCTAACGCGTGCTAACCCGCGGCGGCGGTGGCGGGCTCGGGGGCAACGAGGCGATAGCCGACGCCGAGCTCGGTCAAGAGGATGCGCGGCTGGGTCGGGTCGGTCTCGATCTTTTGCCGCAGCTTGCGCACGAAGATGCGCAGGTAATGCGTGTCGTGCAGGTGCGGCGAGCCCCACACTTCCTTGAGCAGGAACTGGTGCGTGACGACGTTGCCGGCGTGCTGGGCCAGAAGCTGCAGCAGCCGGTATTCCTTCGGCGTGAGCATCACGCGCGCGCCGTTGATGGTGACGATGCGCGCAGCAAGATCGATGGCGAGCGGCCCGACCTTGACCACCCGCTCGCCGGAAGAAGCGCGCACGTGGCGGCGCATGGCGGCGTGCGCGCGCGCCAAAAGCTCCGCCATGCCGAACGGCTTGACCACGTAATCGTCGGCGCCGCTCTCGAGCAGCCGCACTTTTTCCGCCTCGTTCGAGCGCACCGAGAGCACGATCAGCGGAACGCTCGACCAGGCGCGCAGCCGCTCGAGCACTTCTGAGCCGTCCATGTCCGGCAAGCCGAGGTCGAGGATGACGAGATCGGGCGGCTTGATCGTCGCCCAGCGCAGCGCGTCGGCGCCGGTCTCGGCGTCCTGCACGGAGAACCCGTCGATCTCGAGCCCGGCCCGCAAAAAGCGGCGAATCTGCACTTCGTCGTCGACAACGAGCACAACGGGATTTTCTTCACTCATCGGGACCGACCTCGGGTTGATTGGCGGGGGTGGCAAAGGGCAAGTGGATCGACACCGTGGTTCCAAGACCTGCGCCGGCGCTTGCCGCCTCGAGCTTGCCGCCGTTGGCGCTGACGAAGGCCTTTGCGATCCAAAGGCCAAGCCCGGAGCCCGACGTCGCCGCCGCGTGGCGCGCGCCGCGGAAAAATCGCTCGCCGATCTGCGCGTTCTCCTGCGCGGTGAGCCCGAGCCCGCGATCGCGCACGGACAGCACCAAGTCATGGCCGTTGCGCTTGGCCGCGACCGTGATCGGCGAGCCGGGGGGCGAATATTTCGCGGCGTTGTCGACGACTTGCCCGAACGCCTGCTCGACCAGCACGGGATCGACGTAGATGAACGGCAGGTTGGTCTCCATGTCGAGGGAGACGTGGTGGGCGGAAAGCCGCCGGCGGCGCCGCTCGAGCGCCGCATTGACGATATCTTGCGGCTCGATCCACTCCTGCCGCGGCCTGATCTGCTCGCGGCTGATGCGGGTCGCATCGAGCAGGTTTTGGATCTCGTTGTTGAGGCGGTCGGCCTCGTCGCGCACGACGCCGGCGAGCGAAGCGAGCCGCTCGTCCTTGGCGATCGCATCGGATTTGCTCAGCACGGTGGCGGCGCCGAGGATGGAGGCGAGCGGCGTGCGCAATTCATGGCTGACCGAGCCGATCAGCGCCTCGCGCAAGAGCTCGGTCTCGGAGCGCATCTTCGCCTCGTTGAGCGCGCGCGCGACGTCGAGGCGCTCGAGCGTCGCGGCGGCATCCGAGAGCACGTCGTCGACGCGCTCGCGCACCTCCTCGATCGCATCGGGCGGGACGCTGCCGAGATCGATGGCGATGACGCCGAAGTCGGCGTTCTTTTGCGACACGCGGCGGATGAGCCAGATGTCGCCGGCGCCGTCGTCCACGGTGGTCGCGAGCGTGCGGCCCGCTTGCACGTCGGCAATCGCGCCATGCAGGCGCTGCGAGAATGCGGCCTGCTCGGGCTTGGCCTGGCCATCGGCGGCGGCGCCGAACAGCACCACCTTGCGCTGCACGAGGCTCGCCAAGTGCTCCTCGATGGCGCGATAGATGTCGGCGGCGGACGAGGCCGCTGCGAGGCGGCGCGAGAAGGCGTAGAGGTTGCCCACTTCCTTCTCGCGCTTCTTGGCGAGCTCGGTTTGCTGCTTCATGGAGTTGGCGAGGTGGCTCGTCACCACGGCCACCACCATGAACAACAGAAGATTGAGGATCTCGTTCGGCCGCGAGAGATAGAAGCTGTAGTAGGGCGAGAAGAAAAAATATCCCGACCAGAGCACGCCGGCGACGGCTGCGACCAACGCCGGAATGAGCCCGAGATGCCAGCCGGCGAGCAGCACCGGCAGGAGATAGAGGACCGAGCCGCGGCGCACCTCGAGCGATTGGGTCAAGGCGTAGACCACGACGGTGGTGACGGCCACCATCCCCAGCGCAATGACGCTGCCGCGCAACTCGCGCCGAAGCCGCTCCATGCCAGCCAAGGCTCGTCCTCCTGCGCCGGCGACGGCGCGTCGGGGATGATGCGGTAAAGATAATACTACCGGGCGCGGCGGTCAGCCCTGCCCCACGCGGGTGGTTAAGCGAGCAGCCATGCGGGCGGAGGAGGCTGCGCGGGAGCGGCAGGCCTAAAGCGACTCGCGTCTCGCGCGGATGCGCTTCACGCGCGCGAATGGCGCAATGCGCTGCGCTCATTGCGCCCTATGCCGAGGGCGGTGCCGCATCGTCCCCTCCCCCGCTTGCAGCCGAACTCGGGTTTACCCGAGTTCGGCCACTTATTAGCTGGCCGAAGTCGGATACGACTTCGGCTGGAGGGACAGGGAGGGGGCATGCACGAAAGATTCGTGCCTGCTCGCCCCCTCCCCAACCATCCCCCGCAAGCGGGGGAGGGAGCAGACCGAGTTCGCGGCTCGCGCTGATGCGTTGCATGCGTACGAATGGCGCAATGCGCTGCGCTTATTGCGCCCTACGTGCCAGCGCGTCCGGCGCTCAAGCTAGAGCAGGCTCGCGGCCGCGATCACGATCCCTGTCACGAAGGCGGTGAGGCAGGAGAACAACAGCAGGTCATGCAGGATCACGGCCATAGGAAATCTCCCTATGCAGCCCTGGGAGCGCGCACGAATATCTTGGCCGGAGGGTGGCGACGATTGTTTGCTCAGTGCAAAGTGGGGACAACCGGCTGCGGGCGGCGAATTATCTGGGGGTAGTCACCTGAAACGGGCAGGGCGGAGCCCCCTTGCGAGGGGGCAATTTCCCGCGATGGCGGCAATGAACAAAAGTTTGGCGCAGGGCAACAAGTCCTACACGCACGGCAAAGCGACTAAGGAGCGGCTGCGTGAATCAACGGGTATCGGCAGAAGAACCGACGCGCCGTGATACTCACCGGCAAAAACGGGAGTAACTAAATGCCACCGACAATCGAAGCCCAGACCGCAGATCGCGCCATCGCCTCCCTGCGCAAGGCGATCGAGGAGCTAGCGGCGGGGCGACCGCAAAGTGCACTGGTCATGGTTTCCAATGCCCAAGGTCGGGCCTCCGCGTTGCGCGGCAT
>DATFQX010000088.1:0-3424 GCA_035263865.1 Xanthobacteraceae bacterium
GGCTCGGACTTGCCATCGTCGCCGAACTGGTGCGCGCGCACGGGGGCGAGGTCCGTCTGGTCGAAGGCACCATCGGCGCGACGTTCCGCGTTTCGATCCCCGACCGCGCGGTCGATCTCGACACGCGCCGCGGCGAGCGCGCGAGCGCGTGAAGGGCGAGGTGGCGTGCGGCGCGAAATTGTTGCCCAGCGCGGCCGCGTCATGGCCGGGCTTGCCACCGCAAGTCGGGTACACCCGACTTGCGGCAGTTAAATATGCGGGACTTCGGGCAAGCCCGAGTCCCGTTGCCATCCACGTCTGCGCAAAGGTCTCGCGAAGTGCCATCCCCTCGCGGGTCAGGCCCGCGGGTGCGGGTTGAGTGAAGGGCGCGCCGAACTTGCCAATGCTATCCGAAGGCTATAGCTAAAGCCCCGTTCCCACCGGATTTGCCCGGCTGGGGAACACTTCCCGCGCGATGCGCAAGATGCGCCCGTAGCTCAGCTGGATAGAGCACCAGACTACGAATCTGGGGGTCAGGAGTTCGAATCTCTTCGGGCGCGCCACTAGCTCATTGAAGTCCACCCGACGCCAAATCTGCCGGGTGGGTATGATTGCGCAGGAGACGACCCTCTCGTGCAAGCGATTATTTTTCCCTGAGTCTCAAATCGCCCAGTTTGACTGCAGCGTATGCGCCGGCGAAGAAGCCGATGAAGCTAAAACCAATCGTGATCGCGAGCATTACCGCGAAGGCCTAATCAAAGCCGCCTGCCGGAATGAAGCACGAACTCATCGATTCGATGAAAATTCTTCCCCGACTTTGTTTACTCCGCGATCTGCGTGCCGGAGCCGCCGAATTCTGCGGGGAAATCTTTGAACTTCGGCAGCCCGTCTCGTATTGGCAACACCGTTTCGGCGTAGTTGACGTGAACACCCGGCTTGAATTTCAACGTCGGCAGCGTTGCCGCTAGTCGGGCACCAGCATCACCGTACTCTCTTTTTCTACTCCCCCGCTGCCCGCTGGGCCAGCGAAGCCGCTCCTTCAAGGCGGAAAACACAGGCGTGCACGCCTAAGAACATGCATGCTTATTGGGATTTTTGCCGAAGCCGCTAGAATGTCCAACGTTTGGTCCGCGCCCTCAACGTTGCTATGTTTGCTAGCTGCTTTCTGGTGCTGTGGGGCCTGCGCGGCGATTGTCCCGGCTCCCGCTCGACCTAATGAAATCCGCGGCGGCTTCCTTTGCACCCGACCTGACTCACGGCACTAATCCCTAGCTTCCAGTGTCCTCGCGCTACCTATGGGCGTTAAATAGCTTCAAGCGTGAGCGAGCCACCTTCTTCACTGATTCCACTGCGAACGGCAGGATCTTATACGGGACAACTTCGTGAGGCTGTTTGGCCAAGCCCTCCTCCAAGCCATGTCTCCATGCAACCCGCAGTTCAGTGTTGACGTGGATAATATTAATCCCCGCGGCGATTGCCTTCCGCAAATCGTCGTCGTCGGTTCCCGATCCGCCATGCAGGGTAAGCGGCACTCGCACCGCACTCTTGATCTGGGCGATTCTCTGGATATCCAACCTTTTCCGCGTTTGTCCCTGCACCATGCTCTTTAGCATCCCGTGCATGTTGCCCACTGCGGGAGCCAAGATATCCACCCCTGTAGACTCAACAAACTGTTTTGCTTCTGCAGGAGACGTTAAGCCCCCCGACAAGTCGGGGGCCTTTTCATGAATTTCAGACCCGGTTCCAATGTCGCCGATCTCACCCTCGACAAGGATGGCAGAATTGATTGTTTTGAGGGTTTCGACCGCTTCCTTGGTTTGGCGCACGTTCTGCTCGAATGGCAGCGCGGAAAGATCGAAGACGATGGCATCAAACCCGGCCCTGGCCGCTTCTACAGCGTTCGCCAGGGAATGGGTATGATCCGCGTTTAGAAAGATTGGGCAGTCGTATTCCTCCCGCAAACTCCGCACCAGAGCCGCAATCTGGCGCACTCCGAAAAACTCCCGTTCGCCCTCAGACGCGCCGACCACCACCGGGACCTTCAGTTCCTGCCCGGATGCCAACACCGCCTTCAATAGAACCCAGTCCGCGACGTTGAAATGGCCGATTGCCACTCCATCTTTTTCACTCTGCTCCAAAGCATCCCGTAACCCACCCATGCGAGTTTCTCCTCGCAAAGTTTGCCGCAATTTTTGCTGCGCATTGCTCGACGTCGTTACTGACAACTACGTGGTACCCGCCGTTGTCCCTTGCAAGATGCGGATAAGGGGGCATTTGAGGAAGGGAAGCAACCGCATCAGACAAAGGCGCTGGCTTCGACATGGGCAGGGTCCACACCGAAATGCTTGCCGAGGTGAACGCGAAATCGTTGACTGTCGAGATAGGTGCCTGTGCTCAACACCGCCGCACCGGGGCACGTCTCGCGCGCGATATCGGCGAGGGGATCAGGCGGATCGGTCACGACGAAGGAGTACCGCATTGGGCTCCGCCCGCACGATCCTCTGCACGATCTCGCGATAGGTAGGCTCGTCCCGGGAGAGGTCACTCCCGTGGAACGCGGGTAGCCTCGAACAGGAACCAGGTGCGCCGCTCGGCTTCGTCGATCCAGTTCTCGATCAAGCTGGCGGTTGCCACGTCGTTATGCTTGTCGCAAAGCGCGTGCGTCTCGCGCAGACTCGCCACCAGCTGCTTGTTGTCGTCGCGCAGCTCCGCCAGCATGTCCAGCGGCGTGACGAAATCGGCGTCGTTGTCCAAAACGCGCTGCAAGCGGCCGATGTGGCCGATCGAACGCAGCGTGGTACCGCCGATCTTGCGCACGCGCTCGGCGATGTCGTCGGTGGTGCCGAAAATCTGCTCGGCCTGCTCGTCGAGGAGGAGATGATAGTCGCGGAAATGCGGGCCCGACACGTGCCAATGGAAATTCTTGGTTTTCAGGTAAAGCGCGAACATGTCGGCGAGCAGGATATTGAGCGCGCCGGAAATCTCCGGCACGGCTTTGCGGCGTAGGTCGGTCGGCGTATCGAGCGGGACGAGCCGCAGCGCGGCGGCATTCTTAGCTTTCGGCATGTGTATCTCCTTCTGACGCGATGTTCGGGCGCTGAGTGCGCCGCTACGACGGGGAAGCAGAATTGGTGACGGGGCGGAGAAGAAGAGTCAATGTCAACCCCGCGTCGAGCAAGCCAAACATGTGCCTGGGCGTGACGAACGGCTTGATCGTCCTTGCTGCATCTTGATCTGCCTTGCTCGACTCGTGCTCGCGGCGCCCCTAACAAATGCAATGGCGCACGGTCAGCGATCGATCTCGCCGAACACAATATCGAGCGAGCCGAGGATCGCCGTGATGTCGGCCAGCATGTGCCCACGGCTCAGGAAATCCATCGCCTGGAGGTGCGCGAACGAAGGCGCGCGAATCTTGCATTTGTACGGCCGGTTGGTGCCGTCGGAC
>DATFQX010000089.1:0-8573 GCA_035263865.1 Xanthobacteraceae bacterium
CGGAATCCGATTCTCCTGAATCGGCTTGATCGCTGGAACCGGCGCCTGCCCCCGAGGCGCATTGAGCCGAACTGGACCCGTGTCATTCCCCTGCTCGGCGGTCGCGGTAGACGAGCCCGCAAGAAAGACAAACACTGCAAACGCGGCGAATGTCGTGATCCGCTTCATGAGAACCAATCCGTTTTGGACAACCGGACCATTCTTACCAGATTTTATCGGCTCGGTGCAGAGGACCCCCGACAAGCGGCTCGCTCGGCTTGCCCAGGCCGCACTCGAGGCCCGCGCTCACCGCTTACGAATGAGAGCCTTTAACCCTCGCCGCTCGGCGATCGCCTCGGCGGTGTAGAAGCCGTGGCGATAATTTCCGTTGCGCTCCCCCTTCGGCGCTCCCGAGCCAGGCGCTCCCCCGTGCATCCGGCAGCGCCGCTTGCCTTTGACCACTCGGGATTGGCAAGGCTTCCCTTGGCGGGTTCGAGCTCCGCATCACCCGATCTCCTGTGGTTGGCTCTAGGCTTCATCTTGTCGACGGCCGGAATGCTGGCCACCTATACGGGAGTCGCGTTAATTATGCCGGGACTTGCGATTCCGCGCCAAACCTTTGTTCGCTGACGCCGCGTCAAACGGTTCGATAATTGTGGCTGGTTTGATAGCTTTAAGTTATAACGGGAATCATGCGCGGTTCTATTTTTACATTTACTCCGCCACGACGAATGGTGTATATTTTTTGGAAGCTGCCTTTTGAACGGAAATGCCGAATTTCCGTTCGGGCCACAATAGGCAGCAAGAAATGCCGCCGGCAGGCGCTGCACTCAAATAATCCGACATCCTTTTCGTCGGTCTCCCAGCAAAATTGAACAATTCACATCCGCAGGGTCAACCGCGCGCGGCCAACGTTTTTTAAAAACTCTAGGAAGGAAGCGGCATAGGGGCTCGTGCGGTCTCTCAACATTGATGAGCGGGGAGGTGTCAAATGTACAAGGGATCTCGTATCGCCAGCCTGCGTCCTTCGCTATTTAAGGTACTAAGATTTTCAACGACGGGAAGTGCACTTGTTTTCTGTCTTTTGGGTTGCCCATTGGGGCTTGTGTTTGCGGATCCCGTTGGGACGCTTGACCCCACTCAAAGTGTAGATTGGGCGCGAGGCGCGGTCAGTCACGCACAGAAGATGCGCGCTCACAAAGATGTTGACACGGGTTCGCAGCCGTCGGGCGTCATTCCACAATTCAGTGCCGACCCCGACCCGAGCGGGCAGATCGCGACTTTCCAGCCCGAGGCCACTGAGGGAAATAACGCGTTCTTCCAGAATTTAGGGACCAACGGTCGCACCTGTTTCACCTGTCATCAACCGCAAACCGGGTGGACTATCAGCGCCGCAAGTGCTCAAGCCCGGTTCGCGGCCAATGCGGGCGCCGATCCGCTCTTTCGTCTGGTCGACGGGGCCACCTGTCCGACCGCGGACCCCTTGAACCCCGCGGCCTTCAAGTTACTGCTCGAGAAAGGGCTCATCCGCATCGGCCTGCCGCTTCCGGATACAAACCTGCAGTTTGAAGTGGTCAGCGTCGACGATCCGTATAATTGCACAACGTCACAGGACACTGGTCTGACGAGCAAGACGACCGGCATCATGTCCATGTACCGCCGGCCACTGCCCTCAACCAATCTCGGGTTCCTGACTGCAATCATGTGGGATGGACGGGAGCCGAGTCTTGCACAGCAATCCGTCGATGCGACCCTCATCCACGCGCAAGCTGACCCCCAAAGTCCTCCAACAGCGGATCAGCAAGGGCAGATCGTCGCTTTTGAGACCGGCATTTTCACCGCGCAACTGTTCGATAACGAGGCCGGCGATCTGAGCGCTGGCAACGCAACTGGCGGCCCTGTCGCACTCTCTAAAGAGATCGCCAACTTTTACGTCGGCGTGAATGATCCCGTGGGTTTAAATCCCAAGGGCACGCCCTTCGATCCCAATATCTTCGATCTCTATCTCCTTCCGATGTCGGATCCTCTCGCATCGATCAACCGCGGCGAGCAAATATTCAACGGCACTCAAATTAATATTACGGGCGTAACGGGGCTCAATGACGCGCTAGGTCTAGAGACGATTCCCGGCTTCTGCGGTACGTGCCACGACACACCCAATGTCGGTAACCATTCGGTCAAAGCGCCCTTGAATATCGGCATTGCCAATGCTGGAGCCAATAAGCCTCCGGCCCTCGATATTTCTGGATTGCCGGTCTTCACCCTGCGATGCACCAGTGGGTCGGCTGCGGGTCAGGTTTTTGTGGTCACCGACCCGGGCCGCGCGATGATTACCGGCAATTGTGCCGATATCGGTAAGGTCAAAGGACCCATCTTGCGTGGGCTCGCTGCTCGCGCGCCCTACTTCCATAATGGCTCAGCAGCCACTCTGATGGATGTAGTGAACTTCTATGACGAGCGCTTCGGCATCGGTTTTACATCTAATCAGAAGCTGGACCTGGTCAACTTCCTTAACGCGCTCTGACCGGTTGGGGACATCGTGTTAAAAGGCGAACGCCGCCTTAGGCGTCCTAGGAATGTGCTCGATGCCACGGCTGCCTAGCGTCGAAAAAGGCACGCAATTCGCCAAAGCTCTCTGGAACGACACCAGCGGAATTATTTTGCCCTACGTGACGATGATGCTCGTCGTCATCGTTGGTCTATCCGTCCTGGCGGTCGATGGGGCGAGGCTCATGAGCCTGCAAACACAACTGCAAAATGGCGCAGATGCGTTGGCGCTCGCCGGTGCGGCGGAACTCGATCGCTTGCCAGATGCGGAGAAGCGCGCGCGCACGGCGATCGAGCGGCTGCTCACCAACTCGACGCTGTTTGGCGCCGGCGCCAGCAGGACCATCAAGGTCTCGAATATTCAGTTCTACCGCCGCTTGCCGGCCAGCGATGCGAGTCCAATGTCGGCGGGCACGCGCGCGACCGGCTCCGGGGATGCGCGCTTCGTCGCTGTCACTGTGAAACCGGTCACCTTGTCGACGATTCTTCCAGCAGCATTTTTCGGCGGATCCAGCACGATCACCGCTGCACGTTCCGCGGTCGCCGGCTTTGATCAGGTCGTCTGTGGTATCACCCCGATCTACGTCTGCAACCCTTACGAAACTGCGGGCATGACCTACGACCAAGCCACCGAGCGGCTGCAGCATGCGGCGGCTAATCCCGCGGATCAGGGCCGGCTCCTCATCCTTCGGCAATACGACGCAAATGCACCCTATACCGCCGCAAACTACGGTTTTCTCGATTCGCCAACCTTAGGTCACGATGAGTTAAGCCTGATCGAGTCCCTCGCCGTTGTCCGACCGGCGGCGTGTTTCATGCAGCGGGGCGTCAATTTCAGGCCGGGCTTCCTGCGCCCCGTGCGCGAGGCCTTCAATGTGCGCTTCGACATCTACGAAGGATCGATGAGCGAAAGGTATGACAACAGCAATTACCGGCCAGCGCAGAATGTGCGCAAAGGATACGTTATTGTCAGCCGCGACGGCGGAAATGTTAATGCGTGCGCTGCCAGACGGGGCGCCAACTGGCCGATCGGGAGCCCCCCGAACCAGGTCACTGGTTTGCCGCTCGCCAACTGGGACTTCAAGACTTACTGGGAGGTCAATCACGAAGGAACTTCACCACCGTCCGATCTGACCGACGTGCCGAGCCGGTTCCGCTTCTACCGCTACGAGATCGAGGGCGGTTATGTTGCCGATGTGTCTCCTGGCGGGGAATCCGGGGCGCCCGCCTGCTACACTGGCGGCAATTTGCCTGCAGCGGCACCAGATCGGCGCATTCTTTATGCCGCTATCATCAATTGCCAGAGCCTGCAGGATGAAACGCAATCAAATGTCCCCGTTGCTGCCTTCGGCAAGTTCTTTCTCACCCTTCCTCTGGCGCGCGGTCAAACGGATCTCTACGTCGAAATGGTCGGGTTGGTGCGCCCTGGGGACGGCGTGAGTTATGATGTCGTTCAGCTATACCGATGACAGCATCCGCAAGATCGCTGCGCCACAATTTCTTGCGACGAGGACAATCCTTCCGTCGGGACGAACGAGGGTCGGCGCTAATCGAAGCTGCAATCTTGACGCCGCTGCTGATCGTTTTGTTGGTCGGCGTATTTGAATTTTCGTGGTTCTTCTATCAGCAGCACTTGGTTGCGATCGGTCTCCATGATGCTGTGAGCTATCTGGCGCGATCGTCGGATCCTTGCAACCCGACTTCGCGCGCTTGGAAAGCTGAACAAAAGCACGCGAAGAACCTCGCTACCAGCGGGACGATTGATGGCGGCCCGCCGCGGGTCAGGGGATGGGTGCCGGCGATGGTGAAGTTTCAATGCACCAAAGTCGACAACCCCATCGAAAAGAACGGACTGAGCAGATATCGCGATTCATCCGTCTACACTGTTGCCGCATCCACCGAGTTTACGGATCCCTCGTTGGGATTTTTGAATGTACTGCGGCTGCGAGCTCCGGTTATTTCGGCCTCGTATTCGAAACGCGCAATCGAACAGCGGTGAGAGACAGCTATGCTCGCAACCAATTTCTGTCGCGACCAACGCGGCGCTGTGATCGTAGAAGTCACCATCGTGATGACGTTCATGTTTGTACTCGTGCTGGGCGGAATCGAGTTCTTGTTGCTTTTTTATCAGTGGAATACCGCAGCCAAGGCGGTCCAGATTGGAGCAAGACTCGCTGCGGTGTCGGATCCCGTGGCGGCCGGCCTCAACGGCTTAAGCGCAGCCGTCGTGACCGCCGGAGTGCCTCCTGGTGCCGCCATGCCCAATTTTGCTATCACCTGTAACGGCCGTACCGCCACCTGCCAATGCACTCCCGCTAACGCCTGCCGGGGGGTGAGTGGCTACGATCGCGCAGCAATGAACACCATCGTCTTTGGGCGCGGCAGCTCCTCGTGCTCGGACGCAACATTGGCGGACAACGTGGGCATGTGCGATATATTTTCAAGAATCACTCCCGCCAATGTGGTGATCGTGTATACGCAGACGGGGCGCGGATATGCCGGCCGCCCGGGGGGGCCCGTGCCGATGATCACCGTCTCGCTGCAGAACTTACCATTTCAATTTTTCTTTCTACGTGGGCTAACAGGTTTTCGTGATCTTAAGATTCCTGCATCGACCACGTCCGTCACGGCCGAGGACCTGTCCGGTCGCGCGCCTGGCTTTTAGGCGTGACTGTCGTCCACCTCTCGGTTCGCATTCCACTAATCTCGTGGCGGTCGGTCAACGCAGGCCTCAATGGTGCGCGCGTTCTTCATGGCGACATCAAACACTTGCGTGCGGTTGTCGATCATCGCCTCACCCCGTAGTTTCGATCCCGACGATGGCCGACAACGCGCCAATCATGGTGATCGTTCCCGCCAAAGGCGGCGGCTGGTTCGCGGCCGCCAAAAGACAAGAAATAGCGGTCCGCATGTCGCATTCATGTTGCATGGAGCCGCCGGGAGACAACAGCAGCCATTGAAAATGCTTGGAAATATCTGATGCAACATGATGCAACATACGCGGCCTCACAAAGGCATAACTTGCTGATTTTGTTCGAGTTCTCTTCCCAGGTCAGGCCCCAGACCGACAGATTTTAAGTCTGCTGTGTCTACCGTTCCACCACGCGGCCTGGCGTGAGCGTTGTAGCACCGCTTGCGCGTTTGAGTGACCGATTTCAGCTAGAGCCGAACTCGGGTGCGATAAAACCGGCGCGGCCGCCCTCAGCCTCCGCTCATTCCCGCGGAAGCGGGAATCCAGGGGTCAAGTGCTGGGTCCCCGCAACGGGGTCCCCCGCGACGCTTGCGTCGCGGGGTGCCCCTCGCGGGGACGAACGGAAGGACGCTTTCTCGACTGGCACCGGCAAAGCCGGAAATACTGCGGCCGGCCGCTCAGCCTTTCAGCGCGCGGCCCCACACGGCTTCCCAGTCCTGCCCGGTCGCATCGGTGACCCGGCCATCGCGCTCGTAGAATTTATTCGGGATCTGGAACATTGCCAGCATCAGCCCGCCCTCGGGCGTCCAGGCGACGTGACGGCTGCCGCTCTCGCGCCAGACGAATTCGCCGGCCTTGACCTCGAGGCCGGCGGCAGGGCCCTCCTTGTCCACGAGCTTGCCCTCGAGCACGTAGGTCTGCTCGATCCTCACGTGCTCGTGGTCGGGAAGCACCGCGCCCGGTGCAAAGCGCATCAGCGCGGTGACAAGCCCGCTGTCGCGGTCGAACAACAGCGTCTTGGCCTCGCAGCCGGGAAAGCGCGTCGGCTGCCACTCCATATTGCCGGGGCGCACGACGTGCGAGTGTTGCTCCGATTTTTGCGCCTTCGGTGTGACGGCGTCCATGTTTTCCTCCTACGACCTCGATCTTCCTTCCGCGATGATAGCCGAACGCGACGGCGCGCGTCGCTACAATTCGCCGTCCCGGATCGGCGGCTGAAAGGCAAGCCCGGTATCCCAGGGGAAATAGATCCAGGTATCCTGCGACACTTCGGTGATGAAGGTGTCGACCATGGGCCGTCCCATGGGTTTGGCATAGACAGTGGCGAAATGCGCCTCGGGCAGGACTTCGCGCACCACCTTGGCGGTCTTGCCGGTGTCGACGAGGTCATCGACGATCAGCACGCCCTTGCCGCGTCCGCCGCCGATCGAGACGATGCTTTTCGCCACGTCCTTGAGCACGTTGAGATCGCCTTGCGTGATGTGATTGTAGCTCGCGACGCACACGGTCTCGATCAGCCGGATGCCGAGCTCGCGCGCAACGATCGCGGCAGGCACGAGGCCGCCGCGGGTCACGCAGACGATCGCCTGGAATGGCCCCGCACCGGAGAGCCGCCAGGCGAGCGCCCGCGCGTCGCGATGAAATTGATCCCACGAGACGGGAAACGCCTTTTGTGGCTGCGGTTGCGGCTGCAGCTGCGGCTCTGGACGCGGTTGCGCCATGCTCTCCCCCGCGAACGGAAAAAAGCTTTCTAGCGCATGTCGAGCACGAAATCGAACCGCGCGGAGAGGCCGTCCCCGGCCTCGGCCATTCGCATCAAGAGCTCGCGGCGAAAGAGGCCATCGCGCCGGTTCATCGGCTCGTCCGGAAAATAGAGCTGGGTCGTGAGCAGGCGTTGCTGCGGTGCCTGCACCTTGACGTGGTAGTGGCGGGTGCGGCCGATGTAGAGCGCCGGCAGGATGGTGCGGAAGCGGTAGCGGCCCTCCACATCGGTGAACACGTGTCCGCGATAGCGAAAGCCGGCATTGTCGTATTCGCCGCGCTCGTCGGCGTGCCACAAGTCGATGAGCGCCTGCGCCACCGGCCGGCAGGAGCGGCTGAGGACCTGGCCATTGAGCTCGACCAGCCGCGCCTTGCTGGCGGGGTCGACGAGATTGGCACGCTGCGGCGAACTCGGCTTGAAAAACGGGCCCTCGGTCTCGCGGATGGTCGGCGCATCGCCGTCGTGGCATTGCGGCGTCGGTTGAAGCGGCTGCGCCAAAGCATCGTCGAGCACAAGGTGGGTCGCACCGAACGCGCTTGCGGCGAGAAGTCGGCGGCGTGTGGGATGAAACGGCATCGGGGTCTCCAGATGCCCCCCTTCAATCTTATATCAGCGGTGCTTCGCGGGCGAGGGCACGAGCGCGGGTCCAAGCGACACGTCGGCCACTTCTGCACCGATCGCTTCCAACAGCGCTTCGACCCAGCGAAGCAAGTCGAAACCTTGAAAACGAGCCGCCGTTCCGGTCAAACTTCTCTACTCCGACAGATGCCGAACGGGCAGAAACCTGGTCCCGATGAACGGGAGGCGACCATGTGGGCGCGAATCCGCCAGACGCTGGCTGACTGGTACATCCTGATTATCTTTGGACTCTGCCTCATTGCTGTCGGCCTGTTTGCGACGGCGACAACACAGCAGAGCACAACGCAGGCGCCAGCAGGTCCGTCGTCGCCGACAAATGTTGCAACGTCGCAGCAGCCACAACGGGCACCACCCGCAACACCGCCCGCCCCATCCCAGCCTTCGGCACAACAAACGCCAACCAGTCCAGCCGGCTCACCCGCAGCTCCTGTTGCAGGCGCGAAGCAGAGCTCTCCGCCTGCGTCGCACGATCATGACATGCAAACAATGGCTACGAATGCACCGCCGCCTTCGACCACGCGCGAACAGGCTCCGGTCGCGACAGCCGCCGCCGGTGCCACCAGCGGCGGCGACGCTGCGGCCGGCCGCCTTGTGTACCGAAAATGCCAAGCATTGCCATTCCATGGATGCCGGCAAGAACATGCTGGGTCCTTCACTCGCAGGCATCTTCTGGGACGGCAATACTCTGGACGCCTATCTCGCCGATCCGCAGAAGCTTGTTCCCGGCAACAAGATGCCGTTCCCCGGTCGAAAGCTTCTCGACGCTGAACTCCGCGCTGCCGTGTTGGCCGTGCGGGATATCGGTGTAGATTTCGCCCGGAGTATTTCGTACTGAATGGCTCGGTCGGCGCGTTGACCAAGCTGCATCCACTCCAGGCCAAGGTCGGTGAGACGGTGCGGATTTTCTTCGGCGTCGGCGGGCCGAATTACACGTCATCCTTCCATGTCATCGGC
>DATFQX010000090.1:0-3557 GCA_035263865.1 Xanthobacteraceae bacterium
TGAATGCCATAGTGTCGTCCTCATGGTTGCACGCGAGGCGCCGGCGCGGCCGAGCTAACGTGGCGCGTCGGACATCGATCAGGTGAACACGGGAAACTTAGACGGGTCCTTGCCCGCCTCCTAGAGGAGAGGACGATTCTCCTCGAAGCCGCAGAGATCGACCCCGCGCAGAGGGGTCGTGGATATTGCGCCGGAATCCCGCGTGAAAGGCCTCTGCCGGCAGTGGTAGACTGGTAGAGGGCGAGATCGCGCGGCTCACGCGGATCGTTCAGCCGGTAAGGGCGAAAAAAACGGCTGACCCGCGCAGCGGGGCGAGCTGATTAAGACCCCGCGCGGCGGGGCGAGCCGATTAAGACGTTTGGCGCCAAAAAACCGGGCAAAAGACGCCGAGATCCAACGCAACGCCGCCGGATGCTCGCGCGTTCTAGCCTGCCGCAGGCGAATATTCGGCGACTGGACCCGGTGCGCTTCGGTCCCGCCGCCTGCCCCCATTGCGAACGGACCGCCTAGTGGACTTGTCGCGCGCCGATTGTTTGGCCGCCTTCAGCGCGATCGGCCCCACATTCGCAAGGAACACTTTTTCGTGCGCGCGCGTGAGCGTGTCGATGGCCTGCTTCAACGACAGCCATTTCACGGCCTTGATATCATACGTCAACTCGCGCACCGGCCCGCCGACGGCTCGCATGTGCCAGAACTGGACGATCTTGATGTTACCCTCGACGGCGTACGACATCGAACCGAGAAATTCGTGAACTGAAACCTGGTGTCCGGTCTCTTCCATCACCTCTCGCCTGGCAGCGGCAACTGCATGCTCGCCAGGATAGAGCTTGCCTTTTGGCAAGACCCAGGACTTGTCCCTTCGCAATCGCACGATGGCGATGCGCGGTCTGGAACCTTCCCGTAGTAAAATTCCCCCCGCAGCCAGAATCGGCGCGCGGGCCTTCGCCGAATCAGTCATGTCAAAGCTATGCCGGACGAACGCGCGCAGAGCAAGCGCAGAATTCGCACGGCAGAGGTTTGGCCGGTGTCTATGTTGGGACTCTGACTAAGCTAGCGAGCGCAGGCTGAGCGCCAGCACGATCCAAGCGCCGCCGTAAAAGATCAACTCGATTCCGACGAATAGGCCGATGACCCAGAGCCCGGAAACCGGCCATTGCGCCAGTATGAGGATGCCGAGCAACAATGTGATGACGCCATTGAGGGCGTGCCAGCCCCAGTCCGGCAGGGAAACCACGAACGGGGTGATCAATTGGAACAGACCGGCCACCAGGAAGAACGCCCCCATCAACAAGGTCAAAATCTCGGCGGTGACCAGCGGTCGCCATACGATCAGCGCCCCGAGCACCCCGAACAGGACCGCACCCAGCCAATGTTGGAACAGGCCGGCCCATTTGCCGACCATGATCGCTTGGACGATCTCAATGCCGGCCGCGATCACCAGCAGCCAGCCGAAAAACAGCATGGAGACGACGGTGGCCGCCACGGAGCGCACGATCGCGAGAATCCCGAGCAGCGCCAAGCCGATGCCGAAGACCAGGAACCAGCCCCAGTTGTGGATGATCTCGGCAGGAATTCGCACATCCAGAGCCTGGATCTCGGTCATGGCGTGTCCTCTCCTCTTGCAGAAGGCGCGACGTTCCCTGTCCCTGGCGGAAAGCTCACCCTCCTCGGTACATTCTGTTTGGCTCGGCACTCGAACGCAAGCTGGTCCGGGACACTGCCGCATCTTCTCGCGCTTTCAGCCCTGATCGTCGGCGCTCGTGGCGCCAGCCACGAGCGGGTTGATACGCGCAGGTTGAGTTGGCGGGTTTTGACACGACGCTGCACGCGCCGGGTCGCGGCAGTTGCTGGGGCAATTGCGCAAGCGCGCTAAGCCGTGGCGGGAGCTAGGCTTTGTTTATCAAGTCGTCGGGTAGGGCTGGGAGCGCCACCTCACCTTCATGCGGCTTTGCTTCGATCGGCCCCACATTCGCCCGAGGCCCTGGGCCCACACGGTCACGTGACGCTCGATCTCCGCGATGTTCCTCCTTCGGGTCTCAAGGTTCCGCCTGGCCGCAACGACAGCGTCGGTAGGCACAGCGTCGGCAGGCATTGCGTTGCTAGCCTTGTACCAGGTGAGGAGCGCGGCGATTCCGATCATCAGCGCGATCCCACCGAGATCGATCGCAAGCTGTATCAGAATATCGTCGCGGAAGAAGGTCAGCAGGATATAACCAAGTACTGAGAGAACGATACCGAAACAGAATACCTGCAGCGAGTGTTGGCCGCACCTGATAATCAATTGAGCAATACGCCAGCGCAGGAACCTACTGTTTTGACCCACGAAATGCGCCGTGGTTACGGCAAGTGCCAGGAAGCTGACCAGGCGTAGCGGTGCGAGATTGCTTTTGTCCTCGACCAGGGGCGAGAGCTCCCGCAACAACAAGCCCGGAAACGCATCATAAGCGCCGTGGATGGTCCACGAAATGCTGATGATGCCGATCGCAACCGTAATGATGACGGCAAGTTTCGGAAGCCACGAGCTTAGGGCCGGGAGTAACCGACGATTGTATCGGGAATATCCGGCAGTCGCGCCAATAACGAAGAGGAACTGCCAAGCGAGGGGGTTGAAGTACCACCCCTCATTGTCGGGATAGCTGTGCGGCTGCCAACCGAAGTGCAATGTCAAAAGATAGATTGCCCCGGAGAGGATGAGTGGAAGGGGCAGGCAGCGCTCCAGCAGCAGCAGCACCACGGGAAACACGCCCAACAAGATCATGTAGATCGGCAGGATGTCGAGGAATTGGGGTTGATACTGCAGCAAGAGAACCTTGATGATCGCGACTTGGGGTTCGTCGATAAAATTATCGATCCCAAAGTCCTCGCTATAGGTTTGATCTTGGAGGTTGAGGGTTGCGTAGCATACCTCCGCAGCAAGGATCACGAATATGAAGATGTGCGCGACATAGAGCTGCCAAATCCGGCGATAGATCTGTCCCGTCGCGGCGATGCCTCCTTGCCGCTGCAGCGCCCTTCCGTAAACCGTGGCAGCGGCGTAGCCAGAAATAAAGATGAAGACCTCGGCGGCATCGGAAAATGCAATCGAATGCAGCGTTAGATAGGACAGGACATTATTTGGAATGTGGTCGATGAAGATGACAAGGAGTGACAGGCCGCGGAAGAGGTCGAGCCTTAGATCGCGCCGGCTGTGCTGATTTGGATCAGCATCGGCGCCGCCGTACCGCGCGGCGGACGCGCTTCTAGGCTCGGACAATGGTCTCGATCCACGCATGGGATGCTACGCGAACGATCTCGCCGTGGGCTGGCTGTCTTGGTCGATGCCGCCCCCTCGAAAGGCGACCCGCTATCGACGCAGGGCGCGTTCATCGCTCCGAGTTAAAAACGCGATCGCAGTCCGACGGGCTTCACCTAAGTCAGACCGCGGTTCGTCATGGGCGAGAGCTCCATCCTCACCGACGGTGAACCGGTACGTCTCGTATGTTTGTCGGTTCACCACAAAAATATTGGGATGTTCATGACACACGACTTCAAAGCTCATGTTCCCCCTCCCCCTGCAC
>DATFQX010000091.1:0-13178 GCA_035263865.1 Xanthobacteraceae bacterium
CGGCTGATGCGGCAGAGCTGCCGCGATTTCGTCGACGAGGTCGTCACCCCCTTCATCCGCTCCAATTGGCAGCGCGAATGGGACATGAATCCGCAGGCGCGCCTCCCGCCGGAAATCCTTAAACGGGCCGACGAGATCGGCATCCGCACGCTCGCGGTGCCCGAGGAGTTCGGCGGCGTCGAGCTTGAGCGCAACAGCGAGGTGCGCACCTTCGCGCTTATCTCCGAGGAGATCGCACGCGGCGATTCGGGACTTGCGGACAAGCTAGTGCAGAACTGGAAGGTCTCGGTGCTTTTGCGCAATCTCGCGCCGCGCCACCTGCAGGAGAAATGGTTCGCCCGGCTGGTCAATGATCCGCAATTTCTGCTCGCGCATTGCTTGACCGAACCGCGCGGCGCTTCCGATCGCTGGCTTCCCTACAATGTGCCGGAAGCCGCGATGCAGACGCGAGCGGTGAAGAAGGGCGGCAAATGGGTGATCAACGGCCGCAAGCAGTTCATTTCCAACGGCTACGACGCTGGCCTCTACGTCGTCTATGCCAATACCAAACCCAAGGTCGGCATGCTGCAGGGCACGTCGTCGTTTCTGGTGCCGCGCGATACGCCCGGTCTCACGGTTGCGCGCTGCAACGAGACGATGGGATGCCGCTTCATGAACAACGGCGAATTGGTGTTCGAAGACATGCGTGTGCCGGAAGATCACCTGCTCGCCGAGAACGATGCGCTGGGCAAGGCTGGCGTCTATTTCAGGCCGGGCAAGATCATCCAGGCCGCGAAGAATCTAGGCGTGGGCGTGCATGCCTTCGAAGCTGCCGCCGAGTACGTGCAGAATTACGTGCAGGGAGGGCGCACCCTCATCAAGCATCAGGCGGTGGCGCTGCGCCTTGCGGACATGGCGACGCGGATCGAGGCGGTGCGCGCGTTGCTCGAGCGTGCGGCGCAGGCGGTCGACGACAACGCGCCCGACGCGGAGACGCTCTGCAACATGGTCAAGTTGTTCGCCTCGGAGGAGGTTTTGAAGGTCGCGCAGCATTGCCTCGAGCTGCACGGCGGCAACGGCGTGATGCTCGACTTCGGCGTCGAGAAAATCTTCCGCGATGCTGCCATCTTCCTGCACATGGATGCGACAGTCGACATCTCGAAGCTCAAGATCGTCAAATCGATGTTCCCGGCGACCGCGGGCACATACGCAGGACCGGAGTGAGTTCTGTTCCGTCATGCGCGGGCTTCACCCGCGCATCCATGTTCTTCGTGAAAGTTTTGCTAAGACGATGGATTGCCGGGTCAAGCCCGGCAATGACAACCTTGGCGGCCGTGCGTCTGTGCCGCGCAGCGTACGAGGGATTGCTGATCAGTCAGCTTATCAAAACGGCACGACGATGCCGTCGAGCGGCGCATCGCAATTGAGCAGGTCCACGCGTTTTGAGGCAATCAGAATGAGGCCATCGACCTGCACCAAGCGATGCAAGGCCGTGCCGGCGAACAGCCGCTGCGCCTCGCGCCGGAATTCGACCATGAGGAATTTCGAGCGCACGGTGCAGGCGTTGTTATCGCCGTCCTCGATCGAGACATTGCTGATGATGCGGCTGGTGCGCGAACGCGGCTCCTGCGAATAGATTCTGGGGCTGGCCAAGCGCCGCACGCGCGTCTCGAGCAGGCGCCGGTCGTCGTAGATCAGCGAGACCGTATCGCGCGGGTTGTCCTGATCCGGCTGGCTCGGCACCCAATAAGATCCATCGGGCGTGAACAGCGCCAGCCAGTCGTCGAATTTGCCCTCATCGAGGAGCCGCGCCTCGTGCTGCAGGAAGCGCTCGCAGCGGGCAAGGTCGAATGCCTCGGCGGTGCGATGCGTCGCGCGATGGCGCGGCACCAGGACTGCGCGCCGGCTGGGGTTTGCAGGCTTCGTCTTAGGCTTGGCTCGTTTTGCCATGGCGCGCGTGAGTGCGTCACGAGGCGGCGCGCACTGGTGGCGCATGCCGCTTCGTCATGAGGTCGAGCCAGGCGTCCAGCATGTTGCGGATATAGACCTCACTCGTCGAATTCTTGCCGCGGCGGCCACCGTCCGCATCGGGTAGGTCGCTCTGGTAGCCGCGACCGATCTGCAGCCATTCGGCTCCTTCGCTCGACATTCCCATGTCGAGCCGGTGGTAGATTTCGAGATCGTCGGTGAGGACGAGCGAGCCCGTGCCGTTGACGACGTTGGCGAAGCTGATGGCGTTGCGAAATACCTGCTCGGGCGCGCCTTTGAGTCGGAACGTGTACGTGTGCACGACCGTGCGATTGACCGCGATCGGATGCACCACGCGCATTTGCTGAAACTGACTCATCAGCGACACGTTCGGATAAATGTTTGAATTCCAGCGGCGCACTTCGAGAATGCGCCTTGCCTCGGCCTTGCCTTTCTTGCGCTCCAAGGCTGCGATGTACTGGCGGAACACCGCATCGTTCAACGCGGCAACGAGCTTGGCGTCGTCATGATAGTCGCCGAGATAGCTGTGGCCGTTTGGGTAGGTCCAGATGCCGACTTGCGATTCCCAGAAGCTGTAGGGGGCGGCGTTCTGGCGCATCTGGCGAATGGCGATCTCGCCGGCGCCGTCGCTGTAAACGTCGTCCGATTGCTCGAGGGCTGCGTCGATCGAAGAGCGGTGCGTGAATAGGGGATGCGCCGCGTCGCAAAGATTTTCGAAATAAACTTTCCAGTTGCCCTCATAGCTGTGCTTGAACACGCCCCCGGCCACCTCGATCTCGCCGTCGGGCGCGCGATCGATCATGTCGTCGAGCGACGTTCGCATCGGGCCGAGCCACTCCTCCAGGCTCGGTCCGTCGGTCGCCTCGCTGGCGAAGACGAAGCCGCGGTAGCTCTTCACGCGCGGCACCGGCAGCATGGCCATTTTCGGATCTGTCGCATCGAAGCCTTGCGGGTAACCGTGATTGAGCGGCACCGCCTTGATGCGGCCGTCGAGATGATAGGTCCAGCCGTGATAGCAGCAGATGAATTCGCCGGCGTTGCCGTTGTTGGTCGCCACCACCAAGGCGCCGCGATGGGCGCACTGGTTGTGGATGACGCGCACCGTTCCCTCCGCATCGCGCACCAGAACGACCGGTTTGCGCCCCATACGGGTCGCGAAATAGTCGCCCGGATTTTTGATCTGGCTCTCGTGCCCGACATAGAGCCAAGCCGCGCCAAAGATGCGCTGCATCTCCAGCTCGAAGATGGCGGGGTCGGTATAGATCCGCCGGTGCACACGACCGGGTGCAATCAAGGAAGCAAGGTCAGCTTCGATATTGCTCATCCTCTGGTCCCTGGCTGCAGCGGCATTTGCGGATGATAGCGCATGGCGGGGAGGACGCTACTCCAAAGCCGCCATGCTATGGTGCTGTCCCCGTCGGCCGGTGCAACGCTGTTTTCGTGCGCTGCGCGACCAGCCATTTCGAGCGCCCCGTCCAAGCCAGCGCCAGTGTCCGCAGGAAGGGGGGCCATGTTGTCGGAAGGCCGAGCAAGTACGACATGCGCTGCGTATGCTCGGTGATCGGCCGCTCGTTGCGCTCCCAGATCTCAAGCGCCGCAGGCAGGTCCGCATTGCGCTCGAGATAGACCGCTAGCGACAGCGCATTCATCATGGCGCATCCCGCGCCCTGGCCGATGTTCGGCGGCAGCGCGTGCGCCGCGTCGCCGATGATCGCCACCCGCCCCGCCGACCACCGGCGCAGCTTGATCAGATCGAAGCGATCGTAGCGACCCTGCTCGCCGAAGCGCTCAATCAACGGCGCGAGCTGAGGGAACGAGGCTTTCCAGGCATCCTTTCGCACCGGCGTCGCCTTGGCCACCTGGTCGCGATCGAGCATCGTGAGCGCGATATAGATCTCGGTTTCGCTGCACGGCGTGTAGAGAAGGCGCCGCGAGCCTGACCAATATTCGATGGTCGTCACTCCGCTCGTCGGCAGGCGCTCCTGCGGCGCCTTCGCAATGAGTAGGCGCGTGGCGCCGTCGACCAAGTACTGGCGCTTCGACAAGAGGCCGACCGCCTCGCGAACGGCGGAATTGCTGCCATCGGCGCCGATGATCAGATCTGCCTTGAGCTTGCGGCCATGCGCCAGCACCAGTTCGCCCTCGGCACTCGCGCCGGCGGCAACGGAGCCGGTGACGATCTCGGCGCCGGCGCGCCTTGCCGCCGCCGCGAGCGCGTCGATGACCGTCTGGCGCACGATGCTGAACACGCGGCTGTCCTTCCAGTGATGCACCGAAATGAGCCGGTCGCGATGGTCGCGCACCTCGCGGGTATGGACGAGCGGTGCACCCCTGACCGCCTGCTCATAGGCGCCTACCGCCGCGAGCACGCGCAGCCCGTTCTCGTAAATATAGATGCCCGCGCCGGTGGTGCGCAGCTGCTCCCCGCGCTCGTGCACGCGCACGCTCCAGCCGCGCTGCGCCAGCGCGCACGCGGCGGTCAGGCCAGCAAACCCCGCGCCGGCGATTTCGGCATGTCGTTTCATCAACCTGTCCTAAGACACGGCGCGATCGAGGGTAGCACTCGCGGAGAAGCTGGCGCTATGATGGGCCGCAAGAGCTGCGTTCGCGAGGAGGACGGCCATGGCACGTCTGCGCCACTTTGCAGTCTGCGTGAAAGATCTCGAAAAGGCGGCGCAGTTCTACGCCGACGTGTTCGACCTCAAGCGCGTCGGGCGTGAGGATCTGGAGATCGGCTCCGCGATCTACATGACCGACGGCGTCATCAATCTCGCGCTGCTCAATTTTACCGGGAAGGCTGGCAGCAAGGCGTCCGACCTCAAGGAAGGCGCGACGTTCGTCGGCGCGCATCATTTCGGCTTCCAGGTCGACGATCTCGCCGAAACAGAAAAGCGTATCGAGGCCAACGGAGGCAAGTTCTTCTTCGACCTCGGCGATGAGCGCCACGGCAATTTCGAGCGCAAGTTCAAGGACCCGGATGGGGTGATCTTCGATATTTCAAAACATGGCTGGCAGGGCACCGACGGCTATAAGAAATAGCGCAACCGTGTCCCGGGCGGTTCACGCTCGTCTTCGCGGGCTATGGTGGTGCGCTGCAGACCCAGGACCGTTAGGGGCTGAGTTCTTGACGGTCCCGGGATCAGCGGTGCACCGCTACACGCTGCACCGCATCCGGGACACAGATTAACGAAATACGCATGCGTGAGAACGTGCGGTATCGCTGCGCGTCCGATCTCTATTTGATGAATGCGTTGCTGTAGAGTTCCTCGACCGGGGTCGCCTTCTGGATGAAGCCTTTGGCGAGATAGAAGTCCTGCAGCTTGGCGAGCCGCTCCGCGTTGACCTGGCCCAACTCCTTCTGCCCCGGATAGACCAGCTTCGTGTACATGTTGAACGCGAATCGCACGGCGCCTTCCTTTCCCTTCCAGTCCGGTACGAAGCGCACGAAATTGTCCGCTTCCTTGTCGGGATCATTCATAATGTCCTTCATGCCGTGCAGCGCCGCGTGCACGAACTTGCGCACCATTTCCGGCTTCTCTTTGATGATCTGATCGGATGCCGCAATGCCCTGCGCCATGTGCGGGAAGTATTCGTCGGTCGGGATCACCTTGACTTTCACGCCTGCAGCCTGCACCGGCGGGATCCAGTCCGGCACGCCCGCCATGCCAACGGACTTTCCGGTGGCGACGAATTCCCAAACGCCGGTGGGACCCACCGACTGAATGTTTACATCGTCTTGCGTCAGTCCCGCGCTCGCGAGCAAGCCGAGCAGCGCGTAGAAGGTCGTGTCTTGGTACGACATGACCGTGATGGTTTTGCCCTTGAGGTCGGCCGGTTTCTCGATGCCGGAATCCTCGCGCACGACCAGCTGCATGAATCCCTTCCCGCCGAACACTGCGACGATCTTCACCGGGACGCCGTTGCCGCGCACCATGATCGGCCCGTCCGCGACGATCCCGCCCAGTGGAGCGTTGCCGGCGCCCACTTGCTTCGCCACGTCGACCCCGCCGCGACCGACCGCGAAGCCCACCTCGAGCCCCGCAGCCGTGAAGTAGCCCTTGCCTTGCGCGAGCTGGATCGGGCCGAAGGCGGGCAGAATCGGCGGCGCCGGAAACAGGTATGTGACCTTTTCCAGCGTCTGCGACCACGCCGGCGCGCTCAGCAGTCCTAAGCCAAACGCGCTGCCGCCGGCCATCAACAGGCGGCGGGATATTTTCATCTCACTTGCGGACATGTCTCCCTCTCCCTCGGCGCAGGAGGCTTGCCGGCCACGTTTCGCCGTCTGCCACTATACGCCATGGTATCGTTCTGTAATACGAGCGCGCAGGCAAGGCATCGTTTGTCCCGACGAGTTTTGCGCCATGTCGGATCTGGTACGGCTCGAATACCGCGATGTGACTATGCGTTTCGCGGCAGCGTCCGGGAAAACTCTGGCCGCGGTGGAGCGGGTGAGCCTGGCCGTTCGTGATGGTGAAGTCGTTTCCCTCATCGGCCCCAGCGGCTGCGGCAAATCAACGCTGCTCAACATTGGTTCGGGTCTTTACACGCCGAGCGAGGGCGCAGCCTTCGTCGACGGCGAGCGCGTGCAAGGTCCGAACGCGCACGTGGCCTTCATGCTGCAGAAGGATCTGCTGCTGCCCTGGCGCACTGTGCTCGAAAACGTGATGTTCGGCGTCGAAATCCAGCGCCTCGCTTTGCCCGAGCGCAAGCGGCGCGCGCAGGCGTTGCTGGAAAACTTCAATCTCGCTGAATTTGCCGGCCACTATCCGCACCAGTTGTCCGGCGGCATGCGGCAACGCGTGGCGCTCGCGCGCACGCTCGCGGTCGATCCATCCGTGCTGCTCCTCGACGAGCCGTTCTCGGCCGTCGACGCGCAGACCCGCATGGTGCTGCAGCGCGAGCTCGCGCAGACACTCGAACGTGCGGGCAAGACCGCGCTGCTGATTACCCACGACTTGCTCGAGGCGGTGACGCTATCGGATCGCGTGCTGGTGATGAGCCGACGGCCGGGGCGCATCATCGAGGAAATCCGCGTCGAGCTGCCGCTGCGAGAGGATCCGATCGCGCGGCGCCAGGCGCCGAAAGTCAACGACTATGTGGCGCGGTTGATGGATCGGCTCGACATCAGTCAAGCCGCAGAGCAGGCGGGGGCATCGGCGTGAACCGCAATTCCTGGCTGCTGCGCAAGGGAACGGCGGCCAGCCTGGCCTTGCTGGTCGTCGTGCTGGCGGCGTGGCAGTGGGGACCGGGCATTCTCGGCATCCCTATCTTCATCATCCCGCCCCTGTCCTCGGTATTCGAGGAATTCTTGCGCATGCTGGCAGTGAGCGGGCTCATGATGCATACAGGGGTGACCACCGCCGAGGTGATCGCGGGTTTCCTGCTCGGCAGTCTGCTCGGCGCGTTCTTCGGCTACGTGCTCGGCATGTCCCCGACCGCCGAGTTTGCGCTCTCGCCCTACATTCTCGCGCTGCAGATCGCGCCCAAGGTGGCATTCGCGCCGCTGTTCATTCTTTGGATGGGCTTTACCGTCTATCCCAAGATCCTCGTCGCCATTCTCATCGTGTTCTTCCCGGTCATGGTCAATGTGCTGACCGCCATCCGCACCGTCGACCCGGACATGATCAACCTGGCGCGGGCATTCAGGGCGACGCGCGCGCAGATTTTCTGGAAGATCGAATTCCCGGCCTCGCTGCCGCCGTTGTTCGCCGGCTTGCGCATCGCCTCGACGCTTGCCGTCGTCGGCGTCGTGGTGGGCGAACTGGTTGGGGGCAACCTCGGGCTCGGCTATCTGCTGGCCTTCGGCGAAGGCCAAGCGAATACCGCGATGGTGTTTGTCGCGATCCTCATGCTGACCGTGGTCGGAGGCATCGCCTATCTCGCCGTAATCCTCGTGGAGCAGCGTGTGCTCCATTATTTGCCGCGGCGGGCGCTGAGCGGGATCTAACGCGCTCCCACCATACTGTCGGCCCCGCGAAAGCGGGGACCCAAGACCACCGGCCTCTGGAATATGGGTCCCCGCTTGCGCGGGGACGACGGCGGGGGTCGTGGGGGTCATTTCCTCTGCGTCAGCCGAAACCCCGACCGGAGGTCAAGACGTTCCTTCCGAGGGCAAGCCTGCGCATGCCCGACGATAATTAATAGTTGCCGCGCGAGCCGTGCGCATTACCAATGGGAAGCCGAGGATTCGCACGCATGGCCGCTCTCGACGCAATCAGCATCGGCATTCTGTTCGGCGCGCTGCTGGTCCTGGCCGGCATCATGTCGAGCTTGGTCGCCATGCGCTTCGGAGCGCCGCTGCTGCTCGTGTTCCTGATCGTGGGCATGCTCGCGGGCGAGGGCGGCCCGGTCGGAATTCAGTTCGACGACGTGCGCACCACCTATGTGGTCGGCTCGATCGCGCTGGCGCTCATTCTCTTCGACGGCGGTTTGCGCACGCGCTTTGCCACGTTTCGCAGCGTGCTGGCGCCGGCGGTTACGCTCGCTACGGTCGGCGTCCTGCTGACGGCGGCGTTGACGGCTCCGGTCGCGAAATTTCTGCTCGGCATGAGCTGGACTGAGGCGCTGCTGGTGGGCGCCGTCATCGCCTCGACCGACGCCGCGGCGGTGTTCTTTCTGATCCATGCCCGTGGCCTGCGCCTGCGCCCGCGCGTCGGCGCGACGCTGGAGGTCGAATCCGGCAGCAACGATCCGTTCGCGGTGTTGCTGACCATCATCCTGGTCGAGTTTCTCACCGTCGGCGATCGCTCCTGGCAGCACGTGCTCGCGATGCTCGCGGAGCAGGCCGCGCTCGGCACTGTCATCGGCACTCTCGGCGGACGCGCCATTGTCGTCGTGCTCAACCGGCTGGCGCTGGCGCAGGGCCTGCACGCGCCGTTCGTGACCACGAGCGCGCTGGTCATTTTCGCCCTTGCCTCGGTGCTGCACGCCTCGGGCTTTCTCGCCGTTTATCTCGCCGGCCTCGTCGTTGGCAATCGGCCGACGCGCGCGCACAACACCGTGGTGGTGTTTCTCGATGCCGTCACGTGGCTTGCGCAAATCGTGATGTTCGTGCTGCTCGGCCTGCTCGTGTGGCCGATGCGCCTCATCGACAGTATTTTCCCGGCGCTGGCGGTGGCGGTCGTGCTCATGTTCATCGCGCGTCCCGCCGCCGTCTTCGCCTGTCTCGCGCCGTTTCGCTTTGCGTGGCGGGAGAAGGCCTTCATTTCCTGGGTCGGCTTGCGCGGAGCGGTCGGCATCTTCCTCGCCTCGATCCCGCTGCTCATCGGATTGCCGAACGCGCACCTCTATTTCGACATCGCCTTCGTGGTGGTGTTGACCTCGCTCCTCGTCCAGGGCTGGACAATTGCCGCGGCTGCGCGGCAGTTACATATCGCGCTGCCGCGGCATGATCGATTGCCGCGGCGGGTCGAGCTCGACCTGCCGGGGCAACTCGAGCAGGAGATCGTGGGTTATCCCGTCGCCGCCAACAGCCCTTATCTCAAGCGCGGGCTGCTGCCGTCCTGGGCGCGACCGACGTTGGTCGTGCGCGAGCAAAAGATTCTTAGCCCGCAGGAATCGCAGCCGGTACGGCCCGGCGACTACGTTTACGTGCTGGCGCCGCCGGAGAAGGCGCAGGCGCTCGATCGGTTTTTCGTCGACATGCCGCCGCCGGCCGCGCCGGATCCGCGGCTGCTCGGGGATTTCTTCGTGTCCGGCGACGTCACGCTCGGCGCGCTCGCGGACATTTACGGGCTCTCGATCGCGCCGGAAGCCGCCGAGATTACGCTGTCGGATTACTTCGCCGAGGAGATCAAACGACGCCCGAAGCAAGGCGACGTCGTGCCGCTCGGGCCAATCGCGCTGGTGGCGCATCGTGTGACGGACGGACGGCTCGCGAGCGTCGGCCTGCGGCTGGCGCACGAGGACGAGCCGCCGGCAACGCTCGCAGCAAAGATCAAAAAAGCCGCGCGCGATCTATGGTCGCTTTTGGGTTAGATCAGTGCGGGTGGACGTTACCCTCGCCGCGCGATGCGATGCACGGCAGCTTGCGGCCGGTCGCGTGAGAGCAGGGCTTGTGCGCCCCACCAGGCGCCGAACAAAAGTGTGGTCCAGAACATGTCGCCGATCACGGTGTTCTGGAGAAACGGCAGTGCCGCGACGTAGCAGTGCATGAGACTGTGCAAGTCGTGGGCGTACATCCCGGTGAACGCCCACACCGCGAAATTCGTGGTCGCAAAGAAGAGCAAGGACGAAGACAGGGTGAGCGGGACCAGCACAATGGCGGCGCGAGCGCGTCCCCACATGCCTAGAAGGGCAGGAAGCGCCAGCGCGGCATAGACCACGCCCATGACCCGCCAGTCGTGCCAACCGAGGACGAGATCGCTGACGACCATGGCCGCAAGCGGCACGGCCAAGGCCAAGGTGCGGCTTCGCAACACCGCGCCGGCAAACAGCGCACTGGCCGCCACCGGCGTGAAATTTGGCGCGTGCGGCGCCAAGCGCACCACGACGTCGAGCGCTACCAGGCCCATCGCCAGCGCAAGCTCCGCGCGCGAAAACTCCATCCGGGCAGCGTACAGCGAAGAGCGGATCCTTACGACCAAAGCCATCATTTCCCTTCCTGCACCGTAAAACGCCAGAACACCACGTCCGACGGCTGTAACTCGTAAACAGCTAAGCTCTTATCAGCATAGCTTGTATTGACCCACAGCTGCCAGTTTTTCTTACCTCCGCCCTCGTTGGCAACGTCGTCGATGTGCGTGAGGAACGCGGAGGCGCCGCTGCCGATGTAACTGAATGTTATTCCGTGTGGCCGGCTCTTGGCCGCGTTCATCACATCGAGAACCGTGCTGCCCTTCGCCCAGGGAAGACCCGTGATGGTCTTGCTCGCGCCGTCTCCATAATCGATGACCAGGCGAACGGTTGCGCTTTGCGCCTTGGCTCCATCGCCCGCTGCGGCGACCAGCAAGACCGCTACCAGCAGTCTTGCGGCCGCGCGGCGGGTGAGGCAACTGCTCCGGGTCATGACCGTTCTCCTCACGCGATCCGCACGAGCCTAGCCAGAGTGTCCCGCCGCCCACTCCTGGATGATGGCGGCGAGCGCGTCGAGGCCATCGGTTAGCGCCGCCGGCCCGGGTTGCAGTATGAGCGGCGACTTGACCTCGCGCAGAAAGCCGTCGCGCACGGCGACGATCTTGGCGAAACCCGGCCGCGCCGCGACTTTATCCGGTACAAACTTTTTGCCGCACCAGGAGCCGACGATGATCTCGGGATTGGCGCTGATCACATCCTCGGCGGAGACGATGCGTTCCTTGGCGTTCTTGCGCTGCGATAGCGCAGGAAAGGCGTCGATGCCGCCCGCAATCTCGACGAGCTCGGCGACCCATCCGATCCCGGAGATCATCGGCTCATCCCACTCTTCGAAATAGAGCCGGGGATGGCGCTTGAGCGCGGCGGCGCGCCCGCGCGCTTGCCCGAGCCGCCCTTCGAGGCTTGTCACGAGCGCCTCGGCCTTCCCAGCCGCGCCGACCAGGGCGCCGAGCGTACGCATCATGTCGAAGATGCCGGCGATGTCGCGCTGGTTGAAGGCATGGACCGCGACGTTGCGGCGGATCAGCTCGGCGGCGATGTCGGCCTGCAAGTCGGAGAAGGCGAGAACGAGGTCGGGCTCGAGCGCGAGGATTTTTTCAAAGTCGGCGGAGGTAAAGGCGGAAACCCGCGGCTTTTCACGGCGCACCCGCGCCGGCCGCACCGCGTAACCGGACACGCCGACGATGCGCCGCTCCTCGCCGAGGAGATAGAGCGTCTCCACAGTTTCCTCAGTAAGACAGACGATTCGCTGCGGTGGAAAGGACCTGCCCATAGTGCCATCCATAGTCGTGGGGTAGGGAGCCGTGCGGGCCTGAAATAAGCGCGCTACAGCCTTCCCTAGGAGCGTCCCGTTCTAGCGCGTACCATTTAGTCAATGTTTCTGGGCCTAAAACCCGCTCGCAGGCACGTCGTCATATTACCTCGTTCTGTCTCGTCCGGCCGATCCTCTTGCGTCTTGAGTACTTCTCCCAGGCCCTAGACCGCCCCCTCCCAACCAAAGACGGCGGCACGCGGCGCACCATTGGCGATGCGTGCAACTACATGATCGGTTATAGGCAAGAAACGGGAGCTGCTTAGCCACTTCGCCTGCAGGCTCATTGTCGCGCCGACGTGCTTACCGTTAGCAGGGCACTTGAACTCGCCCTATTCATGGATGCCAAACTGCAAGTTGCCGCGGTGCCGTCTGGTCTCGTTGCGAGCCACAGTCGGCCGGGCGGCAATGCGACCGGTGTGAATTTCTTGGTCACTGAACTGGGATCGAAACAACTCGGGCTGCTGCACGAGCTTGTTCCCGCTGCTGCGCGTGTTGGCCTACTTGTCAATCCGAAGTCTCGGACCACGGAACGCGCGATAAGGGATGTGCCGGCGGCAGCGTCTGCCATGGGGCTTCAAGTCGATATCGTTCAGGCGAGCGATAGTCGCGAGATTGAGTCTGCATTCGGGACGCTGGTTCACAACAAAGCCGATGCGTTGCTGGTCGGCCCTGATCCGTTCTTTGCCAGCCGGCGCCTCCAGCTTGCTATACTGGCGGCACGACATGTCCTTCCAGCAGTCTATAACGTGCGTGAGTATCCAGAAGCCGGCGGGCTGATGAGCTATGGAACTAACGTTAGGGATGCGTATCGTCAGATCGGCGTCTATGTGGGTCGCGTCCTCAAGGGCGCCAAGCCGGCGGAACTGCCGGTCGTGCAGTCATCGAAGTTCGAGTTAGTCATCAACCACGAGACCGCCAGGATGCTCGGCCTCGAAGTCCCACCGACGCTGCTCGCCCGCGCCAACGAGGTGATCGAGTGATGAGGCGGCGCGACTTCATCACGCTGCTCGGCGGCGCGGCAGCGTGGCCGCTCGCGGCGCGGGCGCAGCAAGGCGAGCGGGTGCGGCGGATCGGCGTTATCCCATAGCAATCAGGCTCCGCCGCTCGCGTCGCGAGGCGATCTCGATGCGATACGTAACGAGCGCGAGTACCGCCCATGTGCCATGGAATAGCACTCCCGCAGCAACGACCAGGCCACCCGGGATCGGACCAATGGCGGCACGTTCCCAAAGGTCGGCGAGGGTGGTCAGCGGTGCCGGGTGGATGACGAGCTTGCCGTAGTACGCAACGGCTTGGATCACAAAGATCCAGGCGTATGTGCGGC
>DATFQX010000092.1:0-2257 GCA_035263865.1 Xanthobacteraceae bacterium
GGGCTATCCGCGAGAGCCAGCTGTTACGAGAATGGGCCCACCATGACAGGTTGAACGTGCGCGTAGCAGTTTCGCAGGCTCGCGCAACGGTACGGCTGGCGCGCGCCGAAGGAGAACGATCTCTGTCGGTCTCTATCGAGAGATTGCAAGTCAGGCTGTCACCCGACCTTGACAGTTTCTGGGCACATAGTGGGGGTGGCGGGCAGCCGAACCCTCATGATTTCCGTGTGTTATGCGCTGAGGGCGGCCAGTTCGAGCGAAATTTCCTAGATACATGGATTGGCAAGATGGAGCTTTATATCTGCGTTGTATGCGCGTATCTTCGGATACATGTATTTGCGCGAATCGCGGCAGAAGCGCGCTGACGGCTCTCTGCTCACCCACCTCCAGCTCGCCGAGAACCTCTGGGACCCGAAGAGCCAGCGCTCGCAGGTCAAGATCATCTACAACTGCGGACGTGCCGAGGACGCCGAGACGACCGAGCGGCTGCGGCGGCTTGCGCGCAGCATCCTGCGCCGCTGCGCCCCTGAGGAGATCGTCGCCGACAACCCCGCCTGGCGGCTCGTTGAGGCCTATAGCTACGGGGATCTCTACGTACTGGAGCAGCTCTGGCGCCGCCTCGGCATCGGCGAGGTGATTGGCGAGGTGCTCGGCAAGCGGCGGTTCGAGTTCGATGTCGAGCGGGCGCTGTTCGCCATGGTGGCGAACCGCGCGCTCGCCCCTTCCTCCAAACTCTACTGCTACGAGCAGTGGCTCAGCGAGGACATTCGTATAGAGGGCGCACAGCGACTCAAGCTCCAGCACCTCTATCGGGCGATGGATTTCCTCGAGGCCAACAAAGAGACGATTGAGAAGGCGATCTACTTCCGTATGGCCGATCTTCTGAACCTCGATGTGGAGTTGGTCTTCTATGACACCACATCGCTGCACTTCGAGATCGACGAACCCGATCGCGGTGTCGGACCCGGTGACGAAGTGCATGGCAGCCGGGCGGCCGGTGGCAAGATCTATCGCGCGCCGCGCAAGCGCGGGCATTCGAAGAACGGCCGCACCGATGCACCGCAGATCGTGATCGGCCTGGCGGTGACGCGCGACGGCTTCCCGCTGCGGCACTGGATCTTCCCCGGCAACACGGTGGATGTGACGACCGTGGCCTCCGTAAAGGACGACCTCAAGGGCTGGCAGTTGAGCCGCTGCGTCTTCGTCGGCGATGCCGGCATGGTCAGCGCGCAGAACCTGGCCGCGCTCGCCCGCGCCGGCGGCAAATACATCGTCTGTATGCCGATCTACCACGGCGGCGAGGTCGCTCGCGAGGTGATCACCCGTCCCGGGCGCTACCAGGAGGTCGCCGACAACCTTCAGGTCAAGGAGGTTATCATCGGCGACGGCGAGCGCCGTCGCCGCTACGTGGTCTGCCACAACCCGCAGGAGGCCGAGCGACAGGCCCGCCATCGCGAGGCGGTTCTCGCCGAGCTCGCCGCGGAGATCGAGTGTTTGCACGAAGCGAACGGCGGTTCGCACAGTAAACGCGTGTGCGAGCTGCGCGCCTCGGGACGCTATGGTCGCTACATCCGGCTGACCCCGAGCGGTCACCCGCGCATCGATCAGGCCAACGTCCAGGCGCTCGCCAGACTCGATGGCAAGTTCGTCGTGCACAGCAACGACGACACGTTGAGCGCCGCTGATCTCGCACTCGGCTACAAGCAGTTGCAACGGGTGGAAGTCGCCTGGCGAATGCTCAAGAGTGGCTTGAAGCTACGTCCCGTCTACCACTGGGCGCCGCACCGCATCCACGCGCACGTTTCACTCACTGTGCTGTCGCTGCGGCTCGAACGCATCGCCGAGCAGGCCTGCGGCGATACTTGGCGCAACATCCGCGATGATCTGAAGCAGATCAAGTTGGCTCAATTGTCCAGCCCGAACGGGACTGTCTGGCAGGTCACCGAACCCGGGCCCAACGCGCTCAAGCGATTAAAATCACTAAAGATTCCAAAGCCCCCGCCGGTCCTTCAGCTCGCCTGAGTCCCTAGATACACGGCCCGTTCCGGCCTCAGCCGTATGTTCCTTGTTGTGCCTCGGGAATTCCCGTCCATGCATCCAGGCAGTGTCAAAGTCGGGTTTCGCGGAGGTGCTACAAATGCCCGACAATCTTAGGCTTGCTGAGAAAAAGTACTTCCAGCTCTCCTTGTTTCAGTCAGATGAGACCCAAAAACTGTGCTGTGTAAGCCCTGAGCATTTTGAAGAGCACGCTTTGAGA
>DATFQX010000093.1:0-10675 GCA_035263865.1 Xanthobacteraceae bacterium
TAGCTCCAGAAATTGTGAGCGTTTCCTCCGAGGGGCTTTGTCTCTATTGCCAGCACAAGCCAAGCTCTGTCACATCCGAAGATGTCTGTCATGAAGAGCAGGCAGCGAGACTCTTGCAAAAGGGTCGCGACTGGCTGCTGCGATGTATGCAAGGCAATCATCCGAAGTTTTTGACCAAGGCTGAATTGCGAACCGCCCGAGCGCTCGCTTCACCGTGCCGCCGACTTTGCTCGCCCGCGCCGACGAGGTGATTGAATGACGGATTGCGACCGTCTTTTGCTGCGTCGCATATGTCGGCTAATGGCACGAACCGGCCGTGGCGACACTCATCAAGCATGTCCGCTGTTGAAGGTGAACCGGCCGTGCCATCTCGCTGCCGTGACTTCTCAGTTTGACCCTCAGCCGACATGGGGCAAATTGAAATCCCGCATCGCAACAGCCCTTTGCTATCCTCTCCGTCGGGAAGCACGGGAGGAACAAGGCAGTGAAACGGCGCGAGTTCATCACACTGCTTGCCGGCTCGGCAGCGGCGTGGCCGCTCGACGCCCAACGTGCCGGTGTATCAGAATACGTTTTTCCCGCCGAACCAATCGACGGCGAAGCGCTCCTACCGGTTTGGTCAGGTCATCAAAGAGGCGATCGAATCATGGCCCTCGGAGTAGCGAGTGGCTGTATTCGCGTCCGGCGGCATGAGCCATTTTGTGATCGATGAAGAGTTCGATCGGAAATTCGTCGGCGCCTTGAAAAGCCGGGACAAGGACTACCTCACGTCGATTCCGCTCAAGGACCTTCAGTCCGGCACGTCGGAGCTGAAGTCCTGGATTTCGCTCGCGGACCTGCTCGAGGGCGCCAGTGCCGAGGTGCACGAGATCGACTATGTACCCTGTTATCGTTCGCCCGCCGGTACCGGCACGGCGAATGGATTCTATTGGTGGGACATGAAAGGCCGATAGTTGCGGTTAGAGCGCGGCCGCACGCGCAAGCTCCCAGCCGCGATCGGCAACGGCGCGGCCGCGCGATCCGGTCCCCTCGGCCTCGCTGCTCGCGGCATTGCCAGCCTTGGCGCGCGCCAGCACGCCTTCGAGGATGACCGCGATGCGGAACAGCACGAAGGCAAGATGGAACGGCGTGATGGCTTGCGTGCGCCCGGTGCGTGCGCAATAGGCGCGCACATATTCGTCCTGGTCCGGGATGCCAAGCGCGGCAAGGTCGTAGCCAAGCAGGCCCTTATAGTGATCGGGCGAGATGTTGTAGCAGATGCAGTTGTAGGCGAGGTCGGCGAGCGGATGACCGAGCGTCGAGAGCTCCCAATCGAGGATGCCGATGACGCGCGGCTCGGTCGGATGGAAGATCATGTTGTCGAGGCGAAAATCGCCGTGACAGATCGTGGTCTCGTCGCCGGGGGGAATGTGTTGCGGCAGCCATTCGACGAGCCGGTCGATCGACGGATTCTCGCGCGTCTTGGAGTCCTGCCACTGCCGCGTCCAGCGATTGATCTGGCGTAGATAGTAGTTGCCGGGCCGGCTGAAGTCAGCGAGCCCGGCCGCCTGCCAATCGACCAGATGTAGCCGCGCCAGCGCCTCGCACATGGCGAGATAGATCGGACGCCGTTCCTCGCGTGGAAGCTCCGGCAGCGCCGGCGACCAGAAGATGCGCCCGCGCAGACGCTCCATCACGTAGAATGGCGTGCCGATCACGTTGCGGTCGTCACAGAACAACAACGGCCGCGGCACCGGCACATCGGTCCCGGCGAGCGCGGACAGCACGCGAAATTCGCGATCGACCGCGTGCGCGGACGGCAACAGCTTTCCCGGCGGCTGCTTGCGCAAGATCAATTCGCCGCGATCGGTGACAAGGAGAAACGTCGGATTGGATTGCCCGCCGCGCATCTGGCGTACCTCGTCGAGGCGCGCATCGAGACGATGTGCGAGCAGAACGGCGAGCGGCTTGGTGTCGAAGCGGTGCGCCTCGCGCACCGGGATGGTTTCCGGCAGCGTCTCGATCGCGGCCTCTCTACGCTGCTCGGCCTCAGCCGTCATGGCGCTTCCGATTGGCGTTGGACAGATATTTGCGCAGCTCGTGCTTGGCGATGGTCTCGCGGTGGACCTCGTCCGGCCCGTCGGCAAGCCGCAGCGCGCGCGTGCGCGCCCACGCATAGGCCAAGTGGAAATCCTGGCTGACGCCGCCACCGCCGCACACTTGAATGGCGCGATCGATGATTTTCTGCGCCATGTTCGGCGCCACCACCTTGATCATCGCGATCTCGGCGCGCGCGGCCTTGTTGCCGACCGTATCCATCATGTGCGCGGCGTTGAGCGTGAGCAGCCGGGCCTGCTCGATCTCCATGCGCGATTCGGCGATCCAGTGGCGGGTGACGCCGTGGTCGGCGATTGTGCGGCCGAACGGGGTGCGCTCGAGCGCGCGCTGGCACAGCGTCTCGAGCGCACGTTCGGCCACGCCGATGAGCCGCATGCAATGGTGGATGCGGCCCGGCCCCAGGCGGCCCTGCGCGATCTCGAAGCCGCGGCCCTCGCCGAGCAGGATGTTGGACACCGGCACCCGCACATTGTCGAAAACGACCTCGGCGTGCCCGTGCGGCGCGTCGTCGTAGCCGAACACGCTCAACGCCCGCACCACCTTCACACCAGGTGTATCCAGCGGCACCAGCACCATCGACTGGCGCCGGTATGGTTCGGCGCTTGGACTGGTGAGCCCCATCACGATCGCGATCTTGCAGCGGCGGTCCATCGCGCCCGACGTCCACCATTTGCGGCCGTTGATGACGTAGTGGTCGCCGTCGCGCCTGATCTCGGCGCGGATATTGGTGGCGTCGGACGATGCGACCGCCGGCTCGGTCATCGCGAAGCAGGAGCGGATCTCGCCCTCCATGAGCGGCTTGAGCCAGCGCTCCTTCTGCTCGTCACTGCCGTAGAGAATAAGCGTCTCCATGTTGCCGGTGTCGGGCGCCGAGCAGTTGAACGGCTCGGAGCCGATCGGCGAGCGCCCCATCAGCTCGCACAGCGGGGCGTATTCGAGATTGCTTAGCGCGTCGGGATAGTGGCGCTTGGGCAGGAACAGGTTCCACAGTCCCGCGGCTTTCGCCTTCGCCTTGAGCTCCGCCATTACCGGCAGCTCGTCCCAACGATCGGCGGCGGCATCGAGCTCCCGCGCGAATATCGGCTCGGCCGGATAGACGTACGCCTCCATGAATTCAGAGATGCGCTTGGCCAGCTCCGCGGTGCGTGGCGTCATGGCCGGCAACATTGCTGTCTCCTCAGGCTGCAGCGATCAGCCCGCCCACGCGGGCGAGCTCGGCGAGATGGTGGTCGGCGTCGCCGAACAGCGTGTCGATGATGCTGACGCGTTTGAAATAGTGCCCGACCTTGTGCTCCATGGTCATGCCGATGCCGCCGTGCAGCTGGATCGCCTGCTGGCCGACGAAACGCCCGGAGCGGCCGATCTGCACCTTGGTGGCGGCGATCGCCTTGCGGCGTTCGACCACGTCGGGCTCGTCCGCCATCATCGTGGCGAGCAGGCACATGCTGCGCGCCTGCTCAAGCGCGATCAGCATGTCGGCGGCGCGGTGTTGCAGCACCTGGAAGGCGCCGATAGGCACGCCGAATTGCTTGCGGGTCTTGAGATATTCGACGGTGAGCTCGTGCATCGTTGTCATGGCGCCGACCGCCTCGGCGGCAAGTGCCGCGATCGCTGCATCCACGACCTTCGTGATCAACTCCCAGGCCTTCCCTGACTCGCCGATCGCCGCGTCGGCGCCAACGCGTACACCGGCAAACGTCATCTCGGCGGCGCGCAAGCCGTCGACCGTCGGATACGGTCGGCGCGTGACGCCGGCGGCGCCGGCATCGAGTAGAAACAATCCAAGGCCGGAACGCTCGCGTTGGCCGCCGGCAAGCCGCGCGGACACGACGAGCTTGTCCGCGCAATCGCCATGGATGACCAGCGTCTTCGCACCGTCGATGACGTAACCCGAGCCATCCTTGCGCGCGGTCGTGGCGACGTCGGCGAGGTCGTAGCGCGACTGACGCTCGGCATGCGCGAAGGCAAGCAACAGATCGCCGCTGACGATCTGTGGGATCAGCGATGATCGCACCGCCGCGCTCGCACCCAGGCGCAGAAATCCGCCGGCGAGCACGATGGTGGCGAAGTACGGCTCGAGCGCGAGCGCGCGCCCGAACGCCTCCATCACGATCATGGTCTCGACTGCGCCCCCGCCGATCCCGCCGTCCTTTTCCGAAAACGGCAGCCCGAGCAGGCCGAGCTCCGCGTATTGACGCCAAAGCTCGCGGCTGAAGCCCGTGGGTTCCTGCATGAAGCGTTGCCGCGCGGAAAAGTCGTAGCGATCGGCGACGAGCCGCTCGACGCTGTCCTTGAGGAGGCGCTGCTCTTCGCTCAGCTCGAAATCCATTCCCGACCCCAGCCCTCAAAGCCCAAGGATGGCCTTGGCGATGATGTTTTTCTGGATTTCGTTCGAACCGCCGTAGATCGAGACCTTGCGCATGTTGAAATATTGCGCGGCGAGCCCGGCCACCCAATCGGGGCCCACCGGCGGCTCGTTCCAGCGCTCGTCCTGCTCGTGCGGTGCGTGATCGGGCAGAGCATAAGGCCCGATCGCCTCCATGAGCAACTCGCTTACCGCCTGTTGGATCTCGGAGCCCTTAATCTTCAGGATCGAGGACTTGGGATCGGGGCGGTTGCAGTTGCGCCGCTCGGCCGCGACCACGCGAAGCTGCGTCATCTCCAACGCCTTGAGCTCCACCTCGAGCGCGGCAATCTTCATGCGGAAGCGATCATCCTCGATCAGCGGTTTGTCGCCGAGCCGCTCGAGCGCCGCGATCTCCTTGAGCCGGCGCAGCCGCGCCTTCGAGACGCCGACCCGGGCGATCCCAGTGCGCTCGTTGCCGAGCAGGAATTTGGCGTAATCCCAGCCCTTGTTCTCCGCGCCGACGCGGTTCTCCAACGGCACGCGCACGTCGTCAAAAAACACCTCGTTCACTTCTTTGCCGCCGTCGATGGTCGTAATCGGACGGACGGTGATGCCCGGCGTCTTCATGTCGATCAGCAGAAACGAGATTCCCTCCTGCTTCTTGGCTGCGGGATCGGTGCGCACCAGGCAGAAAATCCAATCCGCGTGTTGCGCGAGCGTGGTCCAGGTCTTCTGGCCGCTCACCACGTAGTGGTCGCCGTCGCGGCGGGCCGCGGTTCTGAGCGAAGCGAGATCAGAGCCGGCGCCCGGCTCGGAAAAGCCTTGGCACCACCAATCATCGAGATTGGCGATGCGAGGCAGAAATTGTCGCTTCTGCGCCTCGCTGCCGAACGCGATGATCACCGGCCCGACCATGTTGACGCCGAACGGCAACGGATCCGGCGCTGGCGCCTGCTGCAACTCCTCGCGATAGATGTATTCGCGCACCGGCGACCAACCGGTGCCGCCCCATTCGACCGGCCAATGCGACACCGCCCAGCCTTTGGCATTGAGGATGCGCTGCCACGAGACCAGGTCTTCCTTGCTGAGCCGGCGGCCGGCGACCATCTTGCGGCGGATCGGGTCGGGCAACGCGGTGCGCAGGAAGGCGCGCACCTCGTCGCGGAATGCGTTTTCCTCGGGCGTGAAGCGCAGGTCCATCGCGGCCTCCGCGTGAAACGAAAAGCGTCAGTTGATCTCGAACAAGCCGACGGCGCCCATGCCGCCGCCGATGCACATGGTGACGACCGCGCGCTTGGCGTGCCGGCGCCGCCCCTCGATCAAAATGTGCCCGGTCATGCGCGAGCCGCTCATGCCGAACGGATGGCCAATGGAAATCGAGCCGCCGTCGACGTTGAGCCGGTCCTGGGGAATCCCGAGCCGATCGCGGCAGTAGAGCACTTGGCTGGCAAACGCCTCGTTGAGCTCCCACAGATCGATGTCGTCCATTTTCAGGCCTGCGCGCTGCAGAAGCTTCGGCACGGCGAAGACCGGACCGATTCCCATCTCGTCGGGCTCGCAACCAGCGACCGCAAAGCCGCGAAACGTGCCGAGCGGCTCGAGCCTGTGCTTGGCAGCGGCGGTCGAGCTCATCAGGACGCAGGCCGAGGCGCCGTCGGAGAGCTGACTCGCATTGCCCGCCGTAATGAAGCCGCCCTCGCGCACCGGCTTGAGCGCGGCAAGCCCCTCGAGCGTGGTGTCGGGGCGATTGCCTTCGTCGCTCTTGAGCGTCACCGGCTCGATGCTCTCCGCCTTGGTCTCCTTATCTACGACCTTCTTGTGCGTCGGCAGCGGCACGATCTCATCGCCGAAGCGGCCAGCTTGTTGCGCCGCCGCGGTGCGGCGCTGGCTCTCGAGCGAATATTCGTCCTGCGCTTCGCGGCTCACATTGTAACGAGCGGCGACGATGTCGGCGGTCTCGATCATCGGCATCCACACTTCCGGCTTGTGCGCCAGGAGCCAGTCCTCCTTGACCGGGTCCGGACGCTTGCCGCCATCGTGCAGCAGGCTGATGCTTTCAAGCCCCCCGGCCACGATCACATCGGCCTCGCCGGTCATGATCCGTTGCGCCGCGATTGCGATCGTCTGCAGCCCCGACGAGCAGAAGCGGTTGACGGTGACGCCCGCCGCGGTGACCGGAAGCCCGGCGCGCAACGCGGAGAGCCGCGCGATGTTCTGCCCGGTCGCCCGTTCCGGCATCGCGCAGCCCATCACCACGTCCTCGACCTCGTCGGGGGCGATGCCGGCGCGCTTGACTGCCTGCTCGACCACGTGGCCGCCGAGCACGGCACCATGGGTTATGTTGAAGGCGCCGCGAAAGGCCTTGCCGATCGGGGTGCGGGCGGTCGAGACGATGACGGCGTCGGGCATCAGTGGCTCCCTGAGGTGGTTACAAGTGTGGATCGACCGGCGCCTTCCGGCGCGGCGGTGAGGCCGCCGGCCTGCTTGCGTCGCTCCTCCGCGATCAGTTCTTTCTTCGACAGCTTGCCGACGCTGGTGCGCGGCAGCGCGTCACGCATTTCAAGCGCGGCGGGCATCTCGTGGCGGCCGAGCTTGTTGGCGAGAAACGCGCGCAACGCTTCGAGGGTCAGCGGCGGCGCGCCGCGCAGCAGCTTCACGAAGGCCTTGGCGGCCTCGCCGCGATAGGTGTCGGCCACGCCGATCACCAGCGCCTCCTCCACATCCGGGTGCTCGTGGATCGCATTCTCGATGACCTGCGGATACACGTTGAACCCGCCGGAGATGATCATGTCCTTTTTGCGATCGACAATGAAGAAGAATCCGTCCTCGTCCATGTAGCCGATGTCGCCGCTGAGATAGCCACCGTCGGCAAACGCGGCGGCGGTCTCCGCCGGCTGGTTCCAATAGCCCCGCATCACGTTCGCGCCCTTGACCCGCAACTCGCCCACCTCGCCGGGCGCGAGCACGCGCTGCGGATCGTCGAGCGCGACCACCTCGACCACGATTCCCGGCAGCGGCAAGCCGATCGATCCCGGTTTCGACCGTCCGTCGAGCGGCGAAGAGGTTGCAGCCGGCGCCGTCTCGGTCATCCCCCAGCCGTTGGTCAGCGGCCGCCCGAGCACGCGCTGGCAGCGCTCCGCCACCGCGACCGGCAGCGGCGCGCCGCCGCAGGCGCAACGGCGCAAGGAGCCGAGATCGCGCGACCCAAGGTCGGGATGATCGAGCAGCGCAATCCACATGGTCGGAACGCCGAAAAACGCGGTGGCACGTTTGACCTCAATGTCGTGCAGCACTGCCTCGACGTCGAAGCGTGACCGCAGCAGCAATTCGTTGCCGGAGGCGAGATGGCGCAGCAGCACGCTGGTGAGGCCGTAGATATGAAAGAGCGGCAACACCATCACGACCCGCTCTGGCGCGGCGTCGGGCTGTCGCTGCCCGCCCACCCAGGCCAAATAGCTCGACACCGCGGCGGTGAGATTGCCGTGCGTCAGCATCGCGGCCTTGGGCACGCCCGTGGTTGCGCCGGTGAATTGCAGTAGTGCGAAATCGTTCGGCGAAACTGCGGGCCAAGCGGATGGCGGGGGACTGTCCGCCATCAATCGCTCGAACGCGAGGACGCACTTGTGGTCGGGAATAGGATCGGTCGCGGACGCCGCCGCGCCCCACGCCGCATCGTCGCCGACGATCACGCGGTCGACATGTCCGGCGGCGGCGTGCTCGAGCGCCTTGGCCGCCAACCCGAACAGGTTGGTTGTAACGATCGTGCGTGCGCCGCTGTCGGAAAGCTTATGGGCGAGCTCGCGCTTTGCGTCGAGCGGACTCAATTGCACCGCGCATTTGCCGGCGCGCATGGCGCCGAAGAAACTCACCGGATGATAGGGCGTATTGGGAAGATAGAGCGCGACAGGAGCGTTGGTGCCCAGACGCAGGAATGCAGCCGCGGCGCGATCGGCCGAAGCCGCCAGCTCCCGATAGCTGATGCGGCGGTCACGATATTCCAGCGCCGCGCGGTCGCCGAATTGCGCGACCGCGCGATCGAGCAGCTCCGGTATCGTCGAGGTCGCAATCGGCGCGTCCCAGCGCACCCCGGCGGGATAGGACTTCTCCCACACAAAGGGGCGGCCGGCGCCCATCACGCGCCTTTCGCGGCGAGCGCGCAGAAGCTGCCGTTCTCGTTCGCGAGCCGGTTGAGCAACGCCGACGGCTCATGCCGCGCGTCGCCGCTTTCGCGTGCGAGCCGAGCGAGCCGATCGCGGATGCGGGAAAGCCCGACGGTGTCCGCATAGTGCATCGGTCCGCCACGCCAGATCGGAAAGCCGTAGCCGTGGATCCAGATCACGTCGATATCGCCCGAGTGCAGCGCGATCCCCTCCTCGAGAATGCGCGCGCCTTCGTTGATCATCGGGTAGATCAGCCGCTCGATGATCTCCTCCCGGCCGATCGAGCGCCGCTTGACACCGAGCCGCGCGCTCGCACCGACGATCAGCGCCTCGACCTTCGGATCCGGCCGCGGCGAGCGCGATCCGGCCTCGTAGAGATAGAATCCTTTGCCGGTCTTTTGGCCGAAGCGGCCGGCCTCGCACAGCGAGTCTGCGATCTCGGCGCGCACGCCTTGTGCCTTGCGCATGCGCCAACTCACGTCGAGGCCGGCGAGATCGCTCATGGCGAACGGCCCCATCGGAAAACCGAATTCGCCGATGGCGCCGTCGACCTCGTGCGGCAGCGTGCCTTCGAGCAGGAGCCGTTCGGCCTCGATGCTGCGCGCGCGTAGCATGCGGTTGCCGACGAAGCCATGGCACACGCCCACCACCACCGGCACCTTGCCGAGCCTGCGGCCGACCGCGAGCGCGGTTGCGAGCACGTCCGGCGCGGTGGCCTTGCCGCGCACCACCTCGAGCAGCCGCATGACGTTCGCGGGGCTGAAGAAGTGCATGCCGAGCACCGATTGCGGCCGCTTCGTGCTCGCCCCAATCTCGTTGACGTCGAGGTAGGAGGTGTTGCTCGCGAGCACCGCGTCGGGTTTGGCAAGCCGATCGAGATTGCCGAACACCTGTTTCTTGATCGGCATCTCCTCGAACACCGCCTCGATCACGATGTCGGCGTCGCTCACCGCCTCGATGTCGGTGACGCCGTTAAACAAGCCCATGCGGCGATCCATCTCGGCCGTGGTGAGGCTGCCGCGCGACACCGACGTGCGGTAATTCTTGGCGACGGTATCGAGACCGCGCGTGAGCGCCTCGGGCGCCGCTTCAACCACAGTGACCGGAATGCCGGCATTGGCGAAGCACATGGCAATGCCGCCGCCCATGGTGCCGGCGCCGATCACGGCGGCGCGCTTGATCTCGCGCGGCAGCACATCCTTCGAGACGCCGGGAACCTTGGCCGCGTCGCGCTCGGCGAAGAAAATGTGGCGCTGGGCCTTGGACTGCTCGTCGGCGATCAGTTCGGTGAATGTGGCGCGCTCGCGCGTCACCGCTTCGTCGAACGGCACGTCGAGCGTCCAGCGCAACGCCTCGATCGCGCGCGCAGGTGCGTGCAGCCCGCGCGAGCGTTTCGTGTTGGTGGCGGCAAGCTCGGCGAATTTTTCCGGATTGGCGCGCAGCGGCTCAATCTTGCCTTCAAGGTCGCGCACGCGCCGCAACGGGCGCTTCTCCGCGAGCACCCGGCGGGCAAAAGCAACAGCCGCGGCGGTCAGGTCGCCCTCAACAATCTCGTCGATCAGGCCGTCGGCGAGTGCCTGCTGGGCCGGGACCGGCTCGCCCGAGAGAATCATCGCTATGGCGCGATCCATGCCAACGAGCCGCGGCAGGCGCTGGGTGCCGCCGGCGCCGGGGATCAGGCCGAGCTTGATCTCGGGCAGGCCAAGCCGCGTGCCCGGCGCCGCAATACGAAAATGACACGCGAGCGTCAGCTCGAGCCCGCCCCCGAGCGGGGTTCCATGCATGGCCGCGATCACCGGCTTCGGCGAATTCTCGATCAGCCCGATGATCTCGGGCAGGCTCGGCGGCTGCGACGGCTTGCTGAACTCGGTGATGTCGGCGCCGGCGATGAAGGTGCGACCCGCGCCCACGAGCACGATCGCGCGCGTGGCCGCGTCGCCGCGCGCTTGCGTCAGCGTGCTCAACAGGCCGGCGCGCACCACCTGCTTGAGCGCGTTGACCGGCGGATTGTCGACGGTGATGACGGCGATCTCACCTTCCTTTTGTAAGCCGACTTCTGTGGTCACAGGCA
>DATFQX010000094.1:0-90928 GCA_035263865.1 Xanthobacteraceae bacterium
CGCAACGGCGCGCAGGTGCTCGGGCCCGTGGCCAACTAGTCCGCGGGCTCAGGCATGCACCATCATGCCGTTGGCAAGCCACAGGCCGGCTAGAACCAACAGGCTCGTGAAAACAAAAGCGACGGCATTGACGACCATGCGTGGCGGTGGCTTGGTCGATGATGTTGTCGACGAGCAGCAGCGTTCCCGTCGCAAGCATGCGAACCATCCCGCAAACTAATGACCGCGCCACCGAGCTACAAGAAGGTCAATCCGGATCATCGGCATCATCCTGTTGATCGGCATCGTCAAGAAGAACGGCATCATGCTGGTGGATTTCGCGATCGTGGCCGAACGCGACCACCATATGCCGCCGATCGCGGCGATCCGCGAAGCCTGCCTGTTGCGCTTCCGCCCGATCCTGATGACGACCGCCCACCCCAAGGACAAGCCGAACGAACCGCGCTTCCAGATCACGAATATTTCCGTGGCGTTCCTTCGCGAACAAACCGGAGGCCAAGTGAAGATGACGTTCACTGGCAACGTTTCCTCCCTTGGCTATGCCACCTCCGAGGACGCAAAATTGAACCTCAACGTTCGTGCCAAAGGCGGCGCGTCGCTGCACTCCTGGAGTTTCGAAATTCCCGTGAAATGTGCCGACAAAAACCGGCCGCTCACTCCACTGACCCACGACGTGCTGAGCGACGTGGCTGCGAACGTCTTCTCGAATGTGAGCACGGTCGAAATTGCCGAACCGGCTGAAGCAAATTATCCGGGGGTCAGGGTTCAGCGATGTAGTTGACTTGGGACGAGCCTAATCGTCCGCTTCCCGTCCGCTCCAGATGCCGACCCGGCTTGCGCGCGCCTGCTGCTCGAGCGCACGCAGGTCCTCTGTCGCATTCGCAGCCGCGCGGCCGCCCCCATTGAATAGAACGACACGGGACAGATCCTGATTTCCGGCGCGGCACCGGTACGCATTGCCGCTGCCGGCCGGCTCGCATGCCACTTCCCGACTGCCGAGGTAGCGGGTGAACTCGCGCGCCGGGCGGCCGCGCACGCCCTCGACTCCAAACAACAGCACGACGCGCCCCTGGATTTCCAGGATCCCCGTAGTCTGCACAGTGGGAACGCCGCGAACGACGCCCGCGCTCGGCGCCGATGGGATGTCGCCTGCGGCAGGGGCCGAGAGCGCCGCGACGCGCGGTTGCGCCCGAACCGCCTTGGCCCGAGCCGCGGCGCTTTGGGTGACGAATTCGTTCCAGATGCGCGCGGGCAGATCGCCGCCGGTCACGCCTCTGGTCGGGGTGTTGTCGTCATTGCCCACCCATATGCCGACGACGATATCGTCGGTGAATCCGATGAACCATGCGTCCTTATAGCTCTGGCTCGTCCCCGTCTTTCCCTCGGCAGGGACGCCGATCCTCGCCCCCCGAGCCGTGCCCTCGCGAACGACGCTTGCGAGAACGTCATGCATGGCCGACCGCGCGGCTGGATTGCTCGCCGGCTGCAGCTCCGACTTTTGCCGCGCAAACAGCACTTGATCACCGTTGCGAACGTTGCGAATGCCGTAGGATTCCACGCGTTCCGCGTTGGCCGCGATCGCCGCAAACGCACGCGTCATCTCCAGCAGCGTGACTTCGCCCGCACCGAGCGCGAGGCTCGGCACCGCCGGCAGTTCCGATTGCAAGCCCAGCTTGCGTGCCACATCGATGACGCTGCGAATTCCGATGGCGTCGGCAATCTGTACCGCAACCGAGTTGATCGAATGGGCGAAGGCGGTGCGCAGCGTGACCACGCCGTGGAAGCGGCCGCCGTAGTTCTCCGGCTCCCAATTGCCGATCTGTACTGGTCGGTCGACCGCGGTCATCTGCGGGTCGAGACCCTTTTGGAAGGCGGCGAGATAGACAAAGACCTTGAAGAGGGAGCCCGGTTGCCGCTTCGCCTGGGTCGCCCGATTGAATTGGCTTTCGGTGTAGTCGCGGCCGCCCACCATCGCCAGGATGGCACCGTCCGGAGCCATTGCCACAAGGGCGGCCTGAGTCACTCTCTTGGCGCGGCCTTCGGCCTTAAGCCGACGCGCGATGACGCTTTCGGCGATGCTCTGCACGTTGAGGTCGAGCGTGGAGCGGAGCGTCAAATCCTTGGATGGAGCACCGACAAGCTGCTTCAGGTCACTCCCGAGCATGTCGACGAAATAATTTGTCCCCGGCGGATTATCCGGCGGCACGCGCAAGGTGGCCGGATGTTGGCGCGCGGCCTCCGCCTGTTCACGGGAGATCGCGCCGGTTTCGACCATTGCCTTGAGCACCAGTGACGCTCGCTGCCGCGCGCTCTCGAGATGGCGCGTGGGCGCAAGCGCCGAAGGCGAGCGCACGAGGCCCGCCAGCATCGCCGCCTCGCTCAGTGACAACTCCTTCGCAGTCTTGCCGAAGTAGCGTTTCGCGGCGGCGTCGACGCCATAGACGCCGGCGCCGAAGTAGGCGGTATTGAGATAGCGCGAAAGGATCTCTTCCTTGCCGAGGCGACGCTCCATCCAGCGCGCAAGAACCGCCTCCTGGACCTTGCGCTTGATGGTGCGCTCGGGGGAGAGGTACGTCATGCGCGCGAGCTGCTGCGTGATCGTGCTTCCGCCTTCGTGCGCACTTCCCGAAATCATGTTGCGAATCGCGGCGCGCAGCATGGAGGGAAGGTAGAACCCGCCGTGCTCGTAGAAGTGCCGGTCCTCGATGGCAACGATCGCGCGGGAAAGATTGGCGGGTATGTCTTGTGCGGTGAGCTTGTCGCCCTTGAACACGCCGCGCGTGGCAAAGACTTGGCCGTCGGCCGCCTCGACAATGAGCGCGCTTGGTGTCGGTTCGATCACCAGCCCTCCGTCGGACGGGATGGTGGCAATGCAATAGACGACGTAGGCCACGGGAACGATGATGAGCGAAGCGAGCGCTGCGACCACGATGTGCATCCGCCGCAGCCAAAACGCGCCCGCGCGCGGCGGCGGCAGACGGCTTCGACCTTCGGGTGGGCCCGCAGTAGCGTGGCGAACGGGAGCTAGAGCGCGACGAGCAGACGGGCGCTCGCGAACCTTCCGGAGCAGGAGGGGCCGCATCGCGTGCAGTCCTAACGCGGGGGCGGCGGGTCCACCCAGCCGCCGCGACGCCGAAACTGAGGCCCGAAGATTTCAGACCCCGTGGGAGGGGCGGCGCTGTTGAGACTGCGCATCGTGCTGCTTGGGCTCGAGGAATCGCTGTCGCCGCACTCGGCCCCGTCGCCGCGCCCGCTCCAGAAGGAGTCGCGGTAGCGGCGGTGGCGCCAGCGAACGACCTCCACGCCTTCCTTCGACTGCAGAAAAGCGCGCAGCGGCAGCGGGATCAGCGGTGCAAAAATGGCAGCGGCAAGAGCGACTTGGCATGCCGGCATGAGACCCCTCGCTGGCGCCGAACCGACGAATGAAAGAACGCGAAGGGTGGCGAGGAAGTTCCGTATGGATCGTGCCGCTCGCGGCGGGGCGCCTACTCATATCTTGGGCGGATGCGCTCCGATGACCGCTTCGTTGACGGTGGTGCCCCAACCCGGACCTTTGGGAAGGACCAATTCGCCCTTCTCGATAACATATGGGTTGGTCAGAAGTTTTGCTTTCCAGGGCACCTCGTCGACGTCGAATTCCATGATGCGGAAATTGGGAATCGCCGCGCAAAAATGCGCGCTCATGATGTTGGCGAGCGGCCCATTGAAATTGTGCGAGGCGACGTTGACCTCGTAGGCGTCCGCCATGGCGGCCATCCTCGTCGCTTCCACGAGTCCGTTCCATTGCGCATCGATGATCGCCACATCGACTGAATAATTTTCGAGGTAGGCTTGAGATTGCGGCGGCCGAGGATCGTCTCTAGGGAGGCGATCGGCGTCGTGGTCGATTGCCGGATCAGGCCCAGCGCCTTCGGCTCGAACAGGTCCATTTCGAGCCAGAGCAAGTCGAAGGGCTCGACCGCCCTGGCAATGCGCCGCAGCCCCTCCGGCTTATAGTTGAAGTTGAGATCGAGCAGGAGCCGCACGCCTTTGCCGGCGCCATCACGCAAGGCGGCGAGCTGATCGATCAGCGCCACAAGCACGTCATCGTCGAGGTTGAGCTCGGGATGACCGGCGCCGGCGCCGGTCATCCCGGGAGCGAACTGGCGGCCGCCCTTGCCATCGAACAGCAGCACGTTGGTTTTGATCGCCTTAAAGCCGCGCTCGCGCGCCTCGCGCGCGGCGGCCTTGAGGTCATCGAGGGTGCGCACCGCCGGGCGGTCGATGATATTGCCGTCGAAAAGGTCGGCACAGCGCGCGCGCAGGACGCCGCAGCGCGACCAATAGACCGGCATGCGCTCGCGCACCGCGCCGCCGAGAAGCTCGTAGACCGGAACGCCGAGCGCCTTGCCGCGAATGTCCAGACAGGCATTCTCGATTGCCGCGATGGCATGCGATGTGGGCCCGCCCGCAGTCGGCCGGGACCGGGCGTAGAGCGCCGCGTCGATACGGGCGATGGCACATGGGTCTTCGCCGATGAGCGCGGCACCAAGCCCGTGGATCAGGGCGGTCATGCCCTTGCGGCGGCTCTCGTTGAACTCGGACCAGCCGGTGAGGCCCTCATCCGTGGTGATCTTGAGGAACGAATAAGTGTCCCAGCCGCCATCGGCGTGGAAGTCTTCAAGCTTGACGATCTTCATACGCTGCCTCGCGTTTGGGCGCGGACCTCATTCGCGACCTTGTCCCGCGGTGTTCCTCCCTCGGAACACGCCGAGCTGCATTTTCGTAAGTTGGGTCACGCTGACAAGGCACACAAAATTGTGCCATGGTTTGCGAGGGGGCACCAACCGCAGCGCGGAGCTCGATCGGCATGCGATGTCTCCCACGCATCCTGGATGGAAGCTTGGCGGCGCTCGCGTTGCTGTTGCTCGCGCCTTGCGCGCTCGCCCAGGTCAGCGGCGTCGCCGAAATTGCGAATTATCAAGGTGCCGACCGCGAGCAGCGGCTCATCGAGGGCGCCAAGCGGGAGAAGGAACTCACCTTTTACTCCTCCATACCGCCGGATGACATTTCCGCTTTGGTTTCGGCCTTCGACAGAAAATACGGCGTCAAGGTGAAGGTCTGGCGCGCCGATTCCGAAGGGTTCTTGCAACGGATCTTGAGCGAGGCGAGGGCGCGGCGTTTCGAGGTCGACGTCATGGCCGGCTCAAGCTCGGCGCTCGAGCCGCTCTACCGCGAGAACCTGCTGCAGGAGGTCAAATCGCCGAAGCTAGCCGGCATCATTCCGCAGGCCATTGCTCCGCACCGGCAATGGGTGGCGGTCTATCTGAGCACCTTTGTCCAAGCCTACAACACCGACCTTGTCCGCAAGGATAGCCTCCCCAAAACCTACTACGATTTGCTGCGACCGCAGTGGAAGGACAAACTTGGGATCGAAGCCGAGGATTTCGACTGGTTTGCGCAGGTCGTGATGGATATCGGCGAAGCGCAGGGGTTGCGACTATTCCGCGACATCGTGGCCTCGAACGGCATTTCCGTGCGCAAAGGACACAGCCTCCTCACCAACCTCGTCGTGGCGGGCGAAGTGCCGCTCGCGCTCACGGCCTACGGTTTTCTGGCCGAGCAGGCGAAGCGGCGGGGTGCGCCGCTCGATTGGTTTGTCATTCCGCCGGCGATTGCCCGCTCGACGGCCGAAGGGCTCGCGCGAACCGCACCACATCCGTATGCGGCGGTCCTGTTTTTCGACTTCCTCATCGGCGAGGAGGGACAGCAGATCCTGGCGAGCCGCCAGTTCGTCCCCGTGAGTCGAACCATCGAGACGCCCCTCAACACGGGCCCGCTCCAGCTCATCAACTCTGGCGCGATTCTCGACCAAGCGCGCAAATGGCAGGACCTCTACCAGAAGACGGTCATTGCCCCGTCCCGATGATGACTGACGGGCTCACTCCTTGGCTCGTCGTGCCCCGCCATGACGACGTGGTAGGTTGAGTCATGCGCTACATCGACGCGTTCAATCATTTTTTTCCCAAGCGCATCTACGAATTGATGCTGCAGTCGCCCGCGGGACGGAAGGATCTCGGCAAACGGATGCAGGGGATTCCGGCGCTCTATGATGTCGATGAGCGGCTGCGCGTGGTGGATTCCTTTCCCGATTACGCGCAGGTCATCTGCCTCGGCATGCCGGCGATCGACCGGCTCATCGGGCCCGACCATTCACCGGAATGGGCGCGGATCGGCAATGACGGCCTTGCCGAGCTGGTCGCCCAATATCCCGATCGCTTCGTTGGCTATGCCGCCTCTTTGCCCATGAATGCGCCGCAGGCGGCGGCCAAGGAAGCCGAGCGCGTGTTGGCAGATGGCGCCAACGCTATCCAGCTGCACACCAATGTTGACGGCGCTCCCATCGACCTGGATCAGTTCCTCCCGATCTATGAGATCATCGAGAAATCCAGCAAGCCGATCCTCCTGCATCCGATCCGCACGCGCGAGATGGCGGACTATCGCACCGAGAGCGTCTCCAAATACGAAATCTGCAGCGTCATCGGCTGGCCGTTCGAGACCGGCGCTGCGCTCGCGCGTCTCGTCTTTTCCGGCATCATGGATCGATTCCCCAACCTGAAAATCATCTCGCACCATCTCGGCGGCATCATTCCGTATTTCGAAGGCCGGGTCGCGCACAGTTGGGATCAGTTAGGGGTGCGCACGTCGGATGAGGATTATTCCCTCGTCCTCCAAAGACTGAAAAAGCGACCGTTCGACTATTTCAAAGGCTTCTACGGCGATACCGCCCTCGCCGGGGCACGCGCGCCGACGCTTTGCGGATTGTCTTTCTTCGGGGCGGATCACGTGCTGTTCGCCTCCGATTGTCCCTTCGATAAGGAAAAGGGCAGGGGCTACATTCGCGCCACGATCGCGGTCATGGAATCCCTCGATCTACCCAGAGCCGACATGGAAAAGATCTGTCATCGCAACGCCGAAATCATGTTCGGGCTGCGGAGAGCTGAGCGAAGCACCATTGAATGCGTCGGTGCGTGCGATTAGCCTTGCACCGGGAGGAAACATGTTCGCGCGCTCAAGTGCGGCGACGTTGGTCGCCGCGACATTGGCGGTCGCCCCCGCGCACGCGGATGCGCTCGCCGACTTCTACAAGGGCCGGCAGATCAATCTGATCGTCGGCTACGGGCCAGGTGGCGGCTACGACATTCATGCGCGGCTGCTTGCGCGGCATTTCGGCAAGTTCATTCCTGGACATCCGACGGTGGTCGTCCAGAACATGCCGGGCGCCGGTAGTCTGCGCGCCGTCAATTACCTTTACAACGTCGCGCCGAAGGATGGGGCCACCATCGCCACTTTCGCGCGCAACATGCCGCTCATGGGTCTCCTCGGTGGCAATTCCAATGTGCAGTTTGATCCGCGTCGGCTGACCTGGCTCGGCTCCACGTCGAGCTTTACCAACGACGCCTATATTCTGCTCGTGCGCAATGACGCGCCGGTGAAATCGATCGAGGAGGCGCGCCGCCCCGACTTTCCGGCGCTCGTGCTCGGCGCCACGGCGGAAGGAGCGACAGGGAACGACGTACCGATCATTCTGCGGGATACGATCGGACTGCACGTCAAGCAGGTGGTGGGCTATCCGGACACCGCCTCCATCTTTCTTGCGATGGAGCGCGGCGAGATCCACGGACGCACGGTCGATTTGTCGACGGTGAAATCGATCAAACCTGAATGGCTCAAGCCCGACAGTGGCTTTCGCGTGCTCGTTCAGTTCGCGCGCGCGACGCGACATCCGGATTTTCCGGACGTGCCGACCGCGCGGGAGCTGGCAAAGAGCGAGGCGGCGCGCGCGTTGATCGAGCTCGCAGAACTTCCTTACGCGCTGTCGCGGCCGTTTGCGGCTCCGCCAAATCTGCCGGCCGAGCGCGCTAAAGCGCTGCAGCGCGCGTTCCTGGCAGTGCACGGCGATCCGGAATATTTGGAGGACGCCGCGAGACTAAGCCTCGACGTGAGCCCGATCGGCGCGGATGGGATCCTGCGCGCGATCGACCGCATCGCGGTCGCGCCGCCAGAGCTTTTAGACTATGTCCGCAAGCTGTTAGCCGAGACGAGGGGCGGCGGTTAGGCAGAGGTCGACTTCGCGTCCAGCAATCTGAAAGAGTCCCATGCACGATACCCCTGATCAAGTGCATTGGCACGAGCCGAAAGCCGGAGAGAATGCTGGATATGGGACGTTCAAGCGGGCACCGATGCCCTACGACCGTTTCATGGAAGCGGAGGGGGTTCCCGTCTATCGCGGCATCGGTCTGCGACGCGTGCAGGACCTGCCGCTCGCGCCTTGGAAACGGCTCGGTGGCCGCGGCTCCTACGTCCAACTCTACGGCACCGAAGGCTTATGGGGCCTTTATGTCGTCGAAATCCCGTCCGCCGGTGCGCTCAACGTCGAGCGGCACCTCTATGAAAAAGTCGTGTTGGTGGTGGAAGGTCGCGGTACGACGGAGGTCTGGCAGGAAGGGCAGGTCAAGCGGCATGCATTCGAGTGGCAGAAGGGCTCGCTGTTCTCGATTCCGCTCAACGCCTACCATCGGCTGATCAACGCGGCGAGCGTGCCCGCGCTGTTGTTGTGCGGCACGTCCGCGCCCAACGTCATGAACGTGATCGACAACACCCATTTCATTTTCAACTGCCCATACACGTTCCAAGAGCGCTTCTCGGGGGCGGAGGATTATTTCAAGCCGAGGGACGACATCGAGCCGGATCCGATCCGGGGGCTCGCCATGCGGCGGACCAACTTCGTTCCCGACATCGTCAACACCGAGCTTCCGCTCGACAACCGCCGCTCGCCCGGCTACCGCCGGGTCGAGCCGTTCATGGCCGGCAATCGCTTCTATCTCTGGATCGGCCAGCACGAGACCGGCCGCTATTCCAAGGCGCACAAGCACGCCTCCGCCGCCGTGCTCATCTGCATCAAGGGCAAGGGCTATACCTATACCTGGCCGGAAACGCTCGGCACCACGCCGTGGCGGGACGGCGGGGCGGACAAGGTCCTGCGCCAGGATTACGAGCCGGTCGGTCTCGTTTCTGCTGCACCGATGAGCGGCGACTGGTTCCATCAGCATTTCGGCATCGGCAAGGAAGGGCTACGCATCACCGCCTGGCACGGACCCAACAACCAGCGCTCGCGCAAGGCGGGCCGCCCTGGCGAGCAGCTCGTGGACTATGGCGCAATCGAACTGAGCAAAGGCGGCAGCGCCATCCCCTATCACGAGGAGGATCCCGCCATTCGCCGGGAATTCGAAGCGGCGCTCGCGCGCGAGGGGCTTGCGAGCCGGATGAATGCGGAATTTTACCAGCGCCCTCCCGCGGAAGGCGAAATGGTGATGGGAGACGTCATGTAATACCGCGGCGGTGGTTGTCGCGACTCGTCATGGGCGGGCAGAAGCGCGTCGAAGACGCGCGTAAAACGCTGGTGCCCGCGCATCCATCTTCTTCGCAGAACATTTTTGCAAAGGTGGATGATTGCCGGGTCAAGTCCGGCATGACGCGTATGGGTCAGCGCCGGCGACCGTAAGATTCCGTGCGGTTCGAAACGGAGGACGCATGAAGCGAAGCATCGAACGAATTCTCACCACCCACGTGGGTAGCCTGCCGCGGCCCGCCGATCTGCTCGACGTCGTGCAGGCCAAAGAGCAGGGCAAGCGCGTTGATGAAAAGGCGCACGCCGCACGGTTACGCGCCGCTGTCGCGGACATCGTCCGCAAACAGACCGAGCTTGGGATCGACATTGTCGATGACGGCGAGTTTGGCAAGCCGAGCTTCGTCTCCTACGTCAACGAACGTCTCGGCGGCTTCGAAGTCGATACTGAGATGCCGCGACAAAGTCCGTGGGCAGGTTCGCGCGAAGCCAAGTCCTTTCCGGAGTTCTACGGGCAGGGTCACGTGGCCGCGCGGCAGAACCACATGGTCTGCACCGCGCCGATCACCTATCGCGGCATGGCGCAATTGCGCCTCGACATCGACAATCTCAAGGCGGCGCTCAACGGCGCCAAGCCCGAGGAAGCCTTCATGCCCGCGATCTCGCCGGCGAGCGTGGCGGATTGGCAGCGCAACGCGTTCTACAAGAGCGAAGAGGAGTACTTGTTTGCGATCGCCGATGCTCTGCGCGAGGAGTACGAGGCGATCGTCAACGCGGGAGTTCTGCTGCAGGTCGACGACCCGCATCTCGTCACCTACTGGATCAAAGTACCCGATCTGACGCTCGAGCAGTTCCGCAAATGGGCGCAGCTGCGCGTCGAGGCGCTCAATCACGCGCTGCGCAACATTGCGCCGGAGAAAGTTCGCCACCACACCTGCTACGGCATCAACATGGGCCCGCGCATCCACGATCTCGAGCTCAAGCATGTCGTCGATCTCATCCTTAAGATCCGCGCCGGCGCCTATTCGTTCGAGGCCGCAAACCCGCGCCACGAGCACGAATGGAAGGTGTGGGAGAACGCGAAGCTGCCGGCGGGCAAGTCGCTCATTCCCGGCGTGATCAGCCACTCGACGGTCTTGGTCGAACACCCGGAGCTGGTAGCCGAGCGCATCTGCCGCTACGCCAAGGTGGTCGGGCGCGAGAACGTTATCGCCGGCTCCGATTGCGGCTTTGCCACCTTCGCCGGCTCGAAGGAGGTGCACCCGAGCATCGTGTGGTCGAAGTTTACGTCGCTCGTCGAAGGCGCGAGACTCGCCAGCAAGCAGCTGTGGGACGGGCGCTGAGCTCGCTGTTGCGCAGGAAGGCTTCAGTCACGGCGTAGATTTTTCGATGTCTGCAATCCTTTCCAGCGACTGCTCGCGCGGGCGGGTCGGGCGGAGTCGGGTCTGCGCGGCGGCGAGGCGCTCGCCGGTCAGGTCCAGCGTGATGGACTCGAGCGCGGCGCTGCGTTCGCTGACAAATCCGATGAGATCGGCGCCGGCGTAGCCGGCCGCGCGCAGCGCGGCGACGCAAGGTTCGGCCTGTGTGAGCGGCAGCGCCGCAAGCAGCCCGCCCGAGGTTTGCGGATCGAACAGTAGCGGGTAGAGCGGATGCCGCCCGGCCGCGGGGAGATCGCGGATGGCGCGGCGCAGTCGCACGTTCTGCGGCTGCAGTGAGGAGAAGATACCGAGCGCCACCGTCTCTCGCGCGCCGTCGAGCAGCGGCACGCGGTCAACGGCGAGCGTTGCGTCGACATCGGAGGCGCGCACCATCTCGATGAGGTGGCCGATGAGCCCGAAGCCGGTGACATCGGTTGCGGCATGGACGCCGTACCGGCGAAGAATCTCGGCCGCCTTGCCGTTCGACTGGATCATGTGGGCGATCGCCGCCATCACCCAGCGCGCCTTTGCCTTGCCACGCATATCGGCGGCAAGCAGTGTCCCCGTCCCCAACGGCTTGGTCAGGATAAGACCGTCGCCCGCCTTCAATCCACCCTTGCGCAGCGCAGTTGCCGCCGGGACGAGACCGTTGACGGCAAAGCCCAGCGCAAGCTCCGCGCCTTCGCTGGTGTGCCCGCCCACCAGCGCACAGCCGGCCTGGCGCAGCACCTCGTTCGCACCGGTGATCATCGCCGACAAGTCGGCGCCTACCTTGCTTTCTAGCCCGTAGGGTACGGTGGCGATGGCCAGCGCTGTCTGCGGCTCTCCGCCCATGGCATAGACGTCCCCGAGCGCATGGTTGGCCGCGATCTTGCCCAGCGTATAGGGGTCGTCGACGATGGCGCGGAAATAGTCGACGGTCTGCAGCGAGAGCTTTTCGCCGCCCACATCGACGAGTGCCGCGTCATCGGGCGCGTCGAGCCCGACGACCACGTCGGGGCGGGCAACGGGCGCGACGCCGGCGAGCGCCTGGGCGAGCACGGTCGCGCCCACCTTGGCGCCGCAGCCGCCACAGCGCATGGCGATGGCAGAGATTTCCTTGAGCGCCTCGCGGTCGGCGAGCGGCGGCAGCGCCGGCGGCGCCGGCTTCATCTCCGGCAGCTCGTTGTATTTGCGCATGAAGCGCCGATCGATCCAATCCTTCCAGCGCCACACCCATGCGCCTTCGACCACGACGCCGTTGCGGCTACCCACCGCGTAGCGTCCTCCCGTGGAAACCAGATAAAGCGCCTCGCGCTGTGGCTTGAATGGCCGCAAGGTTTTGCCGGTCAGCGTACGGCGGATGTTGTTGGCGAGGGCAGGCCCGGCGCGCACCGCGTACACGCCTGACTTCGGCAGTTCGCGTTCCGCGAACGCGATCGTGTCGCCGGCCGCGAAGACGTCGTCGTGGCCGGCCACCCGCAACGTCGAGTCCACCATGAGAAAGCCGCGTGGATCGAGCGGCAATCCCGCCTTTGCCAGCCAGCGCGCTGGCGCCGCTTGCGTGGTCCACAGAATCTCGTCTGCCGCGAGCGGGCCATAGTCTGCAAGCGTGAGCCGTCCGGGCTCGACAGCAACGACCGGCGCGCCCGTGACGACCGCGATTCCGCGCGCCGCCAGAATCGCGTGAAAGCGCGCGCGAAAATCCGCCGGAAAGCTCGGCAGAATATTGGGAGCGTCTGAGACCAGCACGAAAGAGAGTCCGCTCGCATCGAAGCCGGCCTGCCTGACCGTTTGCCGCAAGCGGTGCTCGACCGCGAGCAGCAGCTCGACACCGCCCGCCCCAGCGCCAACGAGCGCCACACTGGCGCGACCTTTGCGCGCGAGGACGCGCGTCTGCAGCGCCTCGAAGCGGCGCAGGAATCCGTCAATTGGCTTGACCGCAATCGCGTGCTCGCTCGCGCCCGGCACGCCTGTGGTGTTGGGCGTCGAGCCGATGTTGAGCGAAAGGAGATCGTAGGGGACCGGCGGCCGCGACCGGCAGATCACACGCCGCCCGTCAAGGTCGAGGTCGATCACCTCGTCCTGATAAAGCCGAGCCCCAGCGAACCGCGCGAGCGGACCCGTATCGATATGCGCGTCATCGAACCCATAGTTCCCAGCGATGAGCCCCGGCAGCATCCCGGAGTAGGGTGTGTGCACCTCGCGGCTGATCAAGGTGAGGCGCACGCCGGGAATCGGCTTCATGCCGAACGTGCGCAGCACCGTGACGTGCGAGTGGCCGGCGCCGAGGAGCACCACGTCCTTGAGCACGGGATGGTTTGCCGCCTTCATGCCAATCCTTCCCGATGCGATAGGAGCGCAAAAACGGACCGCATGGCATCACATGTTCGTCAGATCGGTGACAGCCGCCGAATTTGCCGCCTTGCGGGGCCGCAAATTGGCACGCGCGGCGGGTTTCGGCACGATTTGCTCGATGAGTTTTTTCCATGCGGCCCTTTCGCGCACTGGCCGGAACAGTGGGGCGCGGCGCGCGATCGCGCGCGTGAGCCTATTGCGGAATGCGGGATCGCGCTCGATGCGATCGAGGAGCTGTGTCAGCGCCTGCGTGTCGCCGACTGGAAAATAGCCGGGATAGTTGCGTCCGAGCAGCCCAACCGAGCCGTCGATGCGCGACGCGAGCACCGGAACGCTGGCGGCGACGGCCTCGGATATGACGTTTGCTCCGCCTTCGCTCACTGATGACAGAACCAGCGCCCGCGCGCGGTCGAGCAGGCGTCGGACATCCGCGCGCGGGCGGTCGCCGCGCCAGACGTAGCGCGGATTGGCGGCCATTTCAGCCTTCGCCGCCACCGCCCATTGGCGCGTTTCGGCCGCCCCGAGATGCACGATGCGAATGCGTGAGCTCGCAGGCAGGCGACGCGCCGCCTCGGCGGCGCGAAACGGATCCTTCACCTCGCGCAGATGCCCGATCACGGCCACATCAAAGCTCTGCATGCGCCTGAGGCGGCGGCGACGCAGCGGCACAGCCGATTGATATACGATGCGAAGCTTCTCCCGAAATTGCGCGGGCACGCGCTCTCGCGCGAGCTCCTGCAGAGCCACGAGACGATCAGCGCATGCAAGCGAGTGAAAAACGGGTGCTGGATCGCGATCGATGTAGTCGTAGATGTCGGTGCCACTCAAGCCCACGATCAGCGGCCGATCGGGGTAAAGCTTGCGAAAGGCGCGGATGCTGTCGGCGCTGCGCCAGGCATGGAGCGCAATCATTAACTCTCCGTCCGTTTCAGAATAGCGGTCGGCGATATGGACGCGATGACCGAGCTGGCGCAGGATTCGTGCCCAGCGCATGCTCGTGGTCGTGTTGCCGGATCGTGACGAGGAGCGCGCCGGCGTGATAAGGACAATCTTCATGAACGAGGCTCTTATACATCGCCCGACGAGTGGCGCCACCGCGGAGGAGCTTGCGGCTCAGCTCGGCGGTGCGCGCAACTCGACGCGTCGCCTGACTGATGACCTTTCCACCCAGCAGTTGATGGGACCGATGCTGCCGATCGTCAACCCGATCCTCTGGGAAATCGGGCACGTCGGCTGGTTCCATGAATACTGGACGCTGCGCCATGCGCACGGCGAGACGCCGATCCTCGCGCGCGCCGACGCTCTATGGAATTCGAGCACGGTTGCGCATGCAACGCGATGGGATCTGGACTTGCCTGATCGCGCCGGCGTGTTCGGATATATGGCGGATGTGCTCTCCCGGCAGGTTGATCGCCTAGCTGGCGGCGTCGATCTCCGCGCTCGCTATTTCTACGACCTTGCGATCCGCCACGAGGACATGCACGTCGAGGCGCTCGCCTATGCACGACAGACGCTCGGCTATGCGCGCCCGCAAGATCTCGGCTCTCCGGCGACGCACCGCGCCGGCGCATGGGGAGGCGACGTCGACGTGCCGGGCGGACAGTGGCAACTCGGCTCGACGCCTGCGGATGGTTTCGTGTTCGACAACGAGAAGTGGGCGCATGCGGTTGAGATCGCGCCCTTCCGGATCGCCAAAGCGCCGGTCACGAACGCCGAGTTCGCCGCCTTCGTGGAGGAGGGCGGCTATCGGCGTCGCGAATTCTGGAGCGTACCGGGATGGGAGTGGCGCGAGCGCGCGGGTGCGGAGCATCCGGCCTACTGGCTCAATAACGAGGGCGGCAGCTGGACGTGGCGCAACCACGATAAAGTCGAACCGCTCCCGCCGCACGCCCCGGTAGCCTTCGTCAACTGGTACGAGGCGCAAGCCTACTGCAACTGGGCCGAGCGCCGGCTGCCCACCGAGGCTGAATGGGAGGCTGCGGCCGTGGGCGAGCCAAGTGCGAACGGCTTGGCCAACCCCAAGCGCCGCTGGCCGTGGGGCGAGGCGGCGCCGAGCGCCGCGCGCGCCAGCCTCGGTTTTGCCTTCGACGGCCCGCTCGACGTCGCCGCCTGCGCCGCGGGCGACAGCGCCTTCGGATGCAGGCAGATGATCGGGAATGTGTGGGAATGGACGGCGTCCGACTTCGTGCCGTTCCCGGGCTTCGCTGCCGATCCCTACGAGGATTATTCGCAGCCCTGGTTCAACACGCGCAAGGTGTTGCGCGGCGGAAGCTTCGCCACCAGCGCCCGGCTCGCGCGTCCGCTCTACCGCAACTTTTTCACCCCCGAGCGCAACGACGTCATCGCCGGATTTCGCACCTGCGTCCGATAAGGAGAGCAAATGACGCTCTCGAAGTTCGACCGCTACAAGCGCCTCGCCTGGGACTTTGAGCGGCCGCGTTGACCATGCCTCCACTGCTCGACAACAAAGATCCTTCGTCGCCGTCCGTGTTTCGCCCGGCCGCACTGCTGCGCGAAGCGCGGCGGCAAAAAGGACTCACGCATATCGAGGTGCCGGCGATCTGCATTCTTGATCCGGATGGCGACGTCGTGCGGCGGCTGCGAAGGGAAAACCGATCAAAGCCGTTTGATTCCTGGCCTTGCTATCACACACAACTGGATAGCTTTGAATTGGCGGGACAAACGGTAGGAATTATCGGCTGTGCTGTCGGCGCGCCATTTGCTGTGCTGATTGCCGAAGAAGTGTTCGCCAGCGGGTGCCGGTTCTTGCTCAGCCTCACATCGGCGGGGCAAATCACGCCGTGCGGCCCCACGCCTTACTTTGTTCTCATCGATCGCGCCTTGCGCGATGAGGGCACCAGCTATCACTACGCCTCGCCGAGCGAGTACGCGGACGCGGACGCGCGCTTGGTCGCAAGAGCGGCCGCCGCGCTTGAGCAAAGCAAGCAGCCTTTTTTTGTCGGTGCGACTTGGACCACGGACGCGCCGTTCCGCGAAACGACGGCGGCGATCGAAGCTGCGCGGTCCAAAGGCCACTTGGCGGTCGAGATGGAAGCCGCGGCTCTTTATGCCTTTGCCCGCGCGAGTGGCGCGGCGGTTCTCTGCCTGGCCCATGTGACCAACAGCATGGGGCAAGCAGGACGGGATTTCGAAAAAGGCGAAGCCGACGGCACTGCCAATGCGCTAGCTGTTCTCGAAGCCCTGGTCGCAATGTTAGGGCGCTCCTGAAGGTCAAAAGCGCGAGACCCACTCGCTCAACGTGCCACCACGATTGTGGTGCAGGCGCTTTCGAGTTTGGACAGCTCGCGGCTCCTCGCCATCTGCACCTTGAGCTTGCGGCTGCCGCCGCGGACGACGGGACAGTAGGGATCCGGCGTATCCAGCGCGTTGATGAGCCGCCGCCGCCCTGCGCACCCGCCGCCGCAGGTTCCGACATAGCTGCAGGTCCGGCAGAGGGAGGGCACGGCGCGGGCGTCGGCAAACGTCTCGCTATCGATGATGTCGGCTCCGCCATCGAGCAGGAGATCGAGGGGCGCGCCGGCACCGGGCCAATACACGCACGGCTGGACGGTCGCCCGCGGCGTCACTCGCACAGTCGCGACGCCGCAGCCGCCTCGCCGTGGTGGCAATCCGGCCATCGCGCGCACCAGCGGCTCCCCGATCGCGATCACATCGGTGCTGGCAAATAATGCCTCGAAGCCCCGCCAATACTCGTCGTAGGTCAGCGCGAAGACGTCGGAACGGACCGCCTGATAGACATTGAGGCGCAAAGGCGCGTCGTACGCCTTGATAATGTCGGCGATATCGGCGAGGCGATCGAAATTGGAACGCATCATGACGGCGATGAACGTCACCGATACGCCCAACCCGCGGCATCGCGCAGCCTGCTCATGGATGAGACGCCAGTTTCCAGATCCGCGTTGTTGATCCTGTTCTGCCTCGGTCGGATAGTCGAGCGAGAACTCGACATCATGAAAAGCCGTCACCTCGGCATCGTCCAATGCCTCGATCGAATAGCCGTTCGAGGTGATCGTGAGCTTGATCGGCTCGGAGCGCAGGTAATCGAGAAAGACGCCAAATTCGGGATGCATGCCGTTCTCGCCGGTGCCGAGATTGACCGATCGCACCGGCAAGCTTCGCATCACCGAGCGGACCTGTTCGAGGGATAAGCGATCGATCCGCGTCGGATCGCGATAACAGAACGCGCAGGCCAGATTGCATTCGTTGGTGAGGCCGAGACCGAGTGCAAATCTGCGCTCAGCCGTTGTCGTGCTCGAGCTCTCGCGTGCTTGTGAGGCAGGAACGATCATGGCGATAACGTCCCCGTGCTAGACGCTGGGAAAACCACCGTCATTCCGCCGCCGATTGAGCTTAGCGGGGCCGCTGCAACGAGACCAGCAGGCGGAGCTATTGGCCGATCACGTTACGGTGTAGGGTTGGGCCTGGCCCACTGGGCTATCCTCGCGTTTGGCGGCGTCGCGGTTGCACGAATTCCCGCGTTCTCGCGGGAACGACCGGAGATACTCCCATGCCGAATGTGCCGAATCCGTTTTCTGATTTTTGGGATTTCGTGATCGGAAACACTGACGATCAGAACGCCCTCGGCTCTTGGAAATATCTTTTCGTCGCGTTGTTTTTGGCCCTCATTATCGCAAGCATCGTGATCGCGATCCGGAACTGGCGGGAAGATCCAGCGCAGCGCACGGGCTCTCATTTCGGCACCTGGTTCGTTCGCGTGCTCGTGGGCGGAATGTGGTTCCAGGGAATGCTGTGGAAGCTGCCGCTGCCGGTGTCCGGAGGCTTGCAATACTGGACCGAACAGATGGCGAGCCGCGCGGCCTTCGAGTTTCATCGCGAGCTCGTTACCGCTGTCTATCTTCCTTATCTTTATATTTTGAACCCCATCATCTTTCTTGCCGAATTCACCTTTGCCGTGTCGCTCATGCTCGGTCTCGGCGTGCGCCTCATCGGCGTCCTCGGCATCATATTCGTGCTGCATCTGTGGTTGGGCATCTACAGGCCCGGCAGTCCGGCTGAGTGGCCGTGGTCCTACGTGTTCCTCGCGATGGTGATGTTTTTCTTTGCGCTCAATGCCGCCGGTCGCAGCCTCGGTCTCGATGCCTGGCTGCGCCGCAATGTCGCAGCCGTGCGCGAGGGAAAAGGCTTTTTTGGCGCGCTGTTCAATATGATCGGATGAAACGAACGTCTTGTCTTCCTTCACGCAGCCATCCTCTTCGCAAAAAGTTCTCACGAAGAATGATGGACCCGCCGGTCAAGCCCGCGGGTGACCCGGCGAGTTGGCGTGGGATCAGCGAGAGGGTGAGAGACCTATCTCCCTGCGCGTAGCCGCGCGAGCAGCTCCGCGGTCGGCCAGCCGTCGGCAGGCAGGCCAAACTTGATCTGCGTATCGCGGATGGCGACGCGGCTCTTGAGGCCGAGCACGCCATCGATACGGCCGACGTCATAGCCGCGCTTTTCCAGAATCTGCTGCAGCTCGCGGGTCTCTTCAAAGCTGATTTTCGGGATGTCCGGGCTGCCGCGGTGCATAGGTGGCGCGCCGTCCAGACGCGTCGCATAGTAGGCTGCCGTCAGCGAATAGTTCAGCGACTGGTTCCATTTGAGATAGGCTTGGAAGTTGTCGTAGGCGAGGAAGCTCGGTCCAAACCGCCCCAAGGGCAACACGACCGACGCCGGCAAGTTGTCGTTCGGCAGCGGCTTCCCATCAGCGCGCGTGACACCCCAAGCCACCCACTTTACGCGCGGATGTTGGATCGAAAGGTCGGCCTCCCGCCACGCCAGATTCGTAGGCACGCGCACCTCGTGCAGCCAGGGTTCGCCGCGCTTCCAACCGAGATGGACGAGATACTTTCCGGTCGAACCTATGACGTCCGTGGCGCTTTTGATCAGATTGCGTTTGCCGTCGCCATCGTAGTCGATGGCGTGCGCCATGTATTCCGACGGCATCATTTGCGTCTGACCGAGTTCGCCCGCCCATGAGCCGATCATTTCATCAGCGCGCAGGTCACCGAGCTCGATCAGGCGCAGCGCATCGAACAGATGGCCGCGGAACATGTCGGAGCGGCGGCAATCGTAGGCGAGGGTGACAAGCGATTTGATCGCCTGGTCCTTGCCCTGGCCAGCGCCAAAGTCGCTTTCCAGCCCCCAGAATGCGGTGATGACGGAAGCTGGCACACCGAAATCCTTGTCCTCGCGCGTAAACGTCGCCTGATGCTTCTTCATTTGCGCCATCCCATTCGGAATGCGCCCGCCAGCCAGCATCTTGTCGGAGATTTCCAGGAAATTCTGGGCGAAGAAGCGTTGCCCGCGATCGATATTGATTATGCGTTGATCGAGCACCAGATACGGGGACGCCGCCGCGATCGTTGATGCTGAAATGCCCTGCGCTGCCGCTTCCTTCTTGAAGGCGGCGAGCCATGGCTCGAACGGAGCCGTGTTGCGACAATTCGCTTGGCCGAATCCCGATGTGGGTGCTGCCGTCAACACCACGGCCAGCACGGCCCACGTCGATCGCTTTGTTTGCACGGTCATCGTCTGCATTGGCTTCGCCACATTTGCAGGGCTTGCTTCCTCGCGTTTGGCGACAGCGCTTCTTGCTCGTGGAATGGCAACTCGCCTATCTTGATCGAGGACTTGCCTGAAACGGCTGATTGGACCCGGTTATGATCTGTCGGCGCTGAGCCTAAAGACGAGCAATTTTCGACAACATCATGACGCCGCAACAATTGAGTTGGAGATAGGACCATGCGACTTGATTGCGTCATTGCGCTCAGTATTGCCTCGATTCTGGTGCTCGCCGGTACGGCCATGGCGCAGCAACCGGCACCATCCCCCGCTCCTCCCGGGCCGCCCGCCGATTATGGCACACCGATTACCAACGAACAGGCGAAGGGCGTCGCGGCGGCCGCATTCGCCGAGGCCAAGAAGAACAACTGGCGTATGGCATTCGCGATCGTCGGGCCGGCGGGTGAGCTCGTCTATTTCGAGAAGATGGACGGCGCGCAATTGGCGTCAGCCGAGATTTCTCAGGGGAAGGCGCGCACCGCGGTGCTGTTCCGCCGGCCGAGCAAGGCCTTCGCGGACCAGTATGCCGCGGGCAATACCGCCTTCACGACATTTCCGGAGAAACCCGTGGCCTCCGAAGGCGGGCTTCCCATCGTCGTGAACGGCAAAATCATCGGCGCGATCGGCGCGAGTGGCGGCACCGGCCAGCAAGATGGCATAGCGGCGGCCGCCGGCGCGAGCGCGGCGAAATAGGAGCGTAAGCTCATAAAAAGTCTGACTTTTCGCGGCGCCGTCAGCGTCGGCTCACAAATCCGTAAATTGTCCGCGAGCCGCAAGCATGCCCCGCGCGGTAACGTATAATGGGGGAACAATCGATAGCCCAAAGCGGTTTCTCGTCACCTAGTTGCTTCTCCAACCCGGGATTGGGCATGCCGCCCGCGACCTCGTTACCTGTGCGTCTTCGCCGTCACGACGAAGGCGGAGAACTCTCACGCGCCGAAGCCAACGATCCTCGCGCCCGCTGGCATGATGCCTTCCGCGCAGTTCGCGCGGAGACCGAGCGTCGTGCCGCTCCCCTGAGCGCCGAAGACCAGCTGGTGCAGTCGATGGCGGACGCGAGCCCGACCAAATGGCATCGCGCGCACACCACCTGGTTCTTCGAGCAGTTCCTGTTGGTCCCGCATCTTCCCGGCTACCGGATCTTTGACGAGCAGTTCGCCTATCTCTTCAATTCCTACTACGTCGCGGCCGGACCGCGGCACGCGCGGCCGAGGCGCGGATTCATCACGCGGCCCGACTGCGAACGCGTTGCTGCCTTCCGCGCCCACGTCGACGTGGGCGTCGAGCGACTGCTCGAGAGCGCGGAGGACTCGCAATTGCCGGAAGTGCTGCGCGTTCTCGAGATCGGGCTCAATCACGAGCAGCAGCATCAGGAGCTTCTTCTCACCGACATATTGCACGCTTTTGCTCAAAACCCGTTGGCGCCCGCCTACGCCGCCGATTGGTGCCCGCCGCCCATGCCCCGCTCGTGCGAACTTGTCGCGCTGCCGGCCGGCATCCATCGCATCGGGTTCGAGGGCGCCGGATACAGTTTTGACAACGAGGGGCCGCCGCACGCGGTCCTACTCCAGCCGGCCTCCATCGGCCGGACTCTCGTGACCAATGCGCAATGGCTCGACTTCATGGCCGACCGCGGCTACGCGACGCCATCGTTATGGCTTTCCGACGGCTGGGCAACGGTCGAGGCCGAAGGTTGGAACGCGCCCGGCTATTGGAAGAAGCGCGATGGAGTGTGGCACGCGTTGACGCTCGGCGGGCTCAAGCCGGTCGATCCGGACGCGGCGGTTGTCCATGTCAGCTATTACGAGGCGGACGCCTTCGCACGCTGGGCGGGCAAGCATTTGCCGACTGAAGCGGAATGGGAGGTCGCGGCTCGCGAAAACCTTCTGGACGATGCCTTCGCTGTCGTATGGCAGTGGACGCGCAGCGCCTATTTGCCTTATCCGGGCTACCGGGTCGCGCCGGGCGCGCTCGGTGAATACAATGGCAAGTTTATGATCAACCAAATAGTTTTGCGGGGAAGCTCGCAGGCGACGCCCGCCGGTCATACGCGTGCAGCCTACCGCAATTTCTTCTATCCGTCGGCGCGCTGGCAGTTCAGTGGCCTCAGACTGCTCGACTATGTGGGATAAGCGCGCGCTGGTGATTGGGCGGAGAGCGTGATGGTTGCGCCGATTGAGGCCGTTGTTCGCTACGAAGTCCTCACCCCAACTCCCTCCTTCGCGCGCGATGTCATTGCCGGCTTGACTGCGCATCCCAAACGGCTCTCCCCGAAATACTTCTACGACGAGACCGGTGCGCAGCTATTCGAGGCGATCACGGCATTGCCGGAATATTATCTGACGCGGTGCGAGCTGGAGATCCTGGAGGCGCGCGCGCCCGAGATGGCCCGCTTGTTTCCCGTCACCTCGGCGCTGATCGAATTCGGCAGTGGCTCGACCAGGAAGGTCCGAACACTGCTGGCATCCGTACCCACGATCGCGGCCTATGTGCCGGTCGACATCTCCTCGGAGATGCTCATTCAGGAGGCGCAAGAGCTTCGGCGCGACTATCCGCGTCTCGCGGTGCTTCCGGTCGAAGCCGATTTCACCCAGCCGTTCGCGTTGCCTTCGGCCGTGGCGGGACTGGGGCATACCGGGTTCTTCCCGGGATCCACTATTGGCAATTTCGAGCCGCAGGAAGCCGTCGCCTTCCTGCGCCATGCCGGGCGCATGCTCGGGCCCAGCGCCACGTTGATCATCGGGGTCGATCTGGTGAAGGACGCGAGCACCCTTCATGCTGCCTACAACGACACGGCCGGACTGACCGCGAAATTCAATCTCAATCTCCTCGCTCGTATCAATCGCGAGCTCGGCGCAGATTTCGACCTCGAAAAGTTCGAGCATCGCGCCTTCTATAATGCCGAGCGCCACCGCATCGAGATGCACGTCGTCAGCAAGAAACGCCAGAACGTCGGCGTGACCGGGCGAAGAATCGAATTTCAGATCGGCGAGACGATTCACACCGAGAACAGCTACAAATATACGCTCGACTACTTCACTGCGTTGGCGCGTGGCGCGGGATGGGGTCCGCTCGCCGTTTGGACCGACGCCGGAGTGAATTTTTCAATTCACGCGCTGACGTTCGGCACCCGATGAAACGGCGCCCATGCCGATATGCGAAGCCGATCCTTGGCGCTTGCAATATTTCGAGCACGCCGCCTGTCCACCGGGTGTGAATATCCCGACCGAAGACGCGGATGCCTGGCTTTGGTATCCGGCTCATCGCTGGGTCTATGACAAGATTGCAATCGCGCTGAGCCAAGGCCTCGATGCCGGTCCGCACGGCGTGCCGCCGCCGCGCTTTCCGGTGTTTTCGAAGCCGATCATCAATCTCAAGGGTATGGGAGTAGCAAGCCGCGTCCTCTCCTCCCAAGCGGAGTACGAATCAAGCCTCACGCCTGGACACATGTGGATGACGCTGTTGGAGGGCCGCCACGTCAGCTTGGATGTCGCGGTCGTGGAGGGCGAGCCGCACTGGTGGCGTCACGTCACCGGAGAGCCGGGCAGGGAGGGCACATTCGACTATTGGACGGTGCATGCTGCTCGGGAACCCGGCATCGAGCACTATTGCGGCACATGGATCGGCCGCCATCTGCGAGGTTATACCGGCATCGTCAACATCGAGAGCATCGGCGGCCGCATCATCGAAATGCATTTGCGCATGAGCGACCAATGGCCCGACCTCTATGGCGCCGGCTGGGTCGAGGCGGTCGTGCGCCTCTATCACAAGCGGCAGTGGAGCTTCCCTGATACGGACCGGCGCGACGGGTATAGCGTGGTGCTGTTCGGCCCGCACGGATGCCGCTACCGCCATCCGCCGCCCGCGCTGCTCGCAGATGTGCTGCGCATGCCGGGCGTATCGAGCGTGCAAGTCACGTTTCACGAAGAAAAGGAACCCAAGCGCCACGCCATGCCGCCGGGTGGCTTTCGTCTTGCCGTCGTGAATACCTTTGATCTCGACGCCGGCCGCGCCGCGCGCGACATGCTGCGCAAGCACTTTCTCCCCCGCGCCGCGTGATCGTTGTCGTGCGAGCTGGAGTCTGCGTAAAGGCGCTGGGCGCCCTGCCTATACAGAAAGGTTCTCTGCGCCTTTGCCCGCCCTATCTCCTGTTGCTAAAAGGACGGCGAAATCTGGTGAGGGAGTGACCATGAAAATTGTCGGTTTTGCAGCTGACGGCGGATTGCATCTCGGCGTGGCCGAAGGCGACCAAGTCATCGACCTGCAGGCGGTCGACAAAACCATTCCCGGTGATCTCGGCGAATGCCTACGGCGCAACAACGGCGATCTCTCGCCGCTCGAGGAGACGGCAAAACGGGCGCCCGCGTCCGCTCGCCGTCCGCTCAAAGGCCTTACCTACGGATTGCCCGTGGCGGTTCCCGGCAAAGTGATCTGCCTCGGGCTCAATTATCTCGAACATGTCAAAGAAGGTTCCCAGCGCGACAACATCCCCAAATTTCCGACCATCTTCATGCGCGGGCGCAGCTCGCTCGTCCCGCATGGACAACCCATCCTGCGGCCCAAGGCATCCGAGACGCTCGATTACGAAGCCGAGCTCATTTTGGTCATCGGCAAGCGGGCCAAGCACCTCACGCCTGCCAATGCATATGCTTGCATCGCCGGATATTCCTGCGGCAACGAAGGCTCGGTGCGCGAGTTTCAGCGCAAAACAACGCAATGGGACATGGGCAAGAATTTCGACCGCACCGGCGCCTTCGGGCCCTGGATGATCACGGCCGATGAGGTGCCCGCCGGCGGGAAAGGCTTGAAGATCGAGAGCCGGCTCAATGGGAAGGTCATGCAGTCGGACAACACCAACAACATGATGTTTCCGGTCGCGGAAACTATAGCCTATATAACGCAGGGCATGACGCTCGAGCCCGGGGACATCGTGTTTACCGGCACTCCTTCCGGCGTCGGCCACGCGCGCAAGCCCAATCCGGTATGGATGAAAGCGGGCGATGTCTGCGAGATCGATATCGAGGGCGTCGGGTTGCTCGTCAACCCAATCGAGGATGAGAAGTAGAACGCGGGCCGCCGATCGTGCTGAGCAGTGCACGCGTTGAGCTCGTGCCGGCGTTTGCCGCTGCGGCTCGCTCTGTTTCAATGATAAAGCGGAGACTGTCATGGCCAATTTGACCGTGGTTTCGATCTGCGGCTCGCTCCGCAAGGGGTCTTACAACGCGATGGTGCAGCGGCTGCTGCCATCGCTTGCGCCGGAGGGGATGACAATCAAGCCGGCGCCGTCCTTTGCGGAATTTCCGCTCTACAACTTCGACATCCAGAACTCGGCCGGGTTTCCCGCGCCGGTCACCACGCTTGCGGACGCGATCCGTGCTGTGGACGGCGTGATTTTCTGCACGCCCGAATACAATTTCAGCATTCCTGGCGGTCTTAAGAACGCGATCGACTGGGTGTCGCGGTTGCAGAACCAGCCGTTCGCCGGCAAGGCGGTGGCGCTGCAATCGGCTTCGCCCGGGCCGGTCGGCGGCGCGCGCGTTCAGTACGATCTGCGCAAGTCTATGATGTTTCTCGACGCGTTTACGCTCAACAAGCCGGAGATTTTCATCGGCAATTGCGGGTCCAAATTCGACGAGAAGACCGGCGAGCTCAAAGACGAGGCAACGCGCGGGTTGCTCAAGCAGCAGCTGACGGCATTTGCAGCTTTCATTGCGCGCGTGGCGCCGAAAAGCTGAAACGGTGTTCTCCGGGGGGTGAATCGTGGCCAACCAGCAACTCGATGTGCTCGTGATCTACGGCTCGTTGCGCAAGGGCTCCTACAACGCCGCCCTCGGACGTACCTTGCCGGCGCTGGCGCCTTCGGGAATGAAGCTGCGTGCAGCGTCCTCCAGAACGCGACCGGCTTTCCAGCCGAGATCGTCGCCTGGGCGGACGCCATCCGTAGCGCCGATGGGCTGATCATCGTGTCGCCCGAGTACAACTGGTCGATCCCCGGTGGATTGAAAAATGCCATCGACTGGGTCATGCGCATGAAAGATCAGCCGTTCAAGGACAAACCGGTTGCGCTGCAATCGGCCGCCGGCGGCATTCTCGGCGGATCGCGCATGCAGTATCACCTGCGGCAGTCGCTTACCTCGGTCGATGCCCTGCTTTTCGGCCGGCCGGAGGTGATCGTCACCTTCGCCGCGCAGAAATTCGACGAGAAGACGCTCGAGCTCAAGGATCAGACCGCCAGCGACATGATCAAGCTACAGCTCGGCGGGTTCGAGACATTCATCAGGCGCGTGAGCGCAAAGGATTAGGTCATGGCGAGACTGTCCGGCCGCGCGGCGATCATCACCGGCGGGGCAAAAGGCATAGGCCGGCATTATTCGCGGGCGCTCGCGGCGGAGGGCGCGCGCGTGATGATCGCCGACATCGCCGATGGCCGGGCGCTCGCCGAGGAAATCGCCGCCGAGCACGGGGCCAACTCGGTGATGAGCGCCGTCGCTGACGTCAGCGACGAGGCATCGGTCAAGAAAGTGGTGGGCGCGACGATGGAGCGCTTCGGCAAGATCGACGTCTTGGTGAACAACGCCGCGCTTTTTGCGCCGCTACAGGAGGCGAAATGCACCGAGATCGATGCTGCGCTGTGGGACAAGGTGATGGCCGTCAACCTGCGCGGGCCGTTCCTGATGGTCAAGCACGTTGCCCCGCACATGATCGCGCAAGGCTATGGCAAGATCATCAATATCGGCTCGGGCACCGCCTTTCGCGGCATCCCGTGGATGCTGCACTACGTCACCAGCAAGGGCGGGATCATGGCGTTGACCCGCGCGCTCGCGCGCGAGCTCGGCGAGCACGGCATCCGCGTCAACACACTGGCTCCGGGCTTCACATTGAGCGACACGGTCATGAGCGACAATCCCGGCCACGTGAAGACCGCGCGCGAGCGCGCCGTGCAGTCGCGCTCGCTCAAGCGCGACGAGCATCCGCAGGACCTGCTTGGCGCGCTCGTTTTTCTCGCGTCCGCGGAGAGCGATTTCGTTACCGGGCAGACGCTGGCGGTCGACGGCGGCAACGTAAACACTTGATGTTCCGGCCCTTCAACCAGGGAGATAGTTTCATTATATACTAATTTCCGGGTTTGGATTATTCTCGATCCGGCCGTTTCAATTGATCGAGGGAGAGCGCCATGGCAAGCGCCACCGCAAGCAGGCGGGCCGAGAGCAAGGCCCCTGGTCCCAAGCACAATATCGAGGCGATGCGGGAGGCTTATTACGAGCGCATCGCCAAGCACGACATGACGCCGCTTTGGAAGGTCATGAAAAACGTCGTCACCAAGGAGCCGGTGACGCGCTGCCGGCCGGTGATCTGGCACTACGGCGACATCAAGCGGCTGGTCATGGAATCGGGCCCGTTGATCACCGCCGAGGAGGCGGAGCGGCGCGTGCTGATCTTGGAGAACCCGGGCATGCGCGGGGAATCCAAGGCCACTAACACGCTGTTCGCTGGCGTGCAGATGATCTTGCCCGGCGAGGTCGCTCCCGCCCACCGGCACGTGTCCTCCGCGATCCGTTTCGTGCTCGACGGCGAAGGCGCCTATACCGCGGTCGAGGGTGAGAAAGCCTTCATGTCGCCCGGCGATTTCGTCATCACCGCAAACTGGGCGCCACACGACCACGGCAATACCTCCGACAAGCCCATGCTTTGGCTCGACGTGCTCGATTTTCCGCAGGTGAATTTCTTCGAGACCTCGTTTGCCGATCAGTTTGCCACCGCGACCCAGGCCACCAAGCGGGCGGACGGGGACTCGCTCAGCTTCTACGGCTCTGGGGTGCTGCCGGACGGCGCGCCGGCGGGGTTAAACCGCAGCCCGGTCATCAATTACACCTACGCGCGCACGCGTCCGATCATCGAGCGCATGCTCAAAGCCGGCGACATCGACAAGCGCCACGGTGCGCGCGTGCGCTATGCCAACCCAATCAACGGCGGCCCGGTGTTGCCGACCATGGGCGCCTACCTTGCGCTGTTCCCCAAGGGCTTCAAGGGCGAGCCGTATCGCGCAACCGACGGAACGATCTTCGTCTGCGCCGAAGGGCAAGGCTCGACCACCGTCGACGGCAAGGCGCTGGAATGGGGACCAAACGACGTGTTCGTGGTGCCGCCGTGGAAGCATTATTCGCACCGGGCGAGCAAGGAATCCGTGCTGTTCTCAATCTCTGACCGACCGGCGCAGGAAGTGCTTGGAATCTGGCGCGAGGATACCGCCGTACATTAGGCGGCATCCCGCGCCGTTGTGTTTAACGGTCTCAACCGTTCGCCTCTCATGCCCTGTCTTGTGAGCAGGCTCGTGCCGAGCGTCGCGACCGTTTTGCCACGCCGTCTTCTCCTCCGGTTCAGCGCGGCGGGAAGCGAGATATGACATTCAAGCTTACACGACGCGCTACGCTGATTGGTCTCTCCGTCTGTGCTGCGTTACCGGCGCATGCGCAGACGCTCCCCCAAGACAAGGCGGGGCCAGACGTCACCGAGGCGGTGTCGCTCGAGCAGAGGGCCATCTTTGATGTCGCACCAATCACCGGGACCTTGAAGGAAACGGTCCAGAAAGGGCAGCAACTGGTCTGGGTCGGAAAGGGGTCGAACGATCGTCGATTTCAAATCACGCATGTTTCGGTCGCGTTCCTGCGCAATGAGGGCGGCGGCGACGTGAAGATGACGTTTGCGGGCGAGGTGTCATCGCTCGGCTATCGGCCGGTCGACGACGCAAAATTGAACGTCATCGTTCGCACCAAGAGCGGTGCGTCGATTCACGCTTGGAATTTTGGCATTTCCGTCAGATGCGCCGACAGCGGCCGGGCGCTCGCTCCGCTTACTCACGAGGTGCCGAGCGACATCGCCAACAACCTCTTCACAAGCGTCGGCAGCGTCGAAATCGCGGACTACAGGGAGCCAAATCAGCCTCGAACAATGGTGCGGCGCTGTCCCTCTTAGATTTGCGTACCACCCTCGGGGTGTTCCGAGGCGATCATCGGCTTTGACCGCAGCGTCCCGCGGGCTACTTGCCGTCGTTCCAGATGTCGGCCGCGAGCTTCCAGTCGCTTCCGATCTTCTCCCACACGACGAGATATTTGCCGGTGACTTCCTGCGGCCGCGGACCCTTGGTCTTAAGGCTGAAAGTCCCGATCTCACGCGCCGCGGAGACGCCCAGTGGCTTGACGTCGAGGGTCGTGAGTTTCGGATCGCTCACTTGCTCGCCCATCCTCTTCCACATTGCCTCGATCGCGGCTCTGCCCTTCACCATGGCGGAACCCGGTAGGAAGGCGGTCGCGTCCTCGGTATAGAGCGACGCGACGCCGGCGAAGTCACCCTTATTGAAGAAATCTATCCATTTCGCGTTCACTGCCTCAATCTCGGCCTTCTGCGCGAACGCTGGCGCGATCAGCGCAGCCATGACGGCGATCACTGGTGCAATTCTGCGCGTGATTGATGCTCCCGATTTGACCTGACTATTTGCCCTTTCAGACTTTTCGCGCATTCGTGCCGCGGTAGCACGCCTACTTAGGGACATTATCGATTACAACCAGAGATTCGAAAAAAACGAGCTTTAGCTCGCCGCCAAAACCTCGGCTATCCTTGCACCAGCGACAGAACGCCGCCGCTCTCTAGGATGCGACTTTTGATTTGACGGCGGCGCTGCCACGGCGCAGATGCTCGACCACGAGCAGAACGATCCCGGCTGCGATCCCGGCGAGATTGACGTAGTAGCCGCCTGCAAACGATTCTGGCGGCAGCACGATCGGCAGCGAGACCACTCCGTATAGCAAACGCGCCGGTATGGTCAGCCGCGTCAATCCGAAACCGACGATTGCCGCCGTGCCCATGAATAATCCGAACAGGATGCGGCAGAAGTTCCACGCAATGAGGTAGCTCGGACCGTCCATGAGCAGGCTCGGCGTGAGCACGAACAGGAACGGCAGGATGAACGTGCTCCAGCCCACGAGGCAGGCGATCCAGCCGGTGGTCCAGCCATCGGTGCGCGCGATATTGGCGGCGGCATAGGCCGCGAACGCGACTGGCGGCGTGATCATCGACAACATGCCGTTGTACATGACGAACATGTGCGCAGCCATTGGTGTGACGCCGAGTTTCACCAGCGCCGGTGCCAACAGCGTGGCGGTGAGGATATAGACGCTCACGGTCGGCAGACCGATTCCCAGCACGAAGGCGAGCACGGCGATCAGCAACAGAAGCAGAAAGACGTTCTCACCTGACAGCGCGAGCAGCTGCATCGTCATGCTGAACGCGAGGCCGGAGATCGCCAGGATGCCTACCATGACGCCCGCGGCGGCGCCGATCAGCAGGATGTCGAGCGAGATGCGTCCAGTTTCGACGATCGCTTTGCCGAGACCGAGCAGCGTCGGGCGCTTGCCGCGGTAGCCGAAGATCAGAGTGAGCACCATCAGAATGGCGGTCGAGACGATGGCCGCCTTCTCTGGAGTCAGCAGCAAGACTTCGGGGTAGATCAGCGCGAGCACCAGGAAGATGATCGGCACCAGGAAATGCCAGCCCGATTTCACCACCTCGCCGAGCGTCGGAGCATTCGGGTCCTGGACGGAGCCGATCCGGTGCTTGGCGGCCTCCAGATCGACGTGAATGAACAGGCACGCGTAGTAGAGAATCGCCGGTATTGCGGCGGCGACGCAGACCGCGCCGTAGGAGACCTGCAGGAACTCCGCCATGATGAAGGCCGCGGCGCCCATCACCGGCGGCATGAGCTGGCCGCCAGTCGATCCGACCGACTCGATCGCCGCCGCGCGATAGCGGCTGAAGCCCGATCTGATCATGGTCGGAATGGTCACGATGCCGACGGCGAGCACGTTCGATACCGCGCTGCCCGAAATCATGCCGAACAAGGCGGACCCCACCACCGCGATCTTCGCGGAGCCGCCGCGGAAGCGGCCCATGGCGGCCATCGACACGTCGGCGAAGAAATCGGCGCCGCCGGTGCGGGCGAGCACTTGGCCGAGGATGGTGAACGGGATCACCACGAGAACGGCAACCTGCAGGATCGCGCCGATCATGCTGTTGACGTCGAGGCCGAGATAGGCGACGAGCCGCTCGGGCGAGACCCACCGCGTCTGAAAGTCTCCCGGCAGACTCGGGCTGATGTAGATGTAGACTGCCATCGCCAGGATAATGGCGACGAAACCCATGCCCGAAGTGCGGCGGCTTGCTTCCAGCACGAGGAACAAGAGGACCGCGCTGCCGACGATGCCTTCAACCGGCAGCATCGCCAGCTCATAGGTCAGCGGCTCGTAACGCACGAAGATATAGCCGCACAGCAAGAGCGACACGATGGCGCTCGCAAAATCGAATGAGCGTGCGAATGCGCGCCGGCTTGCCAGCAATGTCCAGAGCAATGCCAGTGCCAAGCCGGCCCATAAGAGCCATGGGATGTCGAACGGATTGGGAAAGCGATAGAGGATGTAGGCTAGGATGGTGACGACGGCGATCGCGCCGGCGGGATCGATCGCGCGGTATTCGCGCTGCGTTTCCACGACGAAGGCGAGCGCAAGCGTCAGACCAAGACAAACGGTCAGCAGCTGCTCGGTATAGAACGAAACATTGAAAACTTGTCTGGGTACGTCCAGCACCCAGAGCACGACGCAAGCGACGAGCAGACCCTGCAGCAGATTGGTGAAGAAGACGGTTGCTTTCGATGCGGAGGCGGCGAACTCCTCCGCGCTCGAGAGCAACCGTTCTTCAGATGCGGCCGCTGCAGGCTTGACCGCATCCGCAGCCTCTCGCCTTTCGTTCACGGGAACGCCTTGGCTTCGACGTTCTTGTCCTTGAAGTATTTCAAGGCGCCGGGGTGGAATGGAAAATCGTATCGCCGGTTGAGCCCGGCTGCCGAGAACTCGCGCAGGTTCGGAGCGACGGCGATCATCTCGGCCTTGTTGGCCTCCATCGTCTCGATCACCTTGTACACCACGTCGTCGGGCACCTTGGCGTGGGTGAACAGGATGTTGTCGATGGTGTAGACCTGCATCGGTTTTTCGACGCCGACGAAGATCGGTCCCGGTTCGACGTTGGTTAGATAGCCGTACGGCGAAATTTTGCGCGCCGCGGCTATTCCCGGGGATTCGGGGACTTCCAAGAAGCGGGTGCCGCCGACCGTGACGTCGACCTCGCGGACCTTCGGCGCGCCGAAGGCAAACATGAACATGTCGGCCGCCCCGCCGACGAAGTCATCCGCCGAGCGCACGACGTTGGGAACCAGCACCGGCTTGATATCGCTCTCGGTGAGTCCGCCGGTTGCGAGAATCGCCCGCGACATCGGTTCGAGCGCGCGCATGGCGGAGTAGCCCATGGTCACGCGTTTGCCGCGCAGATCGGCGACAGTGCGCATGTTGCTGTCCTTGCGAACCCAGAAACCGGTCTTGAGCGTATAGATCGGACCGATGATGCGAATGTCCGGCTGGCCGTTATTGGCGAGCGCGATGCCGAGTTCCGGAGCGTTCGCCATGGCGAAATCCGCCTCGCCGCGCCCGACGATCGCGATCATGACGGATTCGCCCGCCGTGGCCTGTACCAGTGCATTGATGCCGCCCTTTTCCTTTAGCACCTTCGAGATCGCCGAACTGGTCGTGTGATTGATGGTACCGGGCTGCATCGCCGCGAAACCGAACGTTTGCGCGTTGGCGGCGGCGCTTGCACAAACCAGCGCGGTCGCACCAACGCAGGCCGCGATCAGGTAGCGTGGTATGGCCATGGTCGTTCCCTCCCGGACGTAATTTTGTACGGCGTTCGCTTGCGTCCCGTCTTCGCGGGAGCTTGATCAGTCGATCGCCTTGGGCCCGACATTGTGCTCCTTGAAATACCTCACGGCACCTGGATGGTACGTGACCTCGTACTGCTTGTAGGCGAAGGGCGCGGAGAACTCGCGTAGCACAGGCTGGACCGCGATAAGCTCGTCCTTGTTGTTAAATAGCGTGTCGAGCATCTTGAAGACGAAATCGTCACTCGTCTTGGCGCTGGTGAAGAGCAGGTTGTCGAAGCTGTAGACTTTCATCGGCTTTTCAACTCCGATGAAGGCGGGCCCCGGGCTGATGTCGGTCAAGTAGCCCCAGCGCTCGATCTTGCGCGCGGCGGGCATGCCCTGCTCGTCGATCTCGGCCATGCGTATGCCCCCCACCGTGACGTCGACCTCCCGCACCTTAGGCGCACCGAATGCGAAGTAGAATGCATCGGCGGCGCCGGAAGCAAAGTCATCGGCGCTACGGATCACGTTGGGCACAAGGACGGGCTTGATGTCCTTCTCGCTGAGATTGGCCGTCGCCAACATGGCGCGCACGGTGGGCTCGAGGGCGCGCATCGCTGAAAATCCATACGGCACGCGCTTGCCTTTGAGGTCTGCGAGGGTCCGGATGTCGCTATCCTTGCGTACAAAGAATCCGACGCGCAACGCGTGCGCCGCGGCGATGATGCGCAACTCCTTGAACCCTTTGGCCAGTCCATCGTGCACCTCCATCGCGTTCGAAATGCCGATCTCGGCCTCGCCGCGCGCGACCATGGGGACGATCACTTGGTCTCCGGCGGTCGGCTGCACGAGGACGTTGAGCCCGGCTTTCTCTTTGAGCACCTTGGCGATCGCCGACGCGGTGGTGTGATTAAGCGTGCCGGGTTGCAGCGTAGCGAAGCCGTAGGTCTGCGCACTCGCCGATGTGGCGTTCGCCGCCACGGCCAGCATCAGTGCTGCGACCAGGCGCCCCGCGCTTGCAAGCGCACGGCGTGTGATGGACTGCATGGGCTCCCTCCGGTGAGTGTCTATTGTTCCCTTGGGAGCAACCCAAGCGCGGGCTCCCTTGCAAGTGCGATTATATTTGCACGACGCGCCGGGCAAGGCGAGTTACAATGATTGCTGCAGGTCAATCGGTGTAGGCCGCGCGTCGGATGGTCGCATCTTTCGTTCACGACATCCAAGGTCAGCGCGTTGTATTCGCGCTGGGTGGGGTCGCACGAGTCGCCGACGAAGCGGCGCGCCTGGACTTGAATCGCGCGCTGGTGATCGCAACCCGTGGCAGCGGCGCGCGGCTCGGCGGCCGGATCGTCAACATTTTGGGGGGCCGTGCGGCGGGGCTACATGCGCAGGCGGCGCTGCACGTCCCGAAGGCGGTGGCGGAGGCGGGCGTCGCGTCCGCGCGCGGTGCCGATGGCCTTATCGCCGCCGGCGGCGGCGCCGCGATCGGACTCGCAAAAATAATCGCGCGGGATCTCGGCCTGCCAATCATCGCGGTGCCGACCACCTATTCCGGTTCGGAAGCAACCGCGATCTGGGGGCTCAGCGACGGCGAGCAGAAATTCACCGGCAAGGATGCCCGCGTGTTGCCGCGCACGATCATCTATGACCCGGAGCTCACGCTGGCGCTGCCGGCGGCGATAAGCGCGGCGAGCGGCATGAATGCCATAGCCCATTGCGTCGAGGGGTTTTGGGTCGCGAACCGCACTCCGTTCCTGATGGCACTGGCGAGCGACGCGCTGCTCCGCTTTGCCACGTACTTGCCGCGCGTGGTTGCCGACGGCAGCGACCGCGCGCCACGCGCAGAATGTCTCGTCGCCGCGTGGCTTGCCGGCGTCGTGCTCGCCTCGGGCACCGCGCTCCAGCATAAGCTCGCCCATGTCCTCGGCGGCCTTGGACTGCCGCACGCCGAGACCCACGCGATCATTCTGCCGCATGTCACGCGGTTCAATCTTGAAGCCGCCACGGACGCGCGCACGCGGCTCGTAGCCGCGCTCGGCGGCGAAGGCGCGGATCGTCTGGCCCAGATGCTGGCCGGCTTTCCCATCCCGCAGCGGCTCAGCGAGGTGGGCTTTGATCGCGCCAAGACCGATTTCGTCGCACAGCAGATCGCGGCGATGAAAATCCTCGCGCCGCGCGAAGTGTCGGCGGAAGACGTGCGTACGCTGCTCGCCGCGGCGTATTGAGGCGACCTATCGCCGCGCCTTGTCCCCGGCGCTGGCTCGATACGGAATCCATCGCCCGTCGACGGTGATCACGGCGGAAAACTGCGGCTATACCCTCACTCGCGCCGGCGCGAGATCACGTAGGACTCATCGTAGAACCAGAGTCCCCCGCGCTCGCGCAGAACCTCGCGCGTGGACTCGAGATAGCGCCCATCGGCGACGACCTCAGCGAGGCGGTCGTCCTCGATCTGCGCCACGTAGATTGCCGCATTCCACGCGGCAAAAAGGGTCGAGGTGCCGATCGACTGATCCGAAATCTCGCTCGGCAAGGTGTGCATTTCGTAGCGGAAAAGCGAGCGGTTGTCGGCATAGGCGTTAAAGTTGAGTTCGCGCCCGGCCGGGCCGAGTTCGTGCTTCGCCGCCTTCATGATCTGATGGCGGTCGTGGATGAACGGATCGTCGCCTGGCCACACGCGCTGGATAATCTCCATGCCCGGATCGTTGCCGTGGGAATGGATGGCGATCAGCCTGCCGCCTGGTCCCAGTGCCTTGGCCAGCGGTGCGATCACGCGCTTGGCTTTGAACTCGAGCGAAGCGCGCGCGCGATAGGGCTGCGATGCGATGACGAGGTCGTAATTGGCGATCGTGCCGCCGGGACGCGGGATGATCGGGTCGAGTAGGAACTTGTGGTCGGCGCGATAGAGCACTAGCACCACCGGGCGCTCGTAGACCGGGTTGCCGGTCTTCGGGCTTACCCCTGCCTTCCAGTTCTGCGACAGGAATGGCACGAGATCAGTGATCTGCTGCTCGAAGCGATAGGCAGAATCGCCTGAGAGCGGCACCTCGTGCCACACCATGCTCGAGGCCGCGGACAGCGACTTGACCGCCAGCCACGGCGCGTCGGCATAGGCAAGATTGGTCAGCACCAAAACGGTTGCCGGATGCTCGAAGAAACGGTCGGACATTTTCTGCAAGGCAAGCCGCACGTCCTCGAGGCTGATCTCCTTGCCCACCACGTAGAACGGCGTGGTTGGAAATCGGTCGTGCATCGCGCGCATCACTCGCAGCAATACCGTGCCGTCGCCGACGCCAGCGTCGAACACGCGCAGCGCCGGCGGGCGCGGATGGACATTGGCGAGTTCGAGCGCAACCCGGCTGGCGATCACCCATTTTTCGCTGCAGGTGCTGACGAAGAGAAGGTATTTCTGCCGGTTGTCGAAGAAGCGGAAATTGCGCTGCGGATCGCGCTGGCCGGCGGGCGCCGGCGCTAAGGCCGGCCGCGGCTCGCGCGGACGCTCGATGACGGCGGCAGGCGCAGGCGCCGGCCGGTTATTCTCCATGAAGCCGCGGATGCGGTCGAACGTCTCGGTGGTGATGCGGCCGCCGTTACGCAGCCGCGCGGTGAGCTTGCCGTCGTTGACGGCGCGGCGGCCGAAGGTTGATTCCGCTAGTCCGGTGTGCCGGCAATATTCGGCGATCTGCTGCAGCAGTTCCTGGGCGTTCATGGGGCCAACGCCTCGGGGTTTTGCTCCGAACCTGCGCGATGCCTCAGGAGACGGCTGCGCGGGAAGGGGCCCATAGCGAACCAGGCACCGCAGTTTGCGTCAACCACAAAAGGTCCCACCGCGGAGGTGGGAGGAGTGGTGGGATAAATCCCAACCGCTAAAAGGGCGATGTTTCCAACGTAATATAGTGCGGGATCCGTCTGAATCATGGAACGGATCCCGCAGGGTAGTGGGCAACAACCCTTATGTTCCGGCCCGCGCGTCAAGGGCGCGCAGCACGGCCGCACCGATCGCAGCGGTGTCGTCGCCGCCGCCGAATTCGCAAGGCTTGAGCCCTTCGGCAAAGGCGCGGTCCACGGCGCGCTCGATGGCGCGGGCGGCCTTGGCGGCCCCGGCATGAGCATGACGGTCGCCGAGCCAGTCGAGCATCAGCGCGGCGGAAAGAATCATGGCGGTCGGATTGGCGAGCCCTCTGCCCATGATGTCGGGCGCGGTGCCGTGACAAGGTTGGAACACCGCATGCGCATCGCCGATGTCCGCCGAGGGCGCCATCCCCATGCCCCCGATTAGGCCGGCGGTCAGATCGGAGATGATGTCGCCGAACATGTTCTCCATTACCATCACATCGAAGTCCCACGGGCGGCGCACCAGCATGGCGGAGCATGCATCGACGTAGAGGCGATCGGTCTCGACGTCGGCATAGCGCGCGGCGCACTCGTCGAACATGCCGCGGAAGAAGGCGTAGGCTTTGAAAGCGTTCGCCTTGTCGACGCAGGTGAGAAGCCCGCGTCCGCCACATTCCTTGCGCCGGCGTGCCAGGCGAAACGCGAAATCGAACAGCCGTTGCGAGGTCTTGCGCGTGATCAGCAGCGTCTCGCGCGCTTCCGTTTCCGTTACGACACCCTTGCCCATCGAGGCGAACAGCCCCTCGGTCGATTCGCGGATCACGATGAGATCGATGCCGCGCTCGGCCGCGCCGACGATCGGGCTTGGAACGTTCGGGATCAGCCGGCACGGGCGCACGCCGGCGTAGAGATCGAACATGAAGCGCAGCTCGACCTGCGGCATGATCTCGGTATTGTCGGGATAGCGGATGTGCGGCAGCCCGCAGGCACCGAGGAGGATCGCGTCCGCCTGCTCGCATAGCTTGATGGTGGACGCCGGCATCGAGGTGCCGGCCTCCCGGTAATGGCTCGCACCCGCCGGCGCCTCGGTGAAGCGGAATTTGAGGCCCGGCGTCGATGCTGCGACCTTCTCAAGCACCGCCAGCGCCGGCGCCATGACTTCCGGCCCGATGCCGTCGCCGGGCAAGACGGCGATATGGAAGCTGTCGTTAGGGAGCATGCCAGAAGGTCGAGAGCGTGCTTAGGAGGTCGATGTCGGATAGTGGCACAGCCCACGCGGCATGCTCCACCCTTCTCAGATTTCATTTATAAGAGTGTCTCCGCACAGTTCACCCAGCATGCCCCGCTTCGCCGCCAATCTTGCTTATCTCTTCACCGAGCGACCGCTGATTGAGCGGTTTGCGGCGGCGGCAGCCGCCGGCTTTCGCGCCGTCGAGCTGCAACTTCCCTACGACCACGCCCCCTCCGCCGTGAGAGCCGAGCTTGACCGCCACGGATTGACCATGCTCGGGATCAACACCGCGTCCGGTCAGGCGTCGGGCGGCGAGTTCGGCGTCGCAGCCGTGCCTGGCTGCGAACGCGAGTTTGCCGCGCTGTTCAAGCAAGCGCTCGATTACGTGAGCGTCATCGGCGGCTGCCAAATTCACTGCCTCGCCGGGAAAGTGCCGCCGGAACAGCGGCCGGCGGCAGAGATGGTCTTCATCAGGAATCTGATGCGCAGCGCCGATGCGGCACAGGAGAGGGACATCACGCTCTTGATCGAGCCGATCAATCCACGCGACCGGCCGGACTATTTTCTCACCCGCGCCGAGCAGGCGGCCGACATCATCGCCAAGGTAGAGCGGCCGAACGTGCGCATGCAGTTCGACTTCTATCACGCGCAAATCGTCGGCGGCGACCTCATTCGGCGCTTCGAGAAACATCTTGCCCTGGTCGACCATGTGCAGATCGCAGCCGTGCCGTCGCGGCACGAGCCCGATGAGGGCGAAGTGAATTACTCGGAAATTTTCGCGACGCTCGACCGGCTCGGTTACCGCAAGTGGGTGGGTTGTGAGTACCGCCCGCGCGCGAAGACGGAAGACGGGTTGGGCTGGGCGCGGGCTTATGGAGTCAAGCCAGATTGATCTGTGGAATCCGACTGCGTCGTTCCGGCGAAAGCGGGAACCCATAACCACCGGCTCTGGAACATAAGTCCCCGCTTGCGCGGCGACGACAGCGGTGCTCTGAGAGAGCAACGGAGCGAAAGAGGAAGTACCATGCGTCTTGACAACAAGGTTGCGCTCGTCACTGGCGCGGCATCGGGCTTCGGCAAAGGCATCGCCGAGACGTTCGCACGCGAAGGCGCACGTGTTGCGGTCGTCGACATCGATGCTGAGGCGGCGCGGCAAGCCGCGGCTTCCACCAGCAACAAGGCGATCGCGGTGCGCTGCGACGTCTCCCAGCGCGCGGACGTAGAGGCCTGCGTCAAGGCGACCGTCGACGCTTTTGGGCGAATCGACATTCTCGTCAACAACGCCGGCATGAGCCACGTGCGGCGGCCCATGCTCGAGGTGGAGGAGGCTGAATTCGACCGCCTCATGGCGGTCAACGTCAAATCCATCTTCCTGTTCGCGCATGCGGCCGTACCGCTGATGCGCAAGCAAAAGTCGGGCGTGATCATCAATATCGGCTCGACCGCCGGGATTAGGCCGCGGCCGGGGCTGACCTGGTACAATGCCTCGAAGGGGGCGGTGAACCTCCTCTCCAAATCGATGGCGGCGGAACTCGCAGGCGACGGCATCCGCGTGTGCGCGATCGCGCCGGTCATGGCGGAGACGCCGCTCTTGCCGACCTTCATGGGTGGCGATTCGCCGGAGCTGCGTGCGCAGTTCAAGGCCACGGTGCCGCTCGGGCGCTTTGCGACGATCCAGGACGTCGCCAACGCGACGCTGTTTCTCGCGTCCGAGGAGGCGTCTTTCCTCACCGGGAACGTCCTGGAGGTCGACGGCGGCCGCTGCGTGTAAGAGCCCGCTAAAGTGCCAGTGAGAGGATTTCTGGCGCGGACTAGGGGCTAAGGACGATCCGCTTGATCTCGACGATAGCGGCGCCCGCGCGCGTAGCGCCGCGCCAGATCGCCTCGCAGCGCCAGCCGCCAGCGTCGCGTTCAATCCGGTAAAGGTTGTAGCCGCCGCAATCACGCTCGCCCGGCGGCGCTGCGGCTGCGGACGCTGACGGCGCGCCGACGACCGGGATCCGGCGGTGCCACCCGTCGAGTTCGATCAACGAGTGCACGTGGTCGTGGCCGTGGATGACGAGCTCGGCCCCGTGCTGCGCCAGCACCGCGCGAAAATCAGCGCCGTCGACGAGACGCTTGAGATGCCGCGCCGGCTTGCTGATCGGCGGGTGGTGAATCAGCACCACGCGAAAGAACTCGCGCTGGCGCTCCAGCGCCGCGGCAAGCAAGGCGATCTGCTCGCGGCCGAGCCGGCCCGTGGCCAGGAAGGCCGCGCTCGCTACTGCCGTTGATAATCCGATCAGGGCCAGTGGGCCACGCCGGCGCACGAACGGAAAGCTCGTCTCTGGCGCATTGTCTCCGCGCATATAGTCGCCCCAGTGGGACTGCGGATACGCCGCGGCGGCACGCACATAGATATCGTGATTGCCCGGCACCAAGGTGACGTCGTGCGGCGTGCCCAGCGAGATAAGCCACGTACGCGCCGGCGCATATTCGGCCACAAGCGAAATATTGACGAGATCGCCGGTCACCGCGATGTGGTCCGCCGCTTGCGCCTTGAGGTCGGCCGTGATGCGCGCGAGCACGTCGGCGCGGTGGATACGGTGGCGCTTGCGCCGCCAGTTGAAAAAGCCGGCCGCCCGCTTGCCGGCGAGCTCGACGAGCCGCGGGGTCGGCAGCGGTCCAAGATGCGGGTCCGACAGATGTGCGAGAACGAACATAAGGCTCGGGACTGACTTCACGAACTCCCGATCAGAATCCCCGCGGCAAACACCAGCGCGCCGCCGACGATGACCTGAAAGGTCGCCGCCAGAAACGGCGTGTCCATAAAGCGGTTACGGATGTAGGAGATGGCGACGAGCTCGACCGCGACCACCGCGATGGCGACGACGGTTGCGGTCCAGAAATTGGGAATGAGATAGGGCAACGTGTGTCCAAGCCCGCCGATCGCGGTCATCACCCCGCAGACCACGCCGCGTACCAGCGGTGCCCCGCGTCCGGTCAGCGAGCCGTCATCGGAAAGCGCCTCAGCAAAGCCCATGGAAATGCCCGCGCCCACCGACGCGGCGAGCCCGACCAGAAACGTCTCCCAGGTGTTGTGGGTAGCAAACGCGGCGGCAAACAGCGGCGCCAGCGTCGAGACCGAGCCGTCCATCAGTCCGGCAAGCCCGGGCTGCACGTATTGCAACACGAACATGCGCCGCGCGGTTTCGTCCTCCTTGGCGAGCGCGCTGGGTGTCAGGATCTGCTGGCCGAGCTTGTGGGCAAGGCTTTCATGCTCCACCTCAGCCTCGGCGAGCTCGACCAGGAGCTGGCGCACCGAGGTGTCGCGCGTGGTCTCGGTGGCGCGCCGGTAGAAGCGCGCCGCCTCGTATTCCATGTTCTCGGCGAACTTGCGCACCTCGTCGAGGTTGAGCGGGTGCATGAGCCACAGTGGCTTCTTTTGGATGAAACCCTTGACGTCCTGGCGGCGGATCAGCGGCAGATATTCGCCGAACTTCGAGCGGTAGAGGTCGAACAGCATGGTGCGGTGGCGCACCTCCTCCTCCGCCATCTCGTCGAAGACCTTGGCCGAGGCGGGATATGTCTCGCGCAGCCCCTCGGCGAAGCCACGATAGATGCGGCTATCCTCGTCCTCGTTGGTGATGGCCAGCGCGAGAATCTCCTGTTCGGTGAGTTCGGCAAAACGTTTCACGGGCCCGCACTCGTGATTGAGCTATGTTAGAACCCTTCTAGACAGCAAAGCCGCGCTTTTGACAAGCCGGAGGCGCTCACTTGCGGTGGAAGGAGATGAGACCGGCATGAAACGCCCCAGCCTCGACGCGACGCGCCGTGCCCTCGAGCCGGGATTGCGACGCGTCCTGCACACCTATTGGCGCTTCGCGCGCGCCATGACGCTCGGGGTGCGCGCGCTGGTGATCGATGAGGAGGGGCGGGTATTTCTAGTCAAGCACAGCTACGTGAGCGGCTGGCACCTGCCGGGCGGCGGGGTCGAGGCCGGCGAGACGATCAGTGAAGCGCTGGCGCGGGAGCTTCAGGAGGAGGGCAATATCGAAATGATGGCCGCGCCGCAGCTGCACGGCCTGTTCTTCAACGATCGCGATTCGCGGCGCGATCATGTCGCGCTCTTCGTCGTGCGGGCGTTCCGTCAGGCGGCCGCGCCGGTTCCGGACCATGAGATCGTCGCGCACGGGTTCTTCGCCCTCGATGCGCTGCCCAACGACACCACCGCCGCAACGCGCGCGCGCATCATCGAGGTGCTCGGCGGCGCGCCGGTCAGCGAGCGATGGTGAGTGGGGACGCCGAGACGTTCTATAGGAAGCGTTCCTTGCACTCTCGCCTGCAGGCCATTTATCTAGTCCGCTGCGATGCGCGCTCGATCGAGGAGCGCGCGCGCGCGATTGCGGTCGAGCAAAGCGTCGAGATGCCGGTCGCGGCGATTGCGGACGACCGGGTGCGCTCGCACATCGTCGGCCGAGTCGAGGGGATCAGCGAGAGGAAAGCTGGCCTGTTCGAGATCCGCATCTCGCTCGCGGCCGAGACTGTCGGTCGCGACCCTGGACAGCTCATCAATATGCTGTTCGGGAACACGTCGCTCCACGAGGACGTGGAGCTTGCGGACGTCGCGCTGCCGAATGATTTGATCGAATACTTCGGCGGCCCCCGGCAGGGCGTGCACGAGTTGCGGCGGCGGGTCGGCGCGCGGGCGCGAGCTCTGACGTCTTCGCCGCTCAAGCCGCAAGGCTTGGCTCCGGCCGACCTCGCGCGGCTTGCCGAGGATTTTGCGCAGGCAGGCATCGACTACATCAAGGACGACCACGGGCTTGCCGAGCAGGCCTATTCGCCTTTGGCGGCGCGGCTCGAAGCGGTGGCGGCCGCTTTGCGAAAGCTCGAGCAGAAAAACGGCCAGGCAGCGCGCTACGTGCCGAGCCTGTCCGGCGATCTCGACACCATGCGGTCGCAGATCGCGGCCGCGAAGGAAGCCGGCCTCGATACGGTCATGATCGCCCCGATGATCGCAGGCCTTTCCAATTTTCATCGGCTCGTGCGCGAGAATCCGACCGTCGCTTTCATTGCCCATCCCACCATGGCCGGGGCGGCGCGGATCTCTCCCCCGCTGTTGCTAGGCAAGCTGTTCCGCATGCTGGGGGCCGACGCGGTCATCTTCCCGAACTATGGCGGACGCTTCGGCTACTCCCCAGATATTTGCCGGGCCCTGGCGCGTGCGGCCCTGGACGAGCGCGATCGCTTGCGGCCCGCCATGCCGGTGCCGGCCGGCGGCATGCACATCGATCGCGTGGCGGAGATGCTTGATTTCTATGGGGCCGACGTGATGCTGCTGATCGGCGGAGCGCTGCTGGAGGCACGCGAGCATTTGCGCGAAGCGACCACGGCCTTCGTCGCCGCGGTCCACCGACATTCCTACGGATGATGTCATGGCCAGCCGCGAAACGACCATTCACCGTCAGGCCAAAGGTTATCGCTGGGAAGGCGTGGAAGAGCTTCCGTACAAGGAAGACGATCGCGCGCTGTTCAAGTCCGTCACTCGGCAAGTGCTATTCGCCGATCCGAAGCTCTATGGGGAGCTACGCTATTTCGAGGTGGCGCCGGGCGGCTACTCCACGCTTGAGCGGCACCAGCATATGCATGCCGTCATGATCCTGCGCGGTCGCGGTCATTGCCTTGTCGGCGAGGAGGTCAGACCGGTCGAGACGCGCGATCTCGTCACCGTTCCGGCAATGACCTGGCACCAGTTCCGCGCCAGCAAGGGCGAGCCGCTCGGATTTCTCTGCATGGTGAACGCCACGCGCGACAAGCCGCAGTTGCCTTCGGCGGAGGATCTCGCGAACCTCGAGCGCGATGCGAGGATCGCCGCCTTCCTGCGCAACGAGCCGATTTAGTTGACGTAAACACTGGCTTGAGCGCTCACGCGTGACACCTTCTCCTACAGTCAGGGTCGGCGTCGACATTGGCGGCACGTTCACCGATGTCGCTCTGGAAGTGGGGGAGCGGCGCTTCACGGCGAAGATCCTTACCACGCCCCAGGCGCCGCAAGATGGCGTGCTCGCCGCTTTACGCTCGGTCACTGCGACGGCCGGCGTCGAACCGGGCCAGCTCGCCCTGATCATTCATGGGACCACGCTTGCCACCAACGCGCTGATCGAGCGCAAGGGCGCCAGAACGGCCCTTCTCACCACCGAGGGCTTCCGCGACGTGCTCGAGATCCGTCACGAAAATCGCTTCGAACAGTACGATATCAACATGGATCTGCCGCCGCCGCTCGTTCCCCGGCGGTTACGCCTGCCGATCCGCGAGCGGATTGATGCACACGGCGGGGTGCTTCTCCCACTCGAGGACGCAAGCGTCGACCGCGCGATCGAGTCGCTCGCTGCGAACGAGGTCGAGGCCGTGGCGGTCGGCTTCCTGCACAGCTTCACCAATCCGGATCACGAGCGGCGGGTTGGGGATGCAATTGCCCGTCGCTTGCCTAAGGTCGCAGTGACGCTGTCCTGCGAGGTATCGCCGGAGATGCGCGAATACGAGCGCTTCTCCACCGCCTGTACAAACGCGTATCTCCAGCCTTTGATTGGCCGGTATATTGCGAAGCTCGAGTACGAGTTGGTGCGTGCCGGCTTTCGCTGTCCCTTGCTACTGATGACCTCGGGCGGAGGAATCACGACCACCGAGACCGCGATCCGCCTTCCCGTGCGGCTGGTCGAATCCGGCCCGGCGGGCGGCGCGATCTTCGCCGCTTGCATCGCGCGTCAACATGGGCGCGATCAGGTTGTGTCTTTCGACATGGGCGGGACGACCGCCAAGATCTGCCTCATCAACAACGCGCAGCCGCAGACCGCGCGTGCGTTCGAAGTCGCCCGGATTTACCGCTTTCTTAAGGGGAGCGGGCTGCCGCTGCGCATTCCAGTGATCGAAATGGTCGAGATCGGCGCTGGCGGCGGCTCGATTGCGCGCGTTGATACGCTCGGCCGCATCGTCGTCGGTCCCGACAGCGCCGGCTCGGAGCCGGGTCCGGTGTGCTACGCCCGCGGTGGGAAAGAACCGACCGTGACAGATGCGGATGTGGTTCTCGGGCGCATCGATCCGATGACGTTCTCGGGCGGCAAAATGCCTCTCGACGTTGCTGCGGCCCAGCGCATTCTCGCTGAGCGCCTAGGTGATCCCCTAAAACTCACAACCGAACATGCAGCCCTCGGCATCAGCGAGATCGTGGACGAGAACATGGCGAATGCGGCGCGCGTGCATGCGATCGAGAGCGGGAAAGACCTTGCGCCGCGCACGCTCATCGCCTTTGGCGGTGCGGCTCCGCTGCACGCCGCGCGCGTGGCGGAAAAGCTCGGCATCAGCCGCGTGCTCGTCCCGGTCAACGCAGGCGTGGGTTCGGCGATCGGGCTGCTGCGCGCGCCCATCGCCTACGAAGTGGTTCGTAGCCGGCTCATGCGTCTTGGCAGATTCGAGCCTGCGTCAGCCAATCGGCTGGTCGGTGAGATGCGCGCCGAAGCCGAGGCAATCGTGCGGCGTGCGGCGCCCGCCGCTAACCTTGCAGAGCATCGCTCGGCTTTCATGCGCTACCGCGGTCAGGGCCACGAGATCGCGCTTGAGCTTCCAGTGCGGGAATTTACCTCTGCCGACCAATCTACCATCAGGGAGCTGTTCGAGGCGGCCTATTGCCGGCTTTACAGCCGAGCAATCCCCGGCGTGGAGATCGAGATATTGAGCTGGGTCGTCTCCGTGAGCGCGCCATCGGAAGGGCACCTCGGCGCGCCGGCCCTCGAGCGGCCGAGCGAGCCAGAACCGCGCTCGCGGCGGCCCATCTTTGACTCGGAGACCGGCGACTTCCGCGAGGTGGACATTTATTGGCGGAACGAGCTTGCGCCTGGAGCGCGTATCAGCGGCCCGGCCGTGATCGCGGAAGACGAGACCTCGACCGTCGTCAATCCAGGCTTCGACGCCCGCATCGACGCCTTCGGCTATATTGAACTCATCCGCAACGAGGCTTGAGCTATGGTCGACCGCCCCAACGTCGCGCTCGCGCAGATCCACAGCCAAATCATGTGGAGCCGGCTTATTGCCGTGGTGGAAGAGCAGGCGCAGACCATGCTGCGCACGGCGTTTAGTACCTCGGTGCGCGAGGCCGGCGATCTTTCAGCCGGCGTCTTCGACCGCCAAGGCCGCATGCTGGCGCAAGCAGTCACCGGTACCCCAGGACATGTGAATTCGATGGCGAACGCGGTACGGCATTTTCTCGACGTGTATCCGCTCCCGACCATGAAGCCCGGCGACCACTACATCACCAACGACCCCTGGCTGACATCGGGCCATCTCCACGACATCACGGTGGTGACGCCGAGCTTCTATCGCGGCGAAGCCGTCGCTCTGTTCGCCAACACGATCCATGTGGTCGATATCGGGGGGCTAGGGATGGGGCCGGACGGTCGGCAGGTCTTTGAGGAGGGCCTATCCATTCCGATCATGCCGCTCGCCCGCGAGGGGCGCATGAATGATGACCTGTTGCGCCTGGTACGCGCCAATGTACGCGAGCCGCTGCAGGTCGAAGGCGACATCTACGCGACCGCGGCGTGCAACGATGAAGGCAGTCGTCGCTTGCTCGAGATGATGGACGAGTTCGAAATCGCCAATCTGGACCGGCTCGGCGAGACCATCATCGAAGCCTCGCGCGAGGCGACGCTCGGCTGCATCCGCGCCTTGCCGAAGGGCACCTATCGCAACAGCATGACCATGGACGGCTATGACAAGCCGCTCGTGCTCAATGCCGCCTTGACCATTTCCAATGACGGCATCCACGTCGATTTTGACGGCACGTCGCCGGCGTCATCTCACGGCATCAACGTCGTGTACAATTATTGCCTCGCCTACACCGCGTTCGGGGTCAAATGCCTGGTGGCGCCCGAGGTGCCGAACAATGCGGGCTCGCTTGCCCCGATCAGCGTCAGCGCGCCCGAAGGGTGTGTGCTCAACGTGAAGCGGCCGTGGCCGGTCGCGGCACGCCACACGGTCGGTCAGATGCTCCCCGACGTCGTGTTCGGCTGCCTCCACCAGGTGATGCCGGTGCCGGCCGAAGGGGCCTCTTCGCTGTGGAACCCACAGATCTTCGGCGGCGGCTCGCTCGTCGATGAAGTCGAAGAGGGAACCGACGCCAACGCGCTGCCGGAATTCAGTACCGTGATCTTCCACTGCGGCGGAGCCGGGGCACGGCCGACCAAGGATGGGCTCAGCGCGACCGCGTTCCCATCGGGCGTGCGCACCATTCCCGTGGAAGCAACCGAGAGCGTGGCTCCCGTGGTATTCTATCGCCGTGAATTCCGGGAGCGCTCCGGCGGTGCTGGCAAATCGCGCGGCGGGCTCGGCCAAGTGATCGAGCTCGGCGGGGCCGGTGCCGCATCGGTCGCGCTGTTGTGCAACTTCGAGCGCGTGCACAACCCTGCGCGCGGGCGTGACGGCGGCCATCCCGGTGCGGCGGGCGCGGTGGCGCTGCGCTCGGGCCGCCCCATCCGGCCCAAAGGACGGCAGACGGTGCCGCCGCGCGATGCGATCCGTCTCGAGTTGCCGGGCGGCGGCGGCGTCGGCGACCCACGCGCGCGCGACCCGCAGCGCGTGCTTGACGACGTCCTCGACGGCTTCATCACCGCGCAGGACGCGGAACGCGACTATGGCGTGGTCATCGATGCGAATGGACGGCTCGATCTCGTCGCCACCGCGCGCCTGAGAAAGAGGGGTGCTTCGGCAGGCACGGTCTAGGACGTGTACTCATTCGCCATGGCCCCTCCCCCCCCCGCGAGCGGCGTGGAGGCGGACGTCCGTCATTCATTCGATGACCTCATCGGCGCGTTGCTGAAAAAACCAAGGCACGTCGATCCCCAGTGCCTTCGCGGTTTTCATATTCAAAACAAGTTCGAACCTCGTCGGTAGCTCAACGGGCAAGTCAGATGGCTTCGTACCCTGCAGGATCCTGTGTACGAGCGTGGCGCTGCGCCGGTATATGTCGCGTATATCGGCGCCATACGAAATGAGACCTCCCACTTCCGCGAATTGACGGAGTACTGAGGCTGTGGGCAGGCGGTATTTTAAAGCCAGCTCAGCAATTGTTTTGGAAAAGAAAATTCCCTGAACAACGACGGCCTCGGCCCCCTCCTGGGATATTGTGGCCAAGGCGGCGTCTGCTTCTTCAGGTCCTCGGGCCATCGCGACAGGTTCGATGCGAATCCCGGCAGTCCGACCCGCGAGCTGGACCTGCTCCAGAAAAGGAGCCGTGAAGGGGTCGGCTGGGTTGGCCAGAGCCGCAACGCGACCTATCGAGGGCAGCATATCCCGGAACAATTCCACGCTTTTTCCGGCCGTTTCGGCGGCCATGTTGGAAAACCCTGTGATATTGCCGCCGGGGCGCGCCAAGCTGGTCACTAGTCCCACAGCGATAGGGTCCGCAACAGCGGCCATCACGATTGGAATGGTTGTTGTTGCTTGCTTTGCAGCCAGAGCGCATGGGGTGAAGGTTGCCACAAGCACATCTACTTGCGAGCTCACGAGCTCAGTAGCCAGTTGCGGCAGCCGAGCCGCATCCCCATCCGCGGAACGCAGTTGGAAGGCAAAGCTTTGACCCTCAGAATAGCCGAGATCTCGGAGTCCGAGCCGCAATTCCCGAGTCAATGACTGCCCATCAGCGTTCGTCAGCACGAGGACACCGATCTGTGGCACCTTGAGCCGCTGGGCAACTGCCGCGAGCGGCCATGCTGCGGCGCCGCCGAGAAACGTGATGAGCTCACGCCGTCTTGTATTGAACACCGCGACTTCTTCCTCTGCACTTGGTCTGCTGTCGGTGCAGCCTGCCACAGTGGAGCGGACAAGTCTCGGAGACGGATCTGAATTGTTCTGAATTCGGGGCTGAAGTCCGCGTGGTATGTCCGGTTTGCCCGAAAGCGGACATGGCCGGCGATTCATGAGAGCACGATCTAATTGTCGAATCTGCCGCGATCGTGCGGCGCCGAAAAGTCGAGTTGCGGCCCAAGCGGCACGATGCCGGTCGGGTTCACGTGGCGCTGGCTGGCGTAATAGTGCCGCTTGATGTGATCCATGTTCACGGTCGCGGCGATGCCGTCCTGTTGGTAGAGGTCGCGCAGATAATTTGACAGATTGGGATAGTCGATGATCCGCCGCAGGTTGCACTTGAAGTGGCTGTAATAGACCGCGTCGAAACGAACGAGCGTGGTGAACAGCCGCCAATCCGCCTCCGTGATGTCCTTGCCGACGAGGTAGCGTTGGCGCGAGAGCCGCCGCTCGACGTCGTCGAGCGCGCCGAACACTGCGCGGAACGCCTCTTCGTAGGCTTCCTGCGAGGTGGCGAAACCGGCGCGATAGACGCCGTTGTTGACGTTCTCGTAAACGAGCGCATTGACGCGGTCGATCTCTTCGCGCAGCGCGGGCGGGTAATAGTTGGTATGCACGTTGGTGAAGCGACCGAAAGCGCCGTTGAGCATCCGGATGATCTCGGACGATTCGTTGTTGACGATGGCCCGCCGCTCTTTGTCCCACAGCACCGGCACGCTCACGCGCCCGGTGTAGCGTGGATCGGCGCGCAGATAGATTTCATAAAGCTCGCTTGCGCCGTTGACGGTGTCGGGCGTGGTGCCCGGGCTCGTGCCAAAGCGCCAGCCGCGCGGTCCATAGAGCGGCTCGAGCACCGACATCGACACCGTATCATCGAGCCGCTTGAGCAAGCGCATGATCACCGTTCGATGCGCCCAAGGGCAGGGAAGCGCCACGTAGAGGTGATAGCGGGCGCGTGCGGCGGCAAAGCCGTCTTCGCCGGTCGGGCCCGCGCTGCCGTCCTGCGTCACCCAATTGCGAAAGCGCGTGGTCGGGCGCATGAAGCGTCCATCGGGCGTGCGCTCGCTGTGTTGCTCTTCCCGCCAAACTCCGTCGACTAAAAGGCCCATGGCCAAGCTCTCCATTCCCGGGGTCGCAATTATCTAAGCACTCGCACGAGAGCTTGCAGCTCTTCCGCCCGTCGCGCAGGTTTCCTGCCGGACAATGGACCTCGCCGCCGGCAAATGCTAAGCGCGCAGCTTGAGCAGATGACGGACCTGTCCCTTAGCATCCTGCCGGAAACGGCTGACGACGCGGTGCCGATCGAGCGCTTGCACGAGCGCACGTTCGGCCCTGGCCGCTATGCCAAGTCGGCGTACCGGCTGCGCGAGCGCATGGGCCATCGACTCAACCTGTCGTTCACCGCACGTATCGGCACGCTGCTGATCGGCTCGGTGCGTCTGTCGCCGATTGGCATCGGCAAAACCAAGGCACTGCTGCTCGGGCCGCTTGCCGTGGACCCTGCCTTTCGCGAACGGGGCGTCGGCTATACGCTGATCGAGCGGGCGCTCGCCGAAGCGAAGGCCGAGGGTCACCGGCTGGTCCTCTTGGTGGGCGACGAGCCCTACTACGGCAAGAGCGGGTTCAAAGTCATTCCCAAGGGTCGCGCGACCATGCCCGGCCCGGTCGATCCGGCGCGCCTCCTCGTCTGCGAGCTCGCGGACGGCGCGCTCGACGGGGTGTCCGGACCGATCCGGCCGGATTGGACGGCGGCGTAACTGTGTGTGCGGTCACGCTGACAACTTTCCAAGAATCGCTCGCGCTTCTTTTGCAATCTCCTGCACAATTTCGCCGGCTGGCTGCACCTTCGATACTAGACCCACGCTTTGGCCGGCCCAGAGCGAAAGCGCTTCGATGTCGCCCTCCGCGTCGGCGCCGGGCGTGTAGGACTGATAACGAACGATATGACCGCTGATCTTTGATGTCGCGATGACTTCGCCCTCGCCTGGTCTCTTGCCGGAAGGGGGACGCCCCGCCGCTTCCCAGGCGGCCACGGTCTTGTTGCGCAGCACCCGATGCGGCGCCTTCGGCCAGCCCACATCGAACAATTCCTCCAAGAACGCGGTGTCGTTCTCCGTCGCTTTCACCAACCGCTCACGGTAGCGCGGGTGAATCGCCGCCTCGTTGCTGGCGAGAAACCGCGTGCCGATCCATGCGCCCGATGCTCCGAGCGCGAGGACCGCGGCAAGGCCGCGGCCGTCGGCGATCCCACCGGCGGCAACGACGGGTGTGGGTGAGACTGCGTCGACGACGGCGGGAACGAGCGGCAAGGTGGCAACCGTTCCGCGGACGTGGCCACCCGCTTCCCACCCTTGCGCAACGACGACATCGACGCCGCAGTCCACGGCTCGGCGCGCCGCCTCGGCTGTCCCGACTGTGTGAAGAACGATCGCATTTGCGGCCTTGGCGCGCGGCACGAGCGCCGCAGGATCACGCCAGAAGAATGAGATGATGGGGACGCCTTCGTCGAGACACACCGCAAGACGCTCTTCCTGCGGAAATTCCAAATTGAGATTCACGCCGAACGGTCGCCGCGTAAGCGAGCGGGTTTCCCGAATCTGCCGCCGCACCTCCTCAACGTCCGCTCGCCAAAGCACCAACATGCCAAGTGCGCCCGCATTGCTGACCGCCGCGGCAATGGCAGGACCCACGGCTCCGCCCATGGGCGCCTGAATGATGGGCACGTCGATGCCCAAGAGCTTGCAAAGGGCTGTTTGCATCGGGGGCACTCCCAATGACCTGACCAAGCGAGAAGAAGTTTGGCGTGCTATGGCAGCGCCTTGAGGTGGCGGATCGGCCGGCCCGGCGTGAGCGCCGCTGCCGCCGCAACGACGGCGTTGGCGTCAATACCGTAGTGGCGGTAGAGGTCCGGGATCGAGCCGGTCTGCCCGAAATGCTCAACGCCGAGCGCGCGCACACGATGGCCGTGGACAGCGCCGAGCCAGGCGAGCGTTGCCGGATGGCCGTCGATGACCGTTACGATCCCGCAGTGGGACGGCACATCGCCCAGCAGCTTTTCGATATGCGCGCGCGCGTGCACGAGGCCGCGCTCGCGCGCGCGTTGCGCGGCGGTCCAACCGGCATTGAGCCGGTCGGCCGAGGTGACGGCAAGCAGGCCGACGTCGCGGCGGTCCTCGGCCATCAGCCCGACCGCTTGGATCGCCTCCGGCACCACGGCGCCGGTATAGGCCACCACGACCTGGCAATTCGGGCCGGGCGCGCGCTGCCAGTAGGCGCCGTCGACGATCGCTTGGCGCAGCTCCGGCGTCATCGCCCGCTTGATCTGCTCGATCGGCCGGGTCGAAAGCCGCAGATAGACCGAGCCGCCGGTCTCGTCGCGCAGCCAGTTGCGTTCCGAGGCTTCGCCCTCGGCATCGCGCTGGATGTAGTCGAAGGCAAACGCGAGGATCGCCGCGAGCTCGTCGACGAATGCCGGCTCGAAGGCGGCGAGCCCGTCCTGGGCGAGCCCAATGAGCGGGGTTGCGATCGACTGGTGCGCGCCGCCTTCGGGCGCCAGCGTGATGCCAGACGGCGTCGCCGCCAGAATGAAGCGGGCGTCCTGGTAGCAGGCGTAGTTGAGTGCATCGAGCCCGCGCTGAATGAACGGGTCGTAGAGCGTGCCGATCGGGATGAGGCGCTCGCCGTTGATCGCGTGCGAGAGGCCGAGCGCGGAGAGGAGAATGAACAGATTCATCTCGGCGATGCCGAGCTCGATGTGCTGGCCTCTGGGCGAGAAATCCCAACTAAACGTCGAGGGAATGCGCTCGCTGCGGAACGTATCGGCGAGCGCCTCGCGGGCAAATAGTCCGCGCCGGTTGACCCAGGCGCCGAGATTGGTCGAGACGGTGACGTCCGGCGACGTAGTGACGATGCGCTCCGCGATCGCGGTTTTTCCGCGGCCGAGCTCGTTGAGCAGCGCGCCGAAACCCGTCTGCGTCGACATCACCGGCTTGATCGTCACGGGCAAATCCGCCGGCGCCTCGATGCGCGCGGCTTGATGGCGACGCGTTCCGGCCGGGAACGGTACCCGGCGCAGAAATTCCTGCAGCTCGGCCGGCGCGATGCTCAATCCTTCGAACTTGTCCCACTCGTGTCCGGGACGGACGTTCATCGCGGCGCGCAAGCTTTCCGCCTGCGCGGGGGTCATCAGGCCTGCATGGTTGTCCTTGTGCCCCGCGAACGGCAGGCCAAAACCTTTGATGGTGTAGCAGATGAAGCAGATCGGCCGCTCGTGATCGACCTTGGCGAAGGCTTCGATCAACGAGGGCAGGTCGTGGCCCGCGAGATTGGTCATCAGCCGCGCGAGTTCTTCGTCGGAGCGCGCCTCGATCAGCCGCGTGACGGCGCCTTGACCGCCGATCTCGTCGAGGAGGCGCCTGCGCCAGGCGGCGCCGCCTTGGAAAACGAGCGCGGAATAGAGCTGGTTGGGGCAGTTATCGATCCATTGGCGCAGACGCTCGCCGCCCGGTTCGCGGAATGCCTGCTGCAATAGCGAGCCGTATTTGAGGATGACCACGTCCCAGCCGAAGGCTTGAAACAGCGCCCCGTAACGCGCCCACAAACCCTCGCGGATCACCGCATCGAGGCTTTGGCGGTTGTAGTCGATGATCCACCAGCAATTGCGCAGCCCTTGCTTCCAGCCCTCGAGGATGGCCTCGAAGATGTTGCCTTCGTCGAGTTCGGCGTCGCCGACCAGCGCGATCATGCGGCCTTCGGGCCGCTCTAACGCCCAACCATGTGCCCGCACGTAGTCCTGAACAAGCGAAGAGAACAGCGTCTGCGCCACGCCGAGCCCAACCGAGCCCGTCGAGAAGTCGACGTCGTCTATATCCTTGCTGCGCGAGGGATAGCTCTGCGCGCCCTTGTAGCCGCGAAAATCCTCAAGCTTCTGCCGAGTCTGCCGGTCGAAGAGATACTGGATCGCGTGGTAGATCGGGCTTGCGTGCGGCTTGACTGCGACGCGGTCTTGCGGCCGCAGCGCGTGGAAATAGAGCGCGGTCATGATGGTGGCGAGCGAGGCGGAGGAGGCCTGGTGTCCGCCGACCTTCACGCCGTCGAGGTTCTCGCGCAGATGGTTGGCGTGATGGATGGTCCAGCTCGCGAGCCACAGCACCTTTTTCTCGAGCTCGTGCAGGATCGCGAGCTCGCGCGCGCTGGGATTGGTCGTGCCGCCTTCGATCATTGGAACAGCATTATATCAAGGGCCTTGCCACTGACCCATCGCGTCATTGCCGGGCTTGACCCGGCAATCCATCGCTTAGGCATGAAGTGCTTTTTTGCGATGGATGCGCGGGTCAAGCCCGCGCATGACGAGTCGAGAACAACTGACGTCCGTATTATAGCGCTGTGCGGAAAGGCAAAGTCAGCGCGAATATTTCGGCAGCCACAAGATTGGCGCCTACGGCGCCAGCAGCACCTGACGGCAGGCGGCGGGCAGATCGGCCATCTTCAGCGGCGGCTTGGGTTTCGCCGGCACCGGTGACGGTTTTGGGTGCAGCACTGCCTCGGTGAACCAGTACTCGAGATCCTTGCCGCAGCCGTCGTCCGCCTCCGGCGGCGGCTGCGGCGCGCAGTCTGGGCTATCGGACGGGCAGTTGATCCGCACGTGGAAGTGATAGTCATGTCCCCACCACGGCCGCACCTTGCCGAGCCAGCGCCGGTCGCTGCCGGCCTCGCGGCACAACGCTTTCTTGATCGCCGCATTGACGAAGATGCGGGCGACTTCCGGATCCTTCGCCGCGGCCCTGATGACCGCCGTGTGCGCGGGCGTCCATACCTGCGGGTCGACGTCCCTGCGATCTTCGGCCACCACCATCGTCGCTGAGATTTCTTCCCGCTCCTTGCGCGTGAGCTCGCGGTCGGGCATCGGCGTAAGCCAGATGTCGGCGTCGAGCCCAACCTGATGGCTCGCATGGCCGGTGAGCATCGGGCCACCGCGCGGCTGCGAGATGTCGCCGACGAGGAGGCCGTGCCAGCCGGTCTTCGGCGCTTGTGCTGAAAGGTGCTCGAGGAATTCGATCAGCTTGGGATGGCCCCAGTTGCGGTTGCGCGAGAGCCGCATCACTTGCCACGTTGGCCCGTTGATCGGCAGCGCCACCGCGCCGGCGAGACAGCCCTTGGAATAGAAGCCGATAGTGCGCGCTTGCAGAGGCGCGGGCGCGGTCTTGCGCCCGAACAATTCCTTGGCTGGCGTTGCGGGGTCGTCAGGCTTGGCGAGCGGCGGCAACGGCTGCGGGTTGAGGGTGCCTTTGTCCTGCGCGATTGCGCCCGAGGGCGCGAGCAACGCGGCCAGCGCCAATGCGGCGACACGCACCACAATCGTGCGAGATGCGCTCGGTGGCTCTATCGTTCTCATCCTTGCAGCATCCGATCCAGAATCTTGTGCCCCTTCGGGGATGAGGGACATCGCATGTGGCGATTGTATGGAAGGGCGCACTCTGCACCTATCATGCGGCCTCTGGGCTCTTCGCCCCCAAATCAAATCCGGGGCCATTCGCGCGCCCGTCACATTCAGTCTTTGAGCCGCGCGGCAATCGCCCGCGCGCGCCGTCGATAGGCATGGGCGAGGTTCTGCGCACGATCGCGGAAGAGGTCGGCGCCGCCGATCGCGAGCAAGCGCTCTTCCGTAGCTGCGTGCGTCTCGATCGTGCCGTCGGCGCGGATATGGCCGACGGCGAGTCCGCGCTCGACGAGCGCCCGTCCAACCAGCAGCCAGCGGTGGCAATCGAGCGGTTCGCGCTCGGCACAAAGAAGGCAGACGCGCTGGCGCTCGCTCGCATCCACCACGCGCCCGAGGCCGGCCGCAAATTCCTCTCGCGTGGCCATTGCCTCGTAGTCGGCCACCCCATCGCGGTAAAGCTTTGGATCGCGCGGGCGACCGCCCAGGGCGTCACCGAGCTGGATATAGGTCATCCCTTCCTCCGCGAGCCGCTGTGCCAGCTGTTTTGCGGAGAACCAAGGGCACCAGCGCGAGAACGGGACCGAGCGCACATCGGCGACGGCGCTCACGCCCGCGTTCTTGAGCAAAGCCATGAAACGATCGGCCGCGAGATTGGAGTGGCCGATCGTCAAGAGATCGTAAGAGGGCATCATTCCAAGTTTTGATGCGCTCGTGCGTTTCAGCGCGGCGCCAAATCGGCGACGAGGTCGTGCGCGGCGCTGGTGAGCCCCTCGAACAGGGGAAAGTTGAGCCGATTGACCGCGACGAAAACGCCCACTCCGCGCGTGGGCGCCAGCACCACATAGGTCATGAATCCGGCGATGCCGCCGCTCTTCGTCATGATCAACGGGCGCTTCTCCTTGGGAAGCGAAATGATCCAGCCGAGCCCCAGCCCGTCCATCTTCTCGCCCCCGACACCGACAGCGGCCTTGAGGCCGTCGTGCCAGCGGTAGGGAGCCTGGTCGATCGTGCGCACTTCGGCGCCAGTGGCGTCGTCGGCGAGGTGCCAGCGCATCCATTTCACCATGTCGTCGCCGGTGGTGAAGACGTTGCCGGAGGACTCCATCGCCGTCGGTGTATCCCACAGCGGCGCCTCTTTGCCGTCGAGATCAAGCCCGGTCATGGCGCGCGGCGTCTGCGCCGGGGAAAGTTTCGTGGTCGTGTCGACCATTCGCAGTGGCGTCGCCACGCGCTCGGCCAGCAGCGCCGCATAGGGCTTGCCGCCGGCTTTGGCGAGCGCCTCGCCGAGCAGCCCGAAGCCGAGATTGGAATACATCGCGCCGGAGCCCGGGGCGTAGGGCAGCGTGGCCTGCGCGAGCCAGCGCCAATACGCATCGGCTTGAAAGTGCATGAACGGGTTCTCTCCGGGCTTGGGATCCGGCACATCCGGCAGCTCGCGCGGCAGCCCGGCCGTGTAGGTCGCAAGGTCGAGCAGCGTGATCTCGCGCCCGGCGAATGCCGGCACTTTCGCGCCGGCCGGCGCGTATTTGGCAAGCGGATGCACGAGCTTTACCGCGCCGTCGGCCGCCATGCTTGCGAGCACGTGACCCGCCATGACTTTGGCGATCGAGCCCATGCGCAGAATGGAGCCGCCATCGGGCTCGACCTTGCTGCCGGGGCGCGTCTCGCCGTAGCCGAGCACGACGGATTCGTCTCCGCGCACCACCGCCAGGACGAGGCCCGGTGCGCCTGAGCTGAGCCACAGAATCGCGCCGCTCATGGAGGCCGCGTCTTTAAGAACGATATCGCCGGCGCGCGCGCTCGCCGGGGCCCCGGCGAGAACGAGCGCGAGACTCGCGGCTAGGCTGTTCGCTCTCGGCGTCATTGGTCCTCTCGATACGCGAAGTTTATCGAGAGGCTGCTTGCCATGGCCAAGCACTCATAGCCAGCGCAAAAATCCGGATCCGACCGGGCAGGCGGGGGAGGGTTGGGGAGGGGGCGAGCTCAAAGGTCTATCTTGTTGCGTGCCCCTCCCGGTCCCTCCCGCGCAAGCGGGGGAGGGAACGATGTGGCACTGCCTGTCGCAATCGGCGCGAGCGCGACATCATGTTCGCGAATGTCACTTCGTGACTTGCCCGCGAATCTCCCCCGGCCAGTTCGCCTCGGTATGAATGTTGAAATACCATTTACCGGCTAAAAGATCGGCCGCTTGGGTATCGGTCAGCGTCGCGGTTCCGTCGATCGGACTTGCGACTGAGCCCTGGACCGGGACGATGACGCCGGCAGTTTTGTCCGGATCGGCGGGCCCGTGAAAATGCGCCGCGGTGGCATTGCCCGTTAGGCCGGAATACGTGACCGTGTACGTCAACTGGTTGGTCACAGTGTCGTAACTGCCCTGGCGGTACCGTCGCTGTTGGTTGGCGGCACCGATTGCGCGGCGTTCAGGCTGGCTTTGAGGTTGACGGTTTCGGCAAACGCCATGGGTGTCTCGATCACAAACGCCGTCAGCGCGGCGACAGCGATACTTGCAATACCTTTGTTCATTGATCTCCTCCCTCTTTCGCGGCGGGAACGCCATCCTTGCGAATCCCGTGTTCGAAGAACACCGGGCAACCGATCAGTATTTCATCAGGCAATCGGCTGGGAGTGCCAGTGTGATAAAACTGCTCAACTTTTTCGGAAGGTCGCGACGTGAATAAGCTGCAAGGATCTCCATGATCGCCATTCGTGCGGCCAAGGCGGCAACCGTGGCGGCGATCGCGCTGTTCGCCACATTGGTCGTCTTCGGCAACCTGACCGATTACAACACCAATTTTGCGTTCGTCGAGCACGTCATGTCCATGGGCACGATCTTTCCGTTCTCGACCATTAAATACCGGGCGATCACCAATCCTGCGCTTTGGCACGCCGCCTACGCGCTCATCATCGCGACGCAGGCAGCAACGGCGCTCCTGTGTTGGGTCGGCGCGGCGGCGCTCGCGCGCGCCCTGCGCGCCGATGCCGCCACGTTCAATCGAGCCAAAAGCTTCGCCGTCCTCGGCCTTACGCTCGGGTTTCTGCTGTGGCAGGTCGGATTCATGTCGATCGCAGGGGAATGGTTCGGCATGTGGCAGTCGCAGCAATGGAACGGCGTGCCGAGTGCCTTCCGATTCGTTATCACCATCATCGCCGTGCTGATCTTCGTGGCGATGCCGGATCACGATCTCGAACGCGGCGGGACGTGAGAGCTACGGCGCCGACGGCCGTTGGCACTGATCCATCCACCGTCATTGCCGGGCTTGACCCGGAAATCCATCCTCTTCGCATGAAGGGTTTCTTTTGATGGATGCCCGGGTCCAAGCCCGGGCATGACGAGTCAGCAATTGATGCCGTGGCGTCACACGTCCACCTTCAGTGCCGCGATGAAGGCCTCCTGCGGGATCTCCACCTTGCCGAACTGGCGCATGCGCTTCTTGCCCTCCTTCTGCTTCTCCAGAAGCTTGCGCTTGCGCGTCACGTCGCCGCCGTAACATTTGGCGGTGACGTCTTTGCGCAACGCACGCACCGTCTCGCGCGCGATGATCTTGCCGCCGATCGCGGCCTGGATGGGCACCTGGAACATGTGCGGCGGGATGAGCTCCTTGAGCTTTTCCACCATCGCGCGGCCGCGACTCTCCGCGCGCGTGCGATGCACCAGCATGGCGAGCGCATCGACTGGCTCACCGTTGACCAGAATTTGCATCTTGACGAGATCCGCCGGCCTGAAGTCGGTGAGATGATAGTCGAACGATGCGTAGCCTTTCGATACGGATTTCAGACGGTCGTAGAAGTCGAATACCACCTCGTTGAGCGGCAGGTCATATTTCACCATCGCGCGGTTGCCGACGTAGGTCAGGTCGATCTGCGCCCCACGCCGGTCCTGGCAGAGCTTGAGCACGCTGCCGAGATATTCGTCCGGAGTCATGATTGTGGCGCGGATCCACGGCTCCTCCATCTCCTTGACCCGTACCGGATCCGGCATATCGACGGGATTGTGGATCTCGAGCTTGTTTCCGTTGGTCAGCGTGATCTTGTAGATCACCGAGGGTGCGGTCGCGATCAGGTCGAGGTTGAACTCGCGCGCAAGCCGCTCCTGGATGACCTCGAGATGCAGCAGGCCGAGGAATCCGCAGCGGAAGCCGAAGCCCAGCGCGGCCGACGTCTCCATCTCGTAGGTGAAACTCGCGTCGTTAAGCCGCAGCTTGCCCATGGCGGCGCGCAAATCCTCGAACTGCGCGGCGTCGACCGGGAAGAGGCCGCAGAAGACGACGGGAACGGCTGGCCGGAAGCCGGGTAGCGCCGTGCTCACCGGTTTGCGGTCGTCGGTGATGGTGTCGCCGACGCGGGTATCGGCGACCTGCTTGATTGAGGCGGTGAGAAAGCCGATCTCGCCCGGGCCGAGCTCGTCGACGTCCACCATCTTCGGCGTGAAGACGCCGACCCGGTCGACCTCGTAGGCGGCGCCGCTCCCCATCATGCGGATGCGCTGGCCGCGCCGGAGCACGCCGTCGACGATGCGCAGCAGCACGATGACGCCGAGATAGCTGTCGTACCAGCTGTCGACCAAGAGCGCCTTGAGCGGCGCCTCACCGTCGCCCTTGGGCGGCGGCAGCCGCGTGACGATGCCCTCGAGCACGTCGGGAACATTGAGGCCGGTCTTTGCCGAGATCAGGATCGCGTTCGAAGCGTCGAGCCCGATCACGTCCTCGATCTGCTGCTTCACCTTCTCCGGTTCCGCCGCGGGGAGGTCGACCTTGTTGAGGACAGGCACGACCTCGTGATTGTTCTCGATCGCCTGATAGACGTTGGCGAGCGTCTGCGCCTCGACTCCCTGCGAAGCGTCTACCACCAAGAGCGAGCCTTCGCAGGCGGCGAGGGAACGGTTGACCTCGTAGGCGAAATCGACGTGGCCCGGCGTGTCAATCAGATTGAGCACGTAGTCCTTGCCGTCACGCGCCCGGTACTTGAGCCGCACCGTCTGCGCCTTGATGGTGATACCGCGCTCGCGCTCGATGTCCATGGAGTCGAGCACCTGCTCCACCATTTCGCGCTCGGTGAGCCCGCCGGTCGCTTGGATCAACCGGTCGGCCAGCGTCGACTTGCCGTGGTCGATATGCGCGATGATCGCGAAGTTGCGGATGTTCTCGATGGCCGCATTCATGGCGCGCGGATTAGCACCCGCCTCAGCGAGCGGCAAGGACTGGGGTCTCGCCTGTCGAGTATACCGACGGAGCGCCCGCGCAGACCCGTCCACCGTCATTGCCGGGCTTGACCCGGCAATCCATCCCTCTTCGTAAGAAGATGGATGCGCGGGTCAAGCCCGCGCATGACGAATCGGGACCCGGAACCGCATCACTCCGCCGCGACCCGCTGCTCCGCCAGGAACGGCTCTATCGCCACCCGTTCTCCCTCGCGGGCCACGATCACACGGCCGGGCGGCACCTGCTTCCAACGGACCCGGTCGGCATCGAGTGGCTCCGACACGATCACCACGTTGTCGCCCGACTCGCGATAATAGAGCGAATTGGCTTGGTCATTGGCGGCGTAGCGGAAGGCATAAAGATCGTGCCCGTTGGCGAGCGCCGCCGTAAAGCGCAGCGGCTCATGATAGCCCTTACTGCTGACCATCTCGGTCAGGCTGGTGAGCACGCGCGCGGTGGCGCCGACCGGATCCTTGTCGCCGCCGGCGCCGAGAATGGCGAGAAATACCGCTTCCGAATCGGTGGTGCCGATGCGAGAGCCGTAGAATTCGTCGGGAATGAGCGCTTCGGCCCGGCGCCGCAAGCGTGCCCAGTTGCCGATGATTCCGTTGTGCATGAACAGCCAGCGGCCGCAGGCGAACGGATGGCAGTTCGGCCGCGTGATCGGCGTGCCGGTCGCCGCGCGCACATGCGCGAAATAGAGATGCGATTGGATGTGTCGACAGAGATAGCGCAAATTCTCGTCCGACCAGGCCGGACGCACCTCGCGATAGAGTCCGGGCTCTGGATGTTCCCCGTACCACCCCATGCCGAACCCGTCACCGTTGGTGGCGGCGGTCGATTCCAGCGCGCGCTGACTCTGCACCACCAGCGAGTGAGCGGGGGCGGTGACGTATTGTTCCAGCGGGATCGTTTCGCCGCGATATGCAATCCACCGGCACATAGGATCTTCCCTGGCCTCTTCCGAAGCAATTTCTAGCATCGCCGCCGGATGCGGCAAAGCAATGGCGGACTTGATATGGACCTCCAAGGTACGTCGTGCCATAGGCTGCCGCCCGGATAGATCGGGTGCTTGCAATGACGGCCATGACGCAGAGCGGGCGCCGCCGCCTCGCCGTGATCGAGCGGCTGCTCGATGCGCTCGCCGATCCCGCCCGGCGCGAGCGCACGGTCGTCGCCGTTCTGCTGAGCTATGTGGCGCTCTGGACGCTTTACGGGGCGATCGCCAAGAGCAGCCAGGACATTCACGCCGATATGTCGGAGCAGTTCGCGCTCTCCCGCGAGCTCTCCTTCGGCTATCCCAAGCACCCGCCGCTGGCGATGGTCGTGGTGCGCGCCTGGTTCAGCGTCTTTCCCACCGCCGACTGGGCCTACTACCTGCTGGCGATGGCGAATGTCGGTTTTGCGCTGTGGATCGCGTGGCGCGTCTCGGCGCGATTTCTCGATGGCGAAAAGCGCGTCGTGGGTCTCGCGCTGCTCACGCTGGTGCCGTTCTTCAATTTCCACGGCCTCAAATTCAACGTGAACACGATCCTGCTGCCGTTGTGGGCGGCGACCACGCTGTGGTTTCTGCGCTCGTTCGAGACGCGCCGCGTGTTCGACGCCGCGCTCGCCGGCCTTTTCGCGGCGGCGGCAATGTACGGCAAATACTGGTCGATCGTGCTGCTCATCGGGCTCGGCATTGCCGCGCTCATCGACCGCCGCCGCGCCACCTATTTCTCCTCGCCGGTGCCTTGGGTGACGATCGCGGTGGGGGCGCTCGCGCTCGCGCCGCACCTCGCTTGGCTGATTGGGAGCGGCTTTGCTCCGTTCTCCTATGCGGTCACCTTGCACGGGGAAGGTTCGTTCGAGTCGACGCTCGCCGCCTCGCTCGGTTATCTCGCGGGCAGCATCGCCTATGTCGCGCTGCCGCTCCTGCTCGTGCTGCTCATGGCGCGGCCGAGCGGCGCAGCCGTCAAGGACATGGCATGGCCGCCGGCGCCGCAACGCCGCTTGGCGGCGGCCGCGTTTTGGGCGGTGCTGCTGACCCCCGCCGCGATCGCGCCGTTAGCCGGGGTGCGGCTGGTATCGCTGTGGTCGATGTCGGCTTTCACCTTGTTGCCTGTCATGCTGCTGTCATCGCCGCTCGTCGCACTCGCGCGTCGCGACGCCGTTCGCGTCCTCACGGTTGCGGTGGCGTTGCCCGTCGTCATGGTGGCGGCGGCGCCTGCCGTCGCCTTTGTCATCCACCGCGCGGGTCCCCCGCCAGGCTCCGTCCATGCCTCCGTTCTGGCGGAACCAATCGAACGGCTGTGGCGCGAGACCACCGACGCGCCGCTGCGTTTCTTCGGCGGTTTTGACGAGTTCACCGATGGCGTGACCTTTTATATGCGCAGCCATCCGCTTGCGGTGCACGTGCTCGATAGCACGGTCTCGCCGGCGGTGGAGGAGCGCATCGCGCGTGATGGCATCGCGTTGCTTTGTCCGGCTCGAGGATCGGGCGCAGATTGGTGCGCCAACGCCGCGATGCGGCGGGCGCGCTGTTCTCCTCCCGGCAAGCAGACGGAGATCGAGGTGTCCCGAAATTATCTCGGCGTCGACGGCAAGCCCGCGCGCTATCTGCTCGTCACCATCCCGCCACGGCAGAAGGAGACGCCGCGCAGCGAACTGCCCGCCGATTGTCCCGGTGTCAGGGAGGCGCGATGACTGCGGCCTTGATCAGCGCAACGGCCTTGCTGAACGGCGATTGCCGACTTGCCACGGCGTGCTCGAATTCGGCGGAGCGGTGCTCGAAGCGCTCGAGCTGATCGCGCTTTTGGTTATCGGCGAGGAAGGAATAGCTCAACGAATTGCGGGCGATCGCCTTGAGCTGCGCATAGCCCAGCCCGTAATCGCGTACCGCGCGAAAGTATTCGTTGGTGAGATCGATGCGCGAGACGCCCGCATCATCCGTTGAGAGTACCACCGGCACGCCGGCGGCCAGATAGACGGGGAACGGATGGTCCTTGCCGCGCACGCCCAGGATCAGGTCGTTGCTGGTGAGGCTGATCTCGACCACCACCGGCCGCGGCGTTTGCCCGCCACGCATTCGGCAAGCCCGCTCGCCTCGAGCGCCGCGAGCTTGGCTGCGTCGTCGCTCGCAGCGGCGACGGCGGCGACGAATTTCCCGCGATCGTTCGGGCAATAGGCCGAGGTCATGAACTCCACGTACTGCACGTTCTGGCTGTCATAGAGCTTGAGCTGGTCGACCGTCATGTCGACGAAACGTGAGCCGGACACCGTTCCGAACCGGTCGAAGACCGCGAAGAATTCGTCGCGGCCTGCGGGAAGGGCGGGCGTCGGCAGGAAGTCGCGCATCGAGAACGCATCGACGAGGCGGTCATAAAATTTTTGGTCGCGCATGGCGTCGGACAGTGGCCGTGCCCCCGCCCGGTCGCACTGCGGCTTCGCCAGCACGACCTTCTCGACATCAACGCAAAACCCTTCCTGCGCGCCCCAGGCGAGGAAGCGCTCCGCATAGACCGCGCCGGAGAGATGTGAGTGCAGGTCGGCGCCTTTCGGCATGGGATGCAGGAACGCGCGCAGCGTGGTGTGATTCTCGCGCGCCCGCTTCGAATTGCGCCGCGGTGACAATCGCGTCCAATTCGCCCGCGAGGAGGATAAGGCGGAACAAGAGAATGAACGCCGCCAAAAAAATGACGGCAAGGACGATCCGGCCTCGCAAGATTTTTGCCCCAGCTGCGCTCTCTGCAAACGCAAAACTAACGGTTCAATGTGCCGAACTCAATCGCGAGGATCGGGGCGTTCGGCTTGAAGCCGCTGACATCATTCCGCCGCTGACTGGTAGCTTTCCATGGGCGGGCACGAACAAACGAGATGCCGGTCGCCATAGACATTGTCTACGCGGTTCACGGGGCACCAATATTTATCGCGTAGCAGCCGCTTGACCGGAAAGCATGCGAGCGCACGCGGGTAAGGGCGATCCCAGTCTTCATCAATGAGGTCGAAAACGGTATGCGGCGCATTTTTGAGGACGTTGTTCTCAGAATCCATTGCCTTTTTTTCGATCGCCGAGATCTCCGATCGAATTGAAATCATGGCTTCGCAGAAGTGGTCGAGCTCAGCCTTCGATTCAGATTCCGTGGGTTCGATCATAAGGGTGCCGGCTACGGGAAAGCTCATTGTCGGCGCATGGAATCCATAGTCGATCAGTCGCTTAGCGATGTCTTCGACTGAAACCCATGCGCTGTCCTTGAATGGGCGCGTATCTATGATGCATTCATGTGCGACGCGGCCATGCGGCCCCTTGTAAAGCAGCGCGTAGTGGTCCTTCAGCCGCTGCGCGACGTAATTGGCGTTCAAGATCGCAACTTGTGACGCGGCGAGCAGGCCATTGCCGCCCATCATGACCATGTAGACCCACGAAATCGGCAAGAGAGCCGCCGAGCTGAACGGCGCGGCGCTGACGGCACCCACTTGCGCGGGCCCGCCAGGCCGTTCCGAATGACCAGGCAAAAAAGGCACAAGATGTTTTTTCACGCCGATCGGACCCATGCCGGGGCCGCCCCCGCCATGCGGGATGCAAAAGGTCTTGTGAAGGTTGAGATGGCCGACGTCAGCGCCATATCTTCCCGGCTGCGCCAGCCCGACTTGCGCGTTGAGATTGGCGCCGTCGAGATAGACCTGTCCGCCATGGGCATGAATGACTCTGCAAATTTCGCAAATTTCGGATTCGAACACGCCATGCGTGGATGGATAAGTGATCATAACTGCGGCGAGACGACTCGAATATTGCTCGGCCTTCTCTCGCAAATCACCGAGGTCGACATTGCCGTCGCTGTCACAACCGATCACGACAACATCCATCCCGGCCATATGCGCGGATGCCGGATTGGTGCCGTGGGCCGACGATGGGATCAGGCAGACGGTGCGCTGCGGCTCGCCTCGGCTGGCATAATAGGCGCGGATGACAAGCAAGCCGGCATATTCGCCCTGTGCGCCAGAATTTGGTTGTAGCGAGATCGCGTCATAGCCGGTGATCTCGCAAAGCTTGGCGGAAAGATCTGCGATCAGCTCTGCATAGCCTTCGACTTGGTCCGTTGGCGCAAAAGGGTGAATGCTGGCAAATTCGGGCCACGTGATGGGTGTCATTTCGGCCGTCGCGTTGAGTTTCATCGTGCAGGAGCCGAGCGGGATCATGCTGCGATCGAGGGCGAGGTCGCGATCGGAAAGGCGTCGCATGTAGCGCAGCATTTCCGTTTCTGAGCGATAGAGATGGAAGACCGGGTGCCTCAGGAAGTCGCTACGACGGGCAAGCGGCGATGGAATCAGGTTGTTCGCTTGCGTGCTGACCTCGGCGAACGACGGACTCGCGCCCCGAGCTTTACCCTGGCACTCGAATGCCCACCACACTGCCTCGACCACCGCCGGCGTCGTGGTTTCATCGCAACTGATGCCGATGCGGGCCTCCGCGCCAGCGCCGATCCTACGAAGATTGATCGCGTTCAACTCGGCATTTCTCAGAATTTCTGATTGAAGCGCGCCCACCTGGATTGTGACGGTATCGAAGAAAGCGGCCTGCTGCACACGCCAGCCGAGTCGCGCCAGGCCTTTGGCCAATGTTAGGGCGGTGTGATGCACGTTGCGCGCGATATGCTTGAGACCATCGGGCCCGTGATAGACCGCATACATGGATGCGATCACCGCCGGCAGAACTTGCGCCGTGCAGATGTTGGAGGTCGCCTTTTCGCGGCGGATGTGCTGCTCCCGAGTCTGCAAAGCAAGCCGGTAGGCGGGGCGACCGCGGCAATCGACTGACACGCCGACGATGCGGCCAGGAAGCGCGCGCTTGTAGGCGTCCTTCGTTGCGATGAAGGCAGCGTGCGGACCGCCATAGCCCATCGGCAGGCCAAAGCGCTGAGTGGATCCGATGGCGATGTCCGCCCCCAGTTCCCCGGGGGGAGTGAGCAGTGTCAGCGCGAGCGGATCGGTTGCTATCACAGCGCTGGCGCCGGCCGCCTGCAGCGCTGAAATGACGGTGCGGAAGTCCCGGATCTCTCCGGAGGTTGCCGGATATTGCAACAGAGCGCCGAATACTTCGGCCGGCTCGAGCTCTTTCGTCGGATCGCCGACTTTGATGATCCAACCCAGCGGATCGGCGCGTGTGCGCACCACCGCAATTGTTTGCGGATGACATTCGGCATCGACGAAAAAGGCGTTCGCCCGCGATTTCACCACGCGGCGCGCCATCGCCATTGCTTCCGCGGCGGCGGTCGCCTCATCGAGCAACGAGGCATTCGCAATCTCGAGCCCGCAGAGCTCGGAGATCATGGTTTGAAAATTCAGCAGGGCCTCAAGCCGCCCTTGGCTGATCTCGGGCTGGTAGGGCGTATAGGCCGTATACCAGGCGGGATTTTCAAGGATGTTCCGCTGGATTACCGGGGGGAGGATCGTCCCGTAATACCCCTGGCCAATCAGAGACGTGAAAACCTTGTTCTTATTAGCGATGATGCGGAGTTTCTGCAGCGCTTCCGTTTCCGAAATTCCCGCGGCGAGCGCGAGCGGGACTGCCTGCCGAATCGTGTCGGGAACTGTTTCTAAAATCAATTCCTCGATATTGGATACTCCGATAACCGAGAGCATTTCGCGGATGTCGGTGGGTGACAGTCCAATATGCCGACCTGAAAAATCGCTCGGATCGAAATCGGCCGTTCTGGTGAACATCATCGTCGCCTTCTGCGTGGTTGCGCTTCGTTGCAGTGAATGCGTCAAGCGATCATCGCCTGATAGGTTTTCTCATCGAGTAGGCGGTCGAGCTCGGCCAGATCAGAAATCTTAATTTTGAAGAACCAACCCTTGCCCATCGGATCGCGGTTCACCAGCGCCGGGTCATCGACAATGGCTTGATTGATCTCGGTGATTTCGCCGCTCACCGGCGCATAAACCTCCGAGGCAGCCTTGACGGATTCGACGACCGCGGCTGGTGCTCCCTTTTCGGGTCGTGCTCCGGGAGCCGGCAACTCGACAAAGACCAAATCGCCGAGCTGGTCCTGCGCGTAGGCCGTGATGCCCACCGTGGCAATGTCGCCTTCGACACGGAGCCATTCGTGGTCTTCTGTGAACTTCAACATCGCGATTGCGTCTCCTCGGTTCAATTGCGTTTATAGTGCTGGGGAACGAACGGCAGGTCGGAGGCTCTCAATGCAACTCGCTTGCCGCGTACCTCGCCGAAAATCCGCTTGCCGCTCGTTGCGAACTCCTTGTCGACGTAACCCATTGCGATGGGTGCCTGCACAGTCGGCCCAAAGCCGCCGGATGTGACGATGCCGATCGCCCTCGCCGCAATATCGTCCGCGTAGAGCTTCGCGCCGCTGCGCACAGGAACTCGATCCTCGCCTTTCAGTCCGATGCGGCGCCGTGGTGCGCCATCCGTCAACTGCCGTAGAATGACCTCTGCGCCGGGAAATCCGCCCGCTCGCGATCCGCCAGTACGCCGGACTTTCTGAATTGCCCATTCGAGTGAGCCCATTACCGGCGTCGTGGCCGGATCGAGATCGGACCCGTAGAGACAAAGTCCGGCTTCCAGTCGCAGGCTATCCCGCGCGCCAAGACCGATCGGCATCACCGAATTGTCCTTACACACCGCACGCGTAATTGCTTCAACGCGATCGGTTGGGATACTGATCTCGAATCCGTCTTCGCCGGTATACCCGGATCGCGAAACCTCGCAGTTTGCGCCAAGGATAGGTGTCGTGCACACGTCCATGAAACGCATGGTGGTGATGGCGGGCGCGAGGCGCGACACCACTGCTTCGGCCAGCGGACCCTGCAACGCAATCAGCGCACGATCTGGCAGAGGATCGATCCTGCAGACTTCTCCAAGATGCTGACGTAGGTGCGCCAGGTCGGTGATCTTGCAAGCGGCGTTGACGACGAGCGCCAGATGATCGCCGCGATTTGCAACCATCAGATCGTCCAAAACCCCGCCGGCTTGGTTCGTGAACATCGCATAGCGCTGCCGTCCCTCCGCGAGGCCCATGACATCAATGGGGACCAGCTTTTCGAGCGCGCGAGTGGCATCTTCCAGGCGTCCCGACCTGGGCCGCAGCGCGATCTGCCCCATATGCGAAATGTCGAACAAGCCAGCGGCAGCACGCGTATGCAGATGCTCGGTCAGAATACCGCCGGGATATTGCACAGGCATTTCATAGCCCGCGAACGTGACCATTCGCGCGCCGCGTTCGATATGGAAGCTATAGAGCGGCGTACGTAGGAGTGGCGTCGGCTGATGAGCTTCGCTCACACGCGCCTCCGCTGGTTCGCCGACGGCGCCAATCGAAAATAAAGAGGGGAAGAATCAGACCACATTGGAGCACCCTACTACGGCAATTGAGCCGCTGTTTCGGTGCCCCCTCTGTTTGTTTGCCTGAGAACGTTATCCCGTCGGCGGGCGCAAGGCGCGCCACTTTCCAGAGCACGTCAGTCCACCGCGGTCCTTTTGCCTGAGAGTTTCCGGGGCGGTTGCTCCTTCGGCGTCGGAAGACCGATCTCTCCCGCGATGCTCTTGGTGTGCATTAATTCTCGATTGTGTTGCGGCCTTTCCGATTTCCGTTTTTCATTATTTGACCACGCATGAAATTGGGTGAGCCGCTCTGACTATCGTCAATACGGTCCCGCCACGCAACACTTGAATGTCCGAACCGACAGGCTGGCTCGCCATCCGACCCTAAATTGCGTCCGGTGCTACGGCTAGCGCAACCCGCACAACGTTCTCGCTTACAGTATTTCCCAGCGTGATTGCAATCCGATTAAACCAGCGCCACCCACAGGAAGCCGTCCTTCACGAGGAAGGCAATGGCTTTATCGGTGTGCGGTTTTTCGAAACATCGCCGATGAATTCCCACCCTTTCGACGTGCCGTCGGCTTGTAGGCTGGGGGCCCAATTGCGAGCCTCGCCCGTCTGCAAATCGAAACAGGTTTCGTGCCAGCGGCACACGAGACCAAGATCGTCGGTCGCACGGCTGTCGCGCGGAATCTCTCGCCCGGTAGGCGACTTGATTATTATGCCCGTCTCGGTCGCATCCCTTTTTTCGAAGAACGGCAGATGCATATGGGGGCAGGAATTGTTGCAAGCGAAGTACTTCTCGCCCTTGCGTAGAACGACAAGGTCGAACGCCTCGAACTCGAAAACCCGCCGCGCGCCGTCCGCTATCTCGTCCTCGCCGGCCAGGCGCGTCCATTCACGGCCCGCGAAACGCATCGTCTCGCGTCGATCTTGAGCGCTGAGCCGAGCTTCGGCTTCCGGGGTCAAACGAATGACTTCGTAGAGCGACATGCGCTCGTTGGTGCCGCGCAGTCGCACGCGCACGAAGTCGGAGACTTCCACCTCCTTTTCGGTCTGCCGGTAGAGCGCCTCGGAGATCAGCAGACGCGTGCCGGCCTCCTTGTTGGCGCCCTCGATGCGGCTCGCAACGTTTACGGTTTCGCCGATGGCCGTGAGACGTTCCTCTCTGCCGCCGCTGACGGTGCCTATCACTGCGTCACCGTAATGAAGACCGATGCCGACGTCGAAATCGACGTCGTACATCGTCTTCATGTAATGCTTCATGCGGTCCGCCGCGCTGAGCATGTCGATCGCTGCTTTTATGGCGCGCACAGGCATGTCCGGCGCATCGTCAATGCCAAAAATCGCCATGATCGCATCGCCGATGAATTTCTCGATGTGGCCGCCGTTACGCTCTATCGCGTCGGCCATGTGAAAAAAATACCGGTTCAGGACGAACATCAGGTCATAAGGCGAAAGCTGCTGTGAAAGATTGGTGAAGTCCCGGATGTCGCAGAAGAGCACGGCGAGCGTCTTGCTCTCGCCGCAGCGCCCAAGCCGCGGCTTTGCGAGTTGACTCGTGATCTCGAGATCGGTCTCATCCAGCACCAGGCGGCGCAATTTCAGATTACCTGAGACCTTAGTCTGGCATGCGAGCCGAACCTCCGGCCCGAAGCGTAGTGGGCCGGCAATCGCGCGCTCCTGCTCAGTTCTTTCACTGCAGTACTCCAGGCCTTCCAGAATCCCTATTCGACACGTCGAACAGCGCGCCCGACCCCCGCAAGCATGAGCATGCGGAACACCGGCACGAAGGGAGGCTTCGAGGATCGTTTCCCCGGCCTCGATAGAAAGCTGGGCATCGTCGGGCAGGCAGGCGATCTTGTGCATCTGTCGAGACTGTCTCCGGAAGTTGCTGTCTTTCTGCCAAGCGGGGCGGCATTGGCAGACAAGCAGCATTCACACTAGCGGGGCCGCCGCGAGCGGGAGAGGGGCGATGTGGCGCTCGCCCGTCGTAATCTAACGAGCAGCGACGGGCTTGGGAAATCCTCAGTACCGGTAATGGTCCGATTTATACGGCCCCTCGACGGGCACACCGATATACTGGGCTTGCTTGTCAGACATTTTTGTCAGCTTGGCGCCGACCTTGGCGAGGTGCAGCCGCGCGACCTTCTCGTCGAGGTGCTTCGGTAGCGTGTAAACTTTCTTCTCGTACTTCTTCGGATTGGTCCACAGCTCAATCTGCGCAAGCGTCTGGTTAGTGAACGAAGACGACATCACGAAACTCGGATGGCCCATGGCATTGCCGAGGTTCACCAGGCGTCCCTCGGACAAAAGGATGATGCGCTTGCCGTCCGGGAATTCGATTTCGTCCACCTGCGGCTTCACGTTGTGCCACTTGAAGTTACGCAGCGCCGAGACTTGGATCTCGCTGTCGAAATGCCCGATATTGGCGACGATCGCCCGTTCCTTCATCTTGCGCATGAGCTCGAGCGTGATGACGTCGAGGTTCCCGGTGGCCGTGACGAAAATGTCGGCACGCGGCGCCGCGTCCTCCATGGTCGTGACCTCGTAGCCTTCCATCGCCGCCTGCAGCGCGCAGATCGGATCGATCTCGGAGACGAGCACGCGGCAGCCGGCCTGCCGCAGCGAGGCGGCCGAGCCCTTGCCGACGTCGCCGAAGCCGGCGACCATGGCCACCTTGCCTGCCATCATCACGTCGGTGCCGCGGCGAATCCCGTCGACGAGCGATTCGCGGCAGCCGTAAAGGTTGTCGAACTTCGATTTGGTCACGCTGTCGTTCACATTGATTGCCGGCCACAGCAATGCGCCTTTCTTCTGCATCTCGTAGAGCCGGTGAACGCCGGTCGTCGTTTCCTCGGTCACGCCGCGGATCGCCTCGGCATTGCGCTTGTACCAGCCGGGCTTGTCCTTCAACCGCTTCTTGATGGCGGCGAACAGGATTTCTTCTTCCTCGTTGACCGGTTTGCTGATCAGGCTCGTTTCGCCCCGTTCGGCGCGCAGGCCGAGGTGAATCAAAAGCGTGGCATCGCCGCCGTCGTCCAGAACCATGTTGGGCGTGCCGCCGTCGCTCCATTCAAAGATGCGGTGCTGGTAGTCCCAATAGTCCTCGAGCGTCTCCCCTTTGACCGCGAAGACCGGCGTGCCGCTCGCTGCTACGGCCGCCGCGGCGTGGTCCTGGGTCGAATAGATGTTGCACGAGGCCCAGCGTACGTCGGCGCCCAGCGCTTTGAGCGTCTCGATCAGGACGGCGGTCTGGATCGTCATGTGCAGCGAACCGCAGATGCGCGCGCCGCGCAGCGGCTGCTCGGGCCCGTATTCCTCGCGGATCGCCATGGGGCCGGGCATCTCGGTCTCGGCAATGGCGATTTCCTTGCGCCCCCACTCGGCTAGGCCCACGTCCTTGACCACGTAGTCGGCAGCCGCCGTGGCGGGGGCAGCTTTCTTGGCGGCTTTCGATTGAGCGGTCATGACCGTCCTTACGAGGTTGGGAATTGGCGGCGCGCCGGCCGGCCGCCGCTTGGCGCTCCTATAGCAGGGTGTGCGGATGCCTGCAACGAAGATATAAAGATTTCTTTATGTCCAGTCCGGATGTGAATCTGCACTCCGCCGAACTGCCGGGATACCGCGCGCGTTGATGCGGCAGGGAGCGACGATCGGTCAGGAGCGCCCGATGCGAGAGAAAACGCAGCTCGATCTCGAGCTTTCTCCGGCCATCACTTCGCTGCCGGAGCTTGCCAAGGCGGAGAACGAATGCACGCGCTGTCCGCTCTACAAGCACGCGACGCAGGCGGTGCCGGGGGAGGGGCGCAGGTCCGCCCATGTCATGCTCGTCGGCGAGCAGCCCGGTGACAAGGAAGATCTCGCCGGCAAGCCGTTCGTCGGCCCCGCCGGGCGCGTTCTCGACCGGGCGCTGGCGGATGCAGGCATTCCCCGCACCGAGGTTTTCGTCACCAACGCGATGAAACACTTCAAGCATGAGATGCGGGGCAAGCGGCGGCTGCACAAGCGGCCCAACGCTTATGAAATCGAGCGCTGCAAGATCTGGCTCGACGCCGAACGCGCGCTGGTGAAGCCGGTGGCCATTGTCGCGCTCGGCGCGACCGCCGCGCGCAGCCTCCTGGGACGCTCGGTCACCATCAGCAAACTGCGGGGGCAGACCTTGCACCTCGCCGACGGGACCGCCGCCTTCGTCACGATCCATCCCTCCTGGCTGCTGCGCATCGAGGAGGAGGCCGACAAGGAACGCGAGTACAGGAATCTGGTGGCCGACCTGCGGCCCGCCGCGAAGGTGCTGGCAAAGAAGGTGGCGTGAAGCCGGCGGAGCGTTCGGGTCTGCCCCGGCGAAGGCGATCGACCAGCGGCCGGGGCTCGACCCACAAACGCACGGGTCACCCGCGGGCTTGAGCCGCGCGTCCATCATTCTTCGCGAGAAGCTTTTGCGAAGACGATGGACGGCCGGGTCAAGCCCGGCCATGACGAGGTTGGGCGTCGCGCTCTATTCCTCTTCCGTGAAGCGCCCGCTCACAAGCGCGGCCAACGCGGCGACGACCTCAGCCGCCTCCCGCCCGCTCGCCTCGACGGTGATCGTCGTCCCGGGACCGGCCGAAAGCATCATCAATCCCATGATCGAGGTTCCGCCGACGATCTCATGTCCGCGCTTGACTTTCACCTCGGCGTCGAACTTCTCCACCGTCTGCACGAACTTCGCCGAGGCGCGCGCGTGCAGCCCTTTTTTATTGCAGATTTGCAGCACGCGGGTAATGGACGCCGCGTCCGGCGAATCATGGGCGGAAGAAAACTCGCCGGCCGATTCGCTCATTTGCCGGTGAGAACGCGACTGGCGATGGTGATGTATTTGCGGCCGGAGTCCTGGGCCGCCGCGACCGCTTCGGTCAGCGGACATTCGTCTCTCACCTTGGCGAGCTTCACCAGCATCGGAAGATTGATGCCGGCGAGAACCTCGACCTTCGGACGCCCCATGACCGAGATGGCGAGATTGGAGGGCGTGCCGCCGAACATGTCGGTGAGAATGGCAACCCCTTCGCCGCTATCCACGCGCTTGACCGCCTCGATGATGTCCTTGCGGCGCTGTTCGACGTCATCGTCCGGGCCGATGGTCACTGCTTCGATCTGCTTTTGCGGGCCGACCACATGCTCGAGGGCCGAGCGGAACTCGGCGGCAAGGCGCCCGTGCGTGACGAGTACGAGGCCGATCATCGAGTTCCCCGCCGGCACGTCTGGGGTTGCGCCGCACGAAAGGGCGCCCATCATCACGATCCTAAGCCCCTGCGCAAGGGCTTTTCCGACGGTTTGGGGATGGTGTTGCATTGCAATAGAGCCAGCCCGGCGGGTGGCCCTTCCGCCCGGAAGGTGAGCGCCGGGCGCTTACTTCAATCCCCTCGTTGCGGCGCGCAAGGATCATAACCGAGGTTTAACATCACCGTCCGGTGAGCGCAGGAGCGCAAGCACTGAGGCAAGGGGGGCGGCACCCGCCGCGAGGGCCAACCGCCGCACCGGTATGCCGAGCAGTACCGTGTCGGCGATCGTCGGCATGCGCTCCGCGTCCTCGGCTGCCAGGTCCACCACCAGACCGACGACCGCCACCGGCTCATAATCGAGCCGGCGAATGCCGAGCCCGCGCACCTCGATCAACCCCGCCAGCGTGGCGGCTGGGCGGACCAGAAGGCGCCCGTGATGCGCTTCGAGGTGAAGGCGGTCATCGCCGATGAGGCGGGCGAACCGAAGCAGGCCCGCTTCTGCCGCCTGAATGAGCGCCAGCGCCAGTTGTGACTTACCTGATCCCGCCGGCCCGCGGATGAGCACGGCGCGCGCGCCGGCCAGCACGGCAGAGGCGTGCACGGTCGGAGTCTCAGCCGCCATCACATGGCCGGCAGCCGTACCGTGAAACGTGCGCCGAGCGCCACGGGCGCGCCCTCCGCACCCGGTCGAACGCGGTTCTCCGCCCGGATGCGGCCGCCATGCGCCTCGATGATGTGCTTGGAGATGGACAGCCCGAGGCCCGAATTCTGTCCGAAGGGCTGGTGCGGTCGGTGAGTGTAGAAGCGTTCGAAGATTTTCTCGATTGCTTCGTCGGGCACGCCGGGGCCATCGTCATCAACAATGACCTCGATCTGGCTCTTCAACCGCCGGCACGCGACGCGCACTGACCCGCCCGGCGGCGAGAATGAACGGGCATTATCGATCAGGTTGTCGACCACCTGCCCGAGGCGGGAGTCGCTTCCCAGCACGATGAAGGCCTCCGGTCCGCCTCCTTCGAAATACAGCGTGACAGTGACGCCATCGTCGTGCCGTTCGTTGGCCACGCCGACCACGGTGGTGAGAAGCTTGGCGACGTTGACCGGCTGCGCTTCGTGCCGTTGCATCTCGGCGTCGAGCCGGCTGGCGTCGGAAATGTCGGAGATCAGTCGGTCGAGTCGTTTCACATCGTGCTGGATGACGGCGAGAAGGCGGTTGCGGCTTTCATCGCTTCTGGCAAGCGGCAGCGTCTCGACCGCCGAGCGCAGCGAGGTGAGGGGATTCTTGAGCTCGTGCGCCACGTCGGCGGCGAAGCTTTCGATCGCCTCGATGCGGTTATAGAGCGCGGCGGTCATGTCGCGCAGCGACCCCGAGAGGTGACCGATCTCGTCGCGGCGGTGACTCAGATCGGGAATCTCGACGCGGGAACGAATCCGCCGGCGCACCAGCTGTGCGCTTTCCGCGAGCCGCCGCACCGGGCCTGCGATTGTGCCGGCAAGCAGGAACGAGAGCACTACCATCACCCCGGCGGCGATCAGGAAGATCTTGAAGATGGCGACGCGCTCGGCCCCGACCATGTTGTCGATGTCGGCGCCCTGGGTGGAGAGCATCATCGCCCCGCGCACCGCGCGGAAGCGCTGCACCGGCACAGCGACCGATACGATCACCTCGCCGCGCTCATTGATGCGCACCATGCTGGACTTGAAGCCCTGCAGGGCGTTGGCGACCTCGCCGTAGCCCTTGCCGTTCTGTGGTTCGAATTCGCGATAGAGTGGGAGCGTGCCGCGGCTGACCCAGGTTCGGATGGTCACGTAGGCGCGCTCAAGCACGCCGGGCTTCTGTCGCGGCGGCGGCAGATCGAAGCGCAGCACGTCGTAGAGGTTGCGGCTGTCGAGAATGAGAACGCCGGCGCGATCGTAGATGCGCGCGCGCGTATTCGTGGGCGAAACAAGGCGGCGCAGCACCGGCGCGACGCGCTCGGGGTTGATCGGGAATTCGAGCCCGGACAGCGCCTCCTCGGATGGCCCGTAGCTCTCACCGGCCTGCAGATCGAGCAGCCGCTCGGCATCGATGGTGATGGTGTCGGTCTCCACCGTCGCCGACGCGGCCACAGCACCGGCAATGATCTCGCCTTGCACGAGCAGGCTCTGAATACGCGCATCGATCAGGCCCGCTCGGAATTGCGATAGATAGAGAATGCCGATCACGAGCGCGAGCAGACCCGTCACGTTGAGAAAAATGATCCGCCTGCTCAGGCTCGAAAAAGCGACGCGGACGAAAAGATGCCAGCTTTGCAGCAATAGGACGGCGAAGCGCCGTCGCCCAGTTTTCGCAAGCGATGCGCCGTCCTCGCGCTGTTTTTTTTCGAGCTCGATCTTGAGGCTTTCCAGCGTTTCATCGAGCCGGCGAAGGCTCAAAGAAGCTGCGCGGGCAAAGAGGTGCCAGCGTTCGGAGATGAGTTCGCCGCAGCGGCGCAGCACCGCCCGCGCGAGGGCCAATGGCCGCTCATCGGGACGTTCCGGCTCGATAGCGGTTGTGAGGTCCTCCAGCGTGCGCTCGGTCCGATTGACGCGGACAAGGAGAGGCGAGCTGTGCTGCCAGCGCACTGCGCGCTGCAGGGTGGCTTTTGCAAACGCCAGTAGGTCGTCAAAGCGATGCCTGGCGTGGAGCGCGAGGCGGGGAAAGCGCCCGCCTTTAGTCAGCGGTGATAGCTCCTCGTCGGGCCGCTCCGGCGCGAGGTCGGTCTTGAAACTCTCCGGCGTTCGATTGAGCACAGTCGGTCTGCCGGTTGCGCGCCCCCATCCCAGGCCCCGCCGGCGCCGATCTTAGGCGGTCGAGCCTGGTCGCCAAGCCGCCCTTGACGTCACATTTCTTTGAACCGATAGCCGACGCCATAGAGCGTTTCGATCATATCGAAATCGTCGTCGGTCCCCTTGAACTTCTTGCGCAATCGCTTGATGTGGCTGTCGATGGTACGGTCGTCCACATAGACTTGGTCGTCATAGGCCGCATCCATCAGCGCGTTGCGGCTCTTGACCACGCCCGGCCGGCTCGCCAGCGCCTGCAGGATGAGGAACTCCGTTACCGTGAGCGTCACCGGCTCGTTTTTCCACGTACAGGTGTGCCGCTCGGGATCCATGCGCAACAGGCCCCGCTCGAGCACCTTGGTGGTGTCGCCCTCTTTCGGCGCGCTGCCGTCCTTCGGTGCCGAACGGCGCAGGATCGCTTTGACGCGCTCGACCAGGAGGCGCTGCGAGAATGGCTTGCGGATGAAATCGTCGGCGCCCATTTTGAGGCCGAACAATTCGTCGATCTCCTCGTCCTTTGAGGTGAGGAAGATCACGGGCATGTCGGACTTCTGGCGCAGCCGCCGCAAGGTCTCCATGCCGTCCATGCGCGGCATCTTGATATCGAGAATGGCGAGATCGGGCGGCGATGTCTTGAAGCCGTCGAGCGCGGAGGCGCCGTCGGTATAGGTCATAATCCGGTAACCTTCGGCCTCGAGCGCGATCGAGACCGAGGTCAAGATGTTGCGATCGTCATCGACGAGAGCGATGGTCGGCATAGCCCCTATCCCTGCATTCGCCCTGGGGACTTGAAGCCCCCAAAGCACGGCCGAAATGTGGCGAATCCCTGACAAAGGCGTGATTCGTCAAGGGGTTTGTTAGCATAGCCCGCGTCGGCGCTCACCGCCAAGCTCAAGTTCGTGCGCCGCGATCGAGCTTTTTCCCTGGCTTCGTCGGGCCGGGAGCGCTTGGTACCATCCTTTACCGGAGACGCCAAATGCAAGCGACCGCGAATTTTGAGCCTGCCCTCGCCGCCAAGAAGCTGTTGCGCGAGGCCCGCTCGGCGGCCTTGGCGACGCTGATGCAGGGCTCCGGCGACCCTTACTGCTCGTTGGTGAACGTCGCGACCGCGGCTGACGGTGCGCCGCTTCTATTGATCTCCCGCCTTGCCGTGCACTCCAAGAACATTCTCGCCGACCCGCGCGTCTCGCTGATGATCGATGAGCGCAAGCCGGGCGATCCCCTGCAAGGCGCCCGCATCATGCTCATAGGGACCGCCGCTGCTACCAAAGAGCCTGATGCGCGGCGGCGTTATCTCGAGCGCCAACCGGAGTCGGAAGGCTTCGCGGATTTCGCCGATTTCGCCTTCTACCGGATTACGCTCAAAGGCGTGCATCTCGTCGCCGGGTTTGGCCGTATCGTCGATCTCAAGCCGCGGGATATTTTGACCGAGACCGGCGATGCCGCCGAGCTCATCGCCGCCGAGCCGGAAATTGTTGCGCACATGAACCGCGACCACGCAGACGCGGTGCGCCTTTTTGCCACCACGCTCCTCGGTGCTCCCGACGGGCAATGGCGCTGTGCGGGTTGCGACCCCGAGGGTCTGGAACTGCAGTTGGAGCGTACCGCATTGCGCCTTTCGTTCCCGCAACGTGTGGGCGCGCCGAACGCTCTGCGCCAGATGCTCAAGCAAATGGTTGAGGAGGCGCGGCGCGCGGCGTAAGAGCCGCTTGCCGTTACACAGGCGCGATGCGCCGTTCAACTTCGCCGAATGAGAGGCACGGTGTTGCGCCGCAGCATTTGACAGTCCCTGCTCGTCATTTATGGTCGCGGGATCGTCCGGCGGGCGCTATCATCAATGCTTATATAGGCGACGGGGAGTAGGTCCGGCGGCAGCGGACTGCGTCGTGGAGGTCTTTCGTGCAGGAAACGGGTTTTCGGAACAGCGCCTATGGCGCCAACCGATTTGGCTTCAAAGGCCTCAAGGCGATCCACTGGAACCATACCGCGCCGCTGCTCTACGAGCACGCGGTCGCCGGGCGCGAAGCCACCCTTGTGCAAGGCGGTGCGCTGTGCGCGGAAACCGGCGCCCATACCGGCCGATCCCCCAAGGACAAGCACACGGTCGTTGATGCGCTGACCGAGAATACGGTCTGGTGGGGCGGCAACCGCAAGATCACGCCGGAAAACTTTCAGCGGCTCTATGACGATTTCATCGCCCATGCGCGCGGCAAAACGCTTTACGCGCAAGACCTCTATGGCGGCGCCGATCCGAAGTACCGCATAAAAACGCGCGTTTTCACGGAGCTTGCCTGGCACTCTCTTTTCATTCGCCAGCTCTTGATCCGTCCGGTAGAGCCTGAACTCGAGGACTTTGTTCCAGAACTCACTATCGTCGATTTGCCCTCGTTCAAGGCCGACCCGAAGCGCCATGGGGTGCGCAGCGAAACCGTCATCGCCATCGACTTCAGCAAGAAGATCATTCTGATCGGCAACTCGTCCTATGCCGGGGAAATGAAGAAGTCGGTCTTCACCACATTGAACTTTTATTTGCCGGCGCAGGGCGTGATGCCGATGCACTGTTCGGCCAATGTGGGTAAGGACGGCGACGTGGCGCTGTTCTTCGGCCTTTCCGGCACCGGCAAGACCACGCTCTCGGCCGATTCCAACCGTGTCCTGATCGGCGACGACGAGCACGGCTGGGGCCCCGAGGGCATATTCAATTTCGAGGGCGGCTGCTACGCCAAATGCATCAAGCTCTCGGAGGAGGCGGAGCCGGAAATCTACGCCGCGACAAACCGCTTCGGCGCGGTGCTCGAAAACGTGGTGTTTGATCCCGAGACGCGCATCCCCAACTTCGACGACGACAGTAAGACCGAGAACACGCGGTCAGCCTATCCGCTCGAGTTCATGCCGCGCGCTTCGCGCACCGGACGCGCTGGGCACCCGAAGAACATCATTTTCCTCACCGCCGACGCGTTCGGGGTCATGCCGCCGATCGCGAAACTCACGCCGGCACAGGCGATGTATCATTTTCTTTCCGGCTACACCGCCAAGGTCGCCGGCACGGAGAAGGGTCTGGTCGGAGTTGAGCCGGAATTCTCGACCTGTTTCGGCGCGCCGTTCCTCCCGCGGCCTCCTGCGGAATACGGCAGATTGCTGCGTGATTACATTTCCAAGCACAATGTCGATTGCTGGCTGGTCAATTCCGGCTGGACCGGCGGCATTTACGGGGTCGGCCGGCGCATGCCGATCAAGGCGACGCGCGCGCTGGTTACCGGCGCGCTCGACGGCTCGCTCAAGGGCGTGAACTTCCGCACCGATCCATATTTCGGCTTCGCGGTTCCGACCTCGGTGCCCGGCGTCGAGCCGCACCTGCTCTATCCGATGAAGACCTGGCAGGACAAAGCGGCGTTCGACAAAACCGCGCGCAAGCTGGTGCGCATGTTTCAGGAGAACTTCGTCAAGTACGAAAACCACGTCGACGCCGAGGTACGTTCAGCCGCCCCCGAAGTGCGCATCGCGGCGGAATAGCCGCTCCATATTCGGTCGCCGGAGATCTCCGTTCATCCCCGCGAAAGCGGGAATCCAGGAGGGACTGGGTCCGCGCCTACGCGGGGAAGAACGGATGCGGCGTTAACCCTGTGACGGGCTGAGCCGATTGAAGCGCTCCTTCTGCTCATCGCTGAGCGATGCATAAAACGTCTCGAGCGCCGGCTGCACGGTTTGCACCGCGCGCAGCATGGCATCGAGCCGTTCCTCCATCGCTTGCAGGCGGCCGACCGCCGTTAGCGCGCGATAGGTGGGGCAGTCGGAGCTCAACAAATTGGATGCTTGCGCCGTGGCGTCCTGTAGTTGCTTCAGCGCGCTCTCCTGTGCCTCATTGGGCCCCAGCGCGCGTTCGATCCGCTCCACTGGCAAGCTGGCGATGCCCGAGGCGCGTGCGTTGCAGACTTGCGTCAAATCGCGCTGCGCCTGCTGCTGATCGCCGTTGTCGGGGCTGAGCGCGTTGAAGCGCGCCCTCTGCTCGTCATTGAGCGAGTTGTAGAACTTCTCGATCACCGGCCGCACGGTTCGCACCGCCGCCAGCATGGCGTCGAGCCTCTGGCCCATGGCCTCGATCCGGCCCGTCGGCGTGCTCGGCAGCGCCGTCGGGCAGACTGCCCTGAGCTGGTCGAGCGCCTGCGCGGTCGCGTTTTTGAGTTCGTCGAGGATGGCGCGCTGGGCGTCGTTCGGCTCGACCGTCTGTGCGATCCGCTCGATTGGCCAATCCGTCAGCCCTGCGGTCTGCCCGCTGCAGAGGTCGGCTTCGACGCTGCGGCCGGCCGCGGCGCCTCTCGCAACCGACCCCGCCCGACCGGAACGGCCGCGCGCGTAATCGCCGCGAGCGTAAGCGCCGCCGTAGCCGCTCGACGGCTCGACCGACGCGTAGGTGCCGCCATAGCCGTACGCGTAGGCGCCGAACATGCCGTCGTAGAAGTCGTCGTAGGCATAGGGCCAGAACGTGTCATACGCATACGGATAGAAGGTGTAGTCGACGAAGTCGTCGTAGGCGTAAGGCCAGAACAGCGGGCCGATAAATCCGATCACGATCGGAAACGCGCTATGCCGCCGCCATTGCGGGTTGAAGAAGCGGCCCTGGAATGTCGAGTTCGCCAGCGTGCGCGCGCTGGGATCGCGGGTGGCGGCCATGCTCGCAAAACTCTGGTTGCGCAAAACGCCGCCGGAGAAGGCGCGCGGGTCACTGGCCGCGCGGGCGCGGGTCGCCGACTGCGGAACGACGCGGTTCACTTGATTCTGCGGAATCACGGCTTGCGCAGCCCCGCCTTGCTGTGGAGCCGCGCGCGTCGCTTGATTCTGCTGAACCGCATGTTGTTGCGGAGCCACGTTTTGTTGTTGTGGAGCGGTGCGGCCCGCCTGGTTCTGCTGAACGACCCCTTGTTGCGGAGCAACGTTTTGCTGTGGCGCGACGTTGCGGCCGCCGTGCCCGGAGGTGGACGGTGCTGTTGCGGTAGCGCCGCCCGCGCCAGCCTGCGGTGCCAGATTTTGCCGCTGGCTGGGCTGGGCAACTCTTGCGCCCGCGCGGCTGCCGACATTGCGGCCGCTCACTTGCGGCTTTTGGGCGGGAGCCGCAGAGCTCCGCGGCGTCGGCGTGTGCCGCGCCATGGCCGAAGCTGCGCCGCCGGACGGACGCGCGAGATGCTGCGGCGCAGGACGCGGCGCTTGCGCCGCGCGCGACGCGGAGGACGGAGGCGCGTGCTGCGGCGCAGAGCGCGGTGTTGGCGCCGGCCGGGGCGCCGCGACATGTGGTGCCGGCGCAGCGTGGGGCGCTGGCGCAGCACGTGGCGCTGGCGCCGCGACGTGAGCCGGCGCGGCACGCGGGGCAGGTGCCGCGTGCGGGGCGGGCGCTGCGGGCGCGGGGCCGGCGTGCGGTCCCGGCGCTGGGCCTCCTCCTCCCTTATGCGGTTGCGCCGCCGCGGTCGTCGCCATTGCAGCGCAGATGATGGAAATTGCCGCGATGCGCGTGCTCGATTGGAACATGGCACCCTCCTGAATCGCACCCTCCTGAATCCGTCGTTACAATAAACGCCCGAGCCGGCGTGCAGGTTTCGCCGCGCACGTCGCACATTTGATGACAGTTTGTTCAGAATTCCCGGCCGACCTTACAGGGGCCTGACGGGGGTTCCGTGCGCTCCGCGGGGAGGGAAGCGCATCGCGAACGCAATCGAACGGTCAGCGCATCATCAGCGTGCCGGCGCCGTGATCGGTGAGGAGCTCGAGCAATACTGCGTGCGGAACTTTGCCGTCGAGTATCACCACGCCTTCGACGCCCGCCTCGAGGGCATAGATACAGGTCTCGACCTTCGGAATCATCCCGCCCGATATGGTGCCGTCGGCGATCAGCTCGCGCGCGTCGTCGGGCGAGAGCTGCTTGATCAAGGTGTTGGACTTGTCGAGCACGCCCGGAACGTCGGTGAGCAAGAGCAGCCGCTTGGCTTTGAGCGCGCCTGCGATCGCGCCGGCAAAGGTGTCGGCATTGACATTGTAGGTTCCGCCTTGGGCGGAGGCCGCGAGCGGTGCCAGGACCGGAATGAGTTCGCGGCCGAGGATCTGCGTGAGAACGGTGGTATCGATCTTGTCGGGTTCACCGACGAAGCCGAGGTCGACCATTTTTTCGATGTTGGAACCGGGATCGATGACGGCGCGGTTCACCTTGCGCGCGATCACCATGTTGCCGTCCTTGCCGGTCAATCCCACGGCTTTGCCGCCGGCCTCGTTGATGAACCCGACGAGCTGTTTGTTGATCGAGCCGGCAAGCACCATTTCGACGATCTCGATCGTCGCGGCATCGGTGATGCGCAAGCCCCCGGCAAATTCCGATTTGATGCCGAGCCGCTTGAGCATCTCGCCGATCTGCGGGCCGCCCCCGTGCACGACCACGGGATTGATGGCGGTCTGCTCCATCAACACGACGTCGCGGGCAAAGCTGCGCGCCATGTCCTCCTCGCCCATGGCGTGGCCGCCGTATTTCACGACCACAGTCTCCTCGTCGTAGCGCTGCATGTGCGGCAGCGCTTCCGACAGAACGCGGGCGATATCGTGCGGCGAAATGTTCATCGCGAAGTTTTCCGGCAACCGGCGGCCGTGCCGCGGGCAGCAATTGTCGCTGGGACTTTTACCGAGCCTGGGCTGATTAGCAAAGCGCAGAATGGCATTTCCGACCTAACCTGCGCCGCGCTCCTTGATGAGCCGCGCCATGGCGGCGCGCAGCTCTGGAATGCCGCTGCCGCTGCGCGCGGAAGTTACGAGCACCTCCGGATGCGCCGCCGGGTGCTCGTCGAGCGCCGGTTGCGTCGCGCTGACGCGTGCCGCGAGATCCGCGTCAGTCGCCGCGTCCGCTTTGGTGAGGACGATCTGGTAGTTGACCGCCGCCTTGTCCAAGTTCTCGAGCACCTCTGTGTCCGCCGGCTTGAGGCCGTGGCGCGCGTCGACCAGCAGATACACGCGCGCGAGATTGGCGCGGCCCAAAAAAAAGGCATCGATGAGCGCTGTCCAGGCCTTAATCTTTCTTTTCGAAGCAGCGGCATAGCCATATCCCGGCATGTCGACGAGGGTGAGCTTCGACGGCCCGCTGAAGAAAATGAGCTCCTGGGTGCGGCCGGGCGTGTGCGAGATGCGCGCCAGCGCGCGCCGCCCGGTGAGCGCGTTGATCAGGCTCGATTTGCCGACATTGGAGCGCCCGGCAACGGCAACCTCGATGCCGCGCATGACCGGCAGCGCCTCGAGCGATCCCGCGGCGGCCGCGAACTGCCAGTCGCCCGCGAACAGCTTGCGGCCGGCCTCGATCTCAGCGGAGCTGAACGGACGCGCGACGTTCACCCCTGCGGCTTCTTCTTGGCGAACGTCGTCTTGAGATTATCCCACAGCTCGATCTTGGCGCCGTGCTTGTGCATGATCACGCTCTGCTGAGCGACCGAAAGCGTGTTGTTCCAGGCCCAATAAATCACGAGCCCGGCCGGAAAACTTGCCAGCATGAAGGTGAAGATGATCGGCATGTAGTTGAAGATCATCGCCTGCGTGGGATCGGGCGGCGGCGGGTTGAGCTTCATCTGGAACCACATGGTCACGCCCATGATCAGCGGCCAGGCGCCGAGCAGGAGGAACGGGCCGATCAGCGGAACGTGCGAAGGGTCCCAGGGAATGAGGCCGAACAGATTGAACACCGTCGTCGGATCGGGCGCGGCCAGGTCTTTGATCCAGCCGTAGAACGGTGCGTGCCGCATCTCGATGGTGACGAACAGCACCTTGTAAAGCGCGAAAAACACCGGGATCTGGATGATGATCGGCAGGCAGCCGGCGATCGGGTTGATCTTCTCCTTCTTGTAGAGCTCCATCATCGCCTGCTGCTGCTTCATCTTGTCGTCGGCGAAGCGCTCGCGGATCGCCATCATCTCCGGCTGCACCGCCTTCATCTTTGCCATCGAGGCGTAAGATTTGTTGGCGAGCGGGAAGAAGAAAATCTTGATGATGACCGTGACGATCAGAATGGCGAGGCCGAAATTTCCGACGTGGCGGTAGATCCAGTCCATCGCCAAAAACAGCGGCTTGGTGATGAAATAGAACCAGCCCCAGTCGATGAGCCGGTCGAACTTGTTCAGCCGCAGCCGGTCGTTGTAGCCGTCGACAATGGATACCTCCTTGGCGCCGGCAAACAGCCGTCCATCGACCGTGCCACTGGCGCCCGGCGCGATGGTCAGCGCCGGGCCGTAGTAGTCGCTTTGATAAGTCTTGATGTTGTTGCCGATGGTACCGGTCGAGAATTTAGCAGTGACCTGGGTGCTCGTATCGGGGAGGAGCGTCGCGGCCCAATACTTGTCGGTGATGCCGAGCCACACATTCGTTGAGGTGAATGAGAGCTCCTTCTGCTTCTCGATGTTGGCGTAGGTCTCTTCTTGCAAGCCCTTGTCGCCGAATACGCCGATCAGCCCCTCGTGCAGGATGTAATAGCCGAGCGTCTGCGGCGTCCCGTGGCGCGAGATGAGCGCAAAGGGATAGAGCGTGACTGGGCTCGCGCCCTTGTTGGTGACCTCGTCCTTGAGCGTAAAGAGATAGTTCTCGTCGACCGCGATGGTGCGCCGGAATTGCAGCCCCTCGCCGTTGTCGTAGATGAGGGTCACCGGCCGGCCGACGCCAAGCGTGCCCGTGCCTTCCTGCTGCCACATCGTGTCCGCGTTCGGCAGCTTCAACGACGCGCCGGTCGGTGGGAACCAGCCGAACTCGGCGTAGAACGGATGCGGGCTGCCCGAGGGCGCGAGCAAGACGATCGGCGGCGAACTCGGATCCACGGTCTCGCGATATTTGACCAGCGAGAGGTCGTCGATGCGGCCACCCTTGAGCGAGATAGAGCCGGAGAGGCTCGGCGTGTCGATGCGCACGCGCGGGGAAAGTGCGAGCGCGACGTCGCGGTTCATCGGTTGTGCCACGGTGCCGGGCTGAGTTGGCGCTTGCGGCGCGGTCCCCGGCGGGGCCTGCTGCGGCGCGCTTGTCCCGGGTTGCTGGGGAACGGGAGGCGGTTGCTGCGAACGCTCCTGCGCCTGCTGCTGCTGGATCTGCTTCTGCTTCTCCATCTGCGGCAGACCGAAATAGATCTGCCACCCGATCAGGACGAGCGCGGAGAGCACGATGGCGAGAATTGTGTTCTTTTGGTCGCTCATCCGGAAACCCGCCGCAGCGCGCGCTGGAAATCCTGCGTCATTTGTTCGAACGGCACCGATAGCGCGGCGCGCCGCCCGATCAGCACATAATCATGGCCGCGGGAAAAGCGAGTTGCGGCCGATAGCCTCACGACTTCTTTGAGCCGGCGCCGCACTCGATTGCGCTCGACAGCCGTTCCAATCCTTCTCGACACGGTAAAGCCGACGCGGACCGGACCACCGTCGGCTCGCTTGCGCGCCTGTAGCACGAACGCCGCGGTCGGGACTTTGGCTCCGCTCGCGACGGCCAAAAAATCGGCGCGGTGCCTGAGCCGCTCCATGGGAAGGGCCGCATCGCGGCGGGTGTTCAGGCGCTGAGCCGCTTGCGTCCGCGCGCGCGGCGCGCGGCAACCACCCTGCGCCCGCCTTGGGTCGCCATGCGGGCGCGGAAGCCGTGACGGCGCTTGCGCACCACATTGCTCGGTTGAAAGGTCCGCTTCACGGCTTGTTCTCCGCTGGCGCTAGATATTGCTTGCCCGCGCGGCGTTAGACTCCGGCCTGGGCTTGCCCCTTACAAGGCGGGATCGCCGCGCCCAAAAACTCGCGGGCTTATACGGGAGGCTGCCGGTCGTCGTCAATGCGAGCGCGGCCGTGTCGCGACACTCGCCTCCGCTCGTCCTCGCGAAAGCGGGGACCCTGTCTTGGCCCCTGGATTCCCGCTTTCGCGAGAATGATCGGAGTTTTGCTGCGCGTTCGGCAGCGTCTCGCGCACCGGCACAAGCACGTGAGGCGCCGTCACAAGGCGGTGAAAACGCCGTTTTGATGCTTAACCTCCGCTAAGATCGCATGATGCACCTGGATCGGCCATGACCGCCGACAACGAACCGCCATCCGTGAGCAAAAGCGGAAGATTTCCGCTGCGGCGCCTCGTTCCGCTCATTGTGATCGTCGCGGCATCTGTTGCCGTGTTCGCGATGGGTTGGCAGCGCCAGCTCTCGTTCGAGACGCTCGCCCGTCACCACGACGCGCTGCGCGGCTTCATCACCACGCACGAAGTGGCCGCGGTTGCCGCTTACATGGCGCTCTACATTGCGGCGGTCGCGCTCTCGATTCCGGTCGCTAGCTTTCTCACCGTGACCGGCGGAGTACTCTTCGGTGCGCTTCTCGGTGGGGCGGCGGCGGTGGTGGGCGCGACGATCGGAGCGATTTGCATCTTCCTCATCGCCAGAAGCGCGATCGGCGAATATCTTGTGCGCCGCGCAGGTCCGCTGGCCGAGCGATTGGCCGAAGGCTTTCGCGCCGACGCCTTCAGCTACCTTTTGTTTCTGCGTCTGGTGCCCATCTTTCCGTTCTGGATGGTCAACCTCGTTCCGGCGCTTGCCGGCGTGCGGCTCGCGAGCTTTGCGGCGGCGACCGCGCTCGGCGTCATTCCTGCGACCTTCGTATTTGCTTTCGTCGGCGCCGGGCTCGACAGCGTGATCGCCGCGCAGCAAACCGCGTACCGATCATGCCTAGCGGCGGCTCGCTCCGATTGCCGCCTCGAATTCCATATCAACGCGGCGCTGACGCCCGAGCTGCTTGCCGCGCTCACCGCGCTCGGCGTGCTCGCGCTCGTTCCGGTCGTGGTGCGGCGCCTGCGCGCCCGCACGGGGCAGGCACCTGTCATTCCGGGTCCCGAGCGTAGCGAGGGAGTCCGGAATCCATAATCACAGCTGTGGTTATGGATTCCGGGCTCGCCGCTTCGCGGCGCCCCGGAATGACACTAGAGAATGCACGACCCGCAATTCTTGAGGCAAGCCATGGCCGAGCGTCTCACACCCGACATCTGCGTCATCGGCGCGGGCTCCGGCGGGCTTTCGGTTGCCGCCGCGGCGGCGGCGTTCGGCGTGCCGGTGGTGCTCATCAAGAAGGGCAAGATGGGCGGCGAATGCCTCAATACGGGCTGCGTCCCCTCGAAATCGCTGATCGCTGCCGGCAAGCGCGCCCGCGCCATTGCCGATGCGGGCGTCTTCGGCGTGTCGGCGCAAGCAGCCGATATCGATTTCGGCAAGGTTCACCGCCACGTGCACGATGTCATCGCGGCGATCGCGCCCAACGATTCGAAGGAGCGCTTCAATGGCCTGGGCGTGCGCGTGATCGAAGGCGCCGCCCGCTTCAAGGATCGCGACACCGTCGCGGTCGAGGACGGCATCGAGATCGCGGCACGGCGCTTCGTCATCGCGACCGGCTCCTCGCCATCGCTTCCGCCCATCGCCGGCCTCGACACGGTGCCCTATCTCAGCAACGAAACCGTGTTCGATCTCGCGACGCGGCCGGAGCATCTCATCGTTATCGGCGCGGGCGCGATCGGGCTTGAGCTCGCCCAGGCCTTTCGTCGTCTCGGCTGCGCGGTCACGGTGCTGGAAGCAGCCGAGCCGCTGGCGCGTGAGGACGCCGAATGCGCGGCGATCGTGCTCGACGCGCTCGCGCGCGAGGGCGTCGTCGTTCGCAGCAACGTGAGCATCGCGCGCTTGGAACGCGCAGGGGCGAAAATCAAGGCCCTCATCGGCGATGGCGGCGAGGCGATCGAGGCCAGCCATCTTCTCATCGCCACGGGCCGCAAGGCGAACGTGGACGACCTTGCGCTCGAGCGTGCCGGCATTGCCTGCGACCGCAACGGCATCGTAGTCGACAAGGGGCTCAAGACCTCGAACCGGCGCGTCTATGCCATCGGCGACGTTGCGGGCCGCGGCCAGTTCACGCATCTCGCCAACTATCACGCTGGTCTCGTCATCCGGAACGCGCTGTTTCGCCTGCCGGTGAAGGTGAACGCGGACGTCGTCCCGCGCGTGACCTTCACCGATCCCGAGCTCGCCCATGTCGGCCTGACCGAGACCGAGGCGCGGGCGCGCGGCATCGCGTTGCGCCTCCTGCGCTGGCCCTATCACGAGAACGACCGTGCCCAAACCGACCGCGAAACGGCAGGGCACATCAAGGTCGTGACCGACCGCAGGGGCAAAATCCTCGGCGCCACCATGGTGGGCGCCGCCGCGGGCGAGCTAATCACCACCTGGACCTTGGCGATCAGCCGAGGGCTCAACATCCGCACCCTCGCCGGTATGATAGTGCCGTACCCGACCCTGGCGGAGATTGGAAAACGCGCTGCTGTTACATATTTCCTCCCCAGTCTGACTAATGTTTGGGTGCGGCGCACCATCGCCTTGCTGCGCCGCTTCGGCTGAGCCGGGGTCCCATGGACGACATGACCGGTCGACCCGCTGCGGCGGATTTGAGCCGCGAGCGCCCGCGCCTGGGGCTCTCGGGCAAGCTCCTCCTGCTCACGCTTCTTTTCGTGATGATCGCGGAAGTGGCGATCTACGTGCCGTCGGTCGCCAACTTCCGCCTCAACTGGCTCAACGACCGGCTCTCTGCCGCCTATACCGCGGCGCTGGTGTTCGCGACCGCGCCGAGCGGCGAGGTGCCCGAGCCGGTCGCGCGGCAGATCCTCGACAGCGTTCGCGCCCGCTCCGTCGCGCTCAAGATGGGGCAGCGCCGGCGCCTGCTTGCTGCGGGCGACATGCCGCCTGCGATCAGTCACGACATCGACATGCGCGACATGTCGTGGCACCGCGCCATTATCGAGGCCTTCGATACGCTCGTTTGCAAAGACGCCGACGTGATGCGGGTGGTCGGGCCGGCGCCCATGGGCGGGGAGTTCGTCGAGATCGTGGTCGACGAGGCGCCGTTGCGCAGGGCGATGGTGGACTTCTCCGTCCGCATCTTGATCCTGTCGCTGATCATTTCCGCGGTCACCGCCACCCTCGTCTATCTGTCGCTGCACCGGCTGCTGGTGCGGCCGATGCGGCGCATGACCGCCAACATGGTCGCGTTCCGCGCCGATCCGGAGAATCCCGCGCGCATCATGGCGGCGTCCGAGCGCGGCGACGAGATCGGCACCGCCGAGCGCGAGCTCGCCGCCATGCAGCTCGATCTCGCGAGCCTGCTGCAGCAGAAGAACCATCTTGCCGCGCTTGGGCTTGCGGTGTCCAAGATCAACCACGACCTGCGCAACCTGCTCTCCTCGGCGCAGCTCTTTTCCGAGCGGCTGGCAAAAATTTCCGATCCGCACGTGCAGCGCTTTGCACCCAAGCTCATGGTGGCGCTCGAGCGCGCCATTGCGTTTTGCCAATCGACTTTGTCCTACGGCCGCGTGCAGGAGCCGCCGCCCGACCGCCGCATGGTTTCGCTCGAGCTTCTGGTCGAGGACGTGCGCGAGACGCTGGGGCTCGATTCGACGTCGCCGGTGCGCTGGGTGACCGCGATCGAGCGCTCCCTCATGGTCGACGCCGATCCCGACCAGCTCTTCCGCATGCTGCTCAACCTTGCCCGCAACGCGGTGCAAGCGCTCGAGACGCGCGAGACCAAGGACCCCGGCCGCGATCAGATCCGCGTCACGGGCCGGCGCGAGGGCGCGGTGGTGGTGATCGAAGTTTCCGACACCGGCCCGGGGCTTTCCGAGAAGGCGCGCGCGCATCTGTTCGAAGCGTTTCAGGGCTCGACCCGCACCGGCAGGGTCGGGCTCGGGCTTGCCATCGTGGCGGAGCTGGTGCGCGCGCACGGCGGCGAAATTCGCCTGGTCGAAGGCACCATCGGCGCGACCTTCCGCCTCTCGATTCCCGACCGTGCGGTCGAGCTCGACACGCGCCGCGGCGAGCGGGCGCGGGCGTGAGGCGGCGGCGCTACTGTCGCCCTGAGTGTTCGCTCACTGCTGCGCCGTGTCATTGCTGCGCACTCGGTCCGTCATTGCCGGGCTTGACCCGGCAATCCATCTCCTCAGGAAAAAGTTCGGCGAAGCACGATGGGCCCGCGGGTGATAGTCACGGCAGTTGGGTTCATCCCGCGCATACAATGCGGGCAACCTTGCCAATGCTGGCCGAAGCCTATAGCTAGAGGCGCGTTCCCGGCGGCTTTGCCCGCTTCGGGACCATTTCCCGCGCGATGCGCAAGACGCGCCCGTAGCTCAGCTGGATAGAGCACCAGACTACGAATCTGGGGGTCAGGAGTTCGAATCTCTTCGGGCGCGCCAGTTACTTAGCATCGATTTGATTGCCTCGTTTTGCAGGCCATTTTGCAAAATCTGTTTCTATGACGTTCTCGAATTTGGCAATGGCGCTTTCTGCGAGCTTGCTCGTCCGTGCCAGGTATTTGTCAAGAATATCCTGAGCTCGTCGCAAGCTGTGTCCGGTGATCGCGACGATCTCAGGGACCGTGCAACCCGCTTCAGCCAACATCGTAACTGTGGTGCCGCGGATATCGTGGAAATGAAGATCAGTAATTCCTGCCACCTTGCACGTCGCTTCCCATTGCTCGGCGAAATATCGC
>DATFQX010000095.1:0-3809 GCA_035263865.1 Xanthobacteraceae bacterium
CCGTGCGTACGCCAAGAGTATGCAGCTCCAGGATCTCGCGCGCGAGGTTCTCGTTGAGCCCGCGCTTGTTGTTGATGCCGACGACCGAGTTGGGGCCGATCGACTGCCAATTGTCGAGATAACGCAGCATCGCCGGATGGCCTTCAGCGGCCTGCAGCATGTCGCCGAAACGCCCAAGCACATGCGGGCGGATCGCCTCGCGCTCGTAGGCGCCGGCCGCCGCGGTCCCGTCGGCGCTGACACAAAAATGGTTCGACCAGAACCACACCAGCCGCTCCACAAAGCCGATATCCGCATCGTTGGCGGCGCCAATGCGCGCCCTGGCCTCGTCGAGGAATATTTGGCGCTGCGGCGGGACCGCATTCGGCTGGGCCGGCGCGGCAGGGGGCTTGTCCGCCGCCGCCATGCTGTTGTCAGCGCCAGGATTCTCCGCTGCAGCGGCCTGCGCGGCCTCCTTGCGCCGGCGCTCCTGGTTGGCCTGGGCAAGGCGCGCGGCGTTGAACTCGAAACCCGCGCGGATCTCGGCGCCGCTCGTCGGCAGATCGGTGTTGACGATCTGCCCGGCATTGGGGGCTTCCAGATCGGCGAGAAGGGCACCCCGCGGGTCGGATGCGATCGCCGCGATGGTACCGGGGCGCGGCCCGAAGCCGAATCGGTGCAGTGCGAGTGCCGCTTCCCGGGGGTCGAGGGTCATGACGTTGCTCCGGTTGATGCGCCTCCATGGCTCCGTCAGTCTCAGCGGACCGTCAGTAACGCTACAGTTTGTAGCATACATGCCCGTGCGCTGCAACACCCTTGGCGCCGCTGCAGCCCGGACCGGCGAAACTCCGGACTGCGGCTCAAGACACTGGTCAGTATGGCGGGCCGAATTGCGGGCCGAGCGAAATGCGCCCGATCTTGCCCTCCTTGGCGAGGCCGATCCGCCAATCCGCCGAGCCGTTGCTGAAATGGGCAATGTAGAGGTCATTGCCGGCCGCCGTAACGGCGCGGAACGATATTGCCCGCAGCGTCCCAAGTCTCGCCAGCACCGCCCGGTAGAGCAGCAATTGCTGTCGCGTGTTCGTCGCCACTTGCGGGGTCATGTCGTCGTAGTTCGGCGCGCCGCGGCCAAGAGCGTCGATATATTCGCGCAGCGCCTGCTCGCTCCCTGGCACGGGGCTTCGACGTTGCGGCGCAGGCCGCACGGCCTGCTCGCGCACGTCGGCTGGGAGGTTGACGAACCGCGTGTTTTGTCCCGGCATGATGATCTCGAGGCATTGCCCGGAGGCATCCGTGAAGACCCAAGGCTGACCGACGCGTGCGAGGACCGACGTCGAGCGGTCGTCGCCAATCATGAGGGCGCGCGATCGCTTGCCGTCACCGTCGAGGACGAACGCGCGGATATCGATCCCGCTGGCATTGTAGATCAGCAGTTGGATGGGCACGGTGGCCCCCGCCGCTTGCAACGTCTGCTCCCGTGCACAGGGCAGTACTTCGCCGGGCGTGTCATCGCCGTCGGCCCGGAAGCCCATGTCCTCGATATGTCCGTCCGCACCCAGCCGCACGCGGAATTCCCCAAGACCGCCCGCGAATTTGGCGCCGTAGAGGTCGTAGCCGCCGGGCCCGACGCCACGAAAGAAGACCGATTCGACCTCGCCGAATGCGGCGAGCATGGCGTGCAGCGGAGCGACCTGACGGCGCACGTTTTCCGCCATCTGTTCAAGCCGCGCGTCGCCTGGAGCGTAGGTCTCAAGGTCGTGAATTTCCCTCAGCAGCGCAGCCTTGCTCCCGTCTGCCGGCAACTGGTCCTTGAACCGGTCCGGCACCGTTGCGACCTGGCGCGCAAAGGCATCCTCGATCGACTGCGCGCGGGCTGCATCGATCCGGATCGCGCGCCGCGCTCTCCTCCCCGGCTCGCCGAGCGACAACGCGGAGGCGCGGCCCTCGGCGTCGGACGTGAAGGCGATGGTTTCGTTGGTGTCCGGGGAGACGAACGCCTGATCGCCATACGCCGTCACCTCGATTTTCAGGCGCCCGGTCTCCTGCACGGTCAGGCGATCGCCCGCGCGCGCGACCGTGACCGCATGAAAGGGAGCGAACTCATAATAACCGACGTAGCGATCGAACGGGTGCGGCTCCCCCTCGACGGTGTTGGCATGCGATGCGGGCGCCCCGCCCGGCACGACGGCCCCTGCGGAGAACATGACCACCGGCGCAAGCGCAATCGCCACCAGCGCGCGTTTTCGCCAGCCCATGCGAGCCGGCACGGCCGTCCCGGAAAGAATTCGCTCCACCCGCTTGCGCAGCGTACAGGCCCGCGCCATGGCCGTGGCGACCGGGGGCTCTTCGAGGCCGCCCGCAAAGTCGAGCAGAATGCCGGCATAGGATGGCGGGTCGTTCAGCATTTCGAGAGCCGCGTCGTCGCTGATGATTTCCGCGAGCTCCGCCATGCGCACGAGCTGCCACCATGCCAGCGGGTTGAACCAGAACACTGCGCGGTTGAAGGCCGCCAGCAGCAGCACATAGAAATCGCCATGTGCGACATGCGCCCGCTCGTGCGACAGCACGGCGAGCCGCTTGGCCTCGCTCCAATCGGCGTATTCGGCGGGCAGCAGAATCGTCGACCCAAAGGTAACCGGCATCGCGACATCGTCGCTTGTACGCACGTTCACGCCTGCGGCCCAGCCTTCATGAATCGGTCGCGCGACACGGGCCATCCGGGCGCTCAACAGGAGTCCAGTGAGCAGCCGCAGAAGCATGAAGGTGGCAACGACGAGGTAGACGGCTGCAGGCAGCACGCGCCAATCGGAGCCTGGCCAACCAGCCCCGCGCCGATCGGCCGGAACGGGTACCACCGGCTGCGACGGATGGGGCATGGCGCTGCGCTCCGTCGCGGGCGGCAGGGCAGGTGGGCCCGGTGTCCGAACCGCCGGTATCTCAACCGGTTCCGAGCGCGGGGCTGAGAGCCTCGACGACAGGGACTCGACCACGCGCAAAGGTGGCGCGGCGGCCGGTATGGTCACGGTCAGACGATGCATCAGGGCCGGCATTGCCAGGGAGGCGACCAGCACGACGGTCCACGCGGTCATTTGCGTCCGCGGGTTGCGCACGCGCAGGAGCGCAAGGCCGAGCCACACGGCGACGCCGAGCGCCAGCGATCGCAACGCCGATTCGAGGAGCAGGTCCAACATCACCGCTTCCCTCCCTTCGCCTTCGCAACTTTGTCGGCCAAGCTGCGCAGCTGCCGTTGATCGACCATGGCACTGTCGACCATGCCGACCAGAACCTCCTCGACCGATCCGTTGCAAAGCAGATCGATGATCCGCTGGACCGCCTTGGCGGCAACCTTCCCGCGGGGATGGGTCGCCTGGTAGACGTAGGTCCGCCCGTTGACGGTGTGCCTGACGTAACCCTTCTCCTCCAGTCGCCGCAGCACGGTGCGAACCGTCGATTCCTTCAGGCGCCGCCCCAGTCTCTCGCGTACAAATTCTGCCGTGAGCGGGCCGCCGGCCCAGATCAGCTGCATCACTTCGCGCTCGAGGTTGCTCAGGTCCGGCATGTTTTCGCTTTGCATGTCTCGCTCGTTTGCGGATCAGTCGGAGGTAACGTTACATATTGTAGCACAAGCGGCGAGCCCGCGCCAATTCTTGGTGCGACCGAATTTGGGCGGGGTGACCCACAAGAGAGTGCGCCAGGAAAGCTGGCAAAGAACAGGCGATGCAAGTCCCCCACGGGGAAGGTCTAGCTAACCACTTCACAGGGGAGACCACGGGCCGAGTATAGAGCTGCGAAACGGGTCGAATTCCGAGGTGCCGAACAGCGCCGCGGTT
>DATFQX010000096.1:0-8634 GCA_035263865.1 Xanthobacteraceae bacterium
AGCCCAGAACCAGAATGCCGTGAACATGGCGAGCATGAGGAACTCACCATGCGCGAAATTGACAATTTCCATGAGGCCGAAAATCAGCGTCAGGCCGACCGCCACAAGCGCGTAGATCAACCCCATCAGCAGCCCACTGATCACGGCTTGCAGGATGAGCTCTCTAGACATCGATGCTAGCGCCCCTCAAAACAGCTGAACCGATTGACGAGCACATGCAAAAAGCGCTCCAATCAGACGAGCGACCCTGGCATTTGCGGGCGTTGGTCGCACCTACGATGGTCAGCGTTAGAAATAGACGTACTCAGCAACTCTATCATTGTCGTGCGGTTTTGCATTCGAACCCAGAGAGATTCTCCGTTCGTCCCCGCGAAAGCGGGGACCCAGAGGCCGCAGACTGGGACCCTGGATTCCCGCTTGCGGGGAAATGAACGGAGGAGAGATCCGGTACGAATACGAACTAGCGGTACGAATACGAAAGCGAACGGAGCACTGCAATGAGGTTCAGAATTGTCACTCTCGCGTGCGTCGCAATGTTGAGCGGCGCAGCATCGGCGCAGGCACAGCAAGAGGTCAAGATTGGCGTGCTCGATCCGCTGTCGGGCCCGACCGCGCAGATCGGCATCGACGCGGTGGCCGCGATCAAGACGGCCGCCGAGATCGTCAACGAGGGCGCCGATCTCCCGCTGGCGCTCGCCAGGAACAAGGGCTTGCCGGGTCTCGGCGGCGCCAAGGTCATCCTTGTCGTGGTCGACCACCAGGGCAAGCCGGAGGTGGGCCAAAGCGAAACCGAGCGTCTCATCAGCCAAGAGAAGGTCCAAGCCCTCATCGGCGCCTACTTCTCCTCGGTCACTGCCGCGGCAAGCCAAGCCGCCGAGCGCGCAGGCGTGCCCTTCATCAATGGAGATTCCACCCAGCCGGCGCTGACGCAGCGCGGGCTGAAATATTTCTTCCGCACGACGCCGACGGACGAGAATTTCAGCGAGCTGATGTTCGACTTCCTGAAGGATTTCGCGGCCAAGTCCGGCCAGAAATTCCAGTCGGTGTCGCTCTTCCACGAGGATACCGCCTACGGCACGGACAGCGCAAAAGTCCAGGAACGGCTTGCCGGCGAGCGCGGTTTTCGCGTGCTGGAAAAAATCGCCTACAGGGCGCAGACGACGTCACTGACCGCCGAGGTGCAGCGGCTCAAGGCCGCCAACGCCGACGTTCTGATGCCGTCGTCCTATACGTCGGACACGTTCCTGCTGCTGCGGACCGCCAAGGATCTGGACTACAACCCAAAGCTCATCGTGGCCCAGAACGCCGGGTTCACCGACCCGACCTTCATCAGCACGATGGGCAAGGACGCGGAGGGCGCGATCACCCGCTCTCCCTACAACGCCGACCTCGAAAGCCACATTCCGCTTCTTCCCAAGATCAACGCGATCTTCAAAAAGCATTCGAACGGACGTGATCTTTCCGACGTTCCGGCGCGCAACTTCACCGCCGCCATGACGCTGTTCGATGCGATCAACCGCGCCGGCTCCAGGGAGCCGGAAAAAATTCGCACCGCGCTTGCGGCAACCAACATTCCCCCGGACCAGCTGATCGTGCCCTACCGTGGCGTGAAATTCGCCACGACGGGCCAGAACGAGCTTGTGCGGGCGATCCTGATGCAGGTGCAGAAGGGCAAATACTGCACCATCTATCCGTTCGAGCTTGCGTTGTGTCCGGTCCTTTATCCGATGCCGACCTGGGCCGAAAAAGCGAAGTTGTAAGCCCCGCAAACTGCAAGCCGCCCAGACCAGCAGTGCCCTCGACAATCGATACCCGGCCGGCGCTCGCCGCGATCGATCCGACGCGCGTTCTCGATCTCGAGCAGCGCTCGATCCGAACCCCGAGCTCGACCTTCGAGGAGGGCGACATCGCCGACCTCTATGCCGGCTACATGTCGGACATGGGGCTCGAGGTCGAGATGCAGCAGGTGACGCATCCGTTCGAAGGGAAGCGCAAAAGCCGCCAGCCGATCGGCCGGCTCAAGGGCACCGGGGGCGGGCCGACGTTGCTCATCAACGGGCACATGGATCCCGGCGTCGAGATGAGCGGGTGGACCGTCGACCCTTACGGCGCAAAATTCGAAGACGGCTGGATCTGGGGAATGGGCGCGCACGACGACAAGGGCGGCTGCGTGGCCGCAATCTGTGCGCTGGAGGGCATCGTGCGCTCGGGCATTCGGCTCAAGGGCGACGTTCTGATGACCCCTGTGGTTGCGCACAAGCTTGGTGGGGCCGGCACGCGCGCGCTGCTGCGCCACGGCGTCACGGCGGACCTGTGCATCAACATGGAGCACTCCAACAACACGATCGCCAATGTCTGCGTTGGTGTGGTGATGGTGCGCTTGGTTTGCTCGGCCCCAGAACTGTTTTTCCGTTACAGCCCGCAAGCGCGCGCCGCCTACATCAATCCCATCGAGCAGCAGATGGAGATCGTGCGGCGGATTGGTCCGAGCCTGACGCCGATCGATGCCGGTGGATGGATGACTTTTACGCCGCATCCGGAGCTCCCCGGCTTTCCGACCCACACCTTCGACGTGATGCACAAGGAGCATTATTATTTCAAAAGCGCCACGGGGCGCTCGACGCGAGAATGCGAACTGACCCTGCAGTTCCGCACCGTTCCCGGTCAGACGGTCGCCACCATCGAGAGCGACCTCGAGCGGCTGCTGGCGTGCATTAAGCAGGATCATCCTGCGTTCAATTGCGTGCTCGAAATCCCCGCGCGCGGCACCGAGCAGACCTGGAATCAACTGGCGATGGTCTGCCCTGCGGATCACCCTCTCGTCGCCGCGCTGGCCGAGGGCCAGGTCTTGGCCTCGGGGGCGCCGGCTGTAGTGGGCGCGCATGGGCGCCTCGGCAATGTGGGTGACGGAAATATCATCCAGGAAAAGCTCGGCATCCCGACCGTGCAATACGGTCCAGGCGACATCCGCGTCTACAAGGAATGGCCGACACCTGACGAGCGGGTGCGCCTGAGCGACCTCGTCACCGCCGCCAAAGCAGTCGCGCATGCGACAGTCCGATTGTGCAGCTGAGGTACGTTAGCCTTTCTAAAGCGAAATATCCAAAACACCGCGGCTGAGACGGGTTCGAATCCTACGTCCCTGGCATGCAGCGCAGCTCGCAGTGGCGAGTCGAAGGCTGACAGATTTCGCGCGAAAAGTCTCTGGTCACGAGGTGTTCCGGAAGCCGGGCCAATTTCTTACGACACGTCAAAGGCCCGGTTTGCGCGTGGCATCTGCGAGTTCGAATCCTCTCACCCCCAGCCAACCAGTCCCGTCTCTGTCGACTGTGCCTGGTCTCAAAAAATGTATGCGACATTCCCGAGACTTACTGAGAGGTCACGCAGTCTCAGAGGTGCAATTTTCCAGATTTTAAGCCGTGACAGACCAGTTCCGCGGGGCAGTCTCTGGTCGCCAATTTCCAATATCCGTCTTGTGAGCCCAGAGACTCGGTTCGAAGCCATGTGAGATTGGTTCGTTGTTTTGTTAGCGGGCCTGACGCTGACGACCGTTGTTTTGTAATGATGATAAAGGCGAATTCTATCGCGCTGTTGCTCGCGAAATCGCCAGGCTCGCTGCTGATGGCGGGCGAATTATCTATAGCGACACGGAAGCAGACGAGGCCATGTGAATCTTGGGGCAACCGCGCTTTTGATACGCCTGCCAAGGGTGTGCGGCGGCAGCTTCCCAACTCACGGTGACTTAAGTCTCAGCACAAGAAAATCCGGCGATTCGCAGAATGAGAGGTTATGGAAAAGGGGGAGCGCCGGGGGGCTCATCCATGACCGCTTCGGCTTCAACGGTCGCAGAATAGCTTCGGACCCGCAAAGCAATCTGCAGCTGCGCGGGCAAGCGTGTCTCTGCGCGGGGCGCTTGGGAGCGCCCTAAGCTCCATCGTCACGCGCTTGCCATCCGCCGTAGTGGCGGAGGGACGAGCGGCCTGAGCGACGCCCAATCGGGATACGCGCCGGAGGCAAAGCCCGCACTTGCTAGTGAGCCGATCGCAAGCCGTCCGTTGCGGATCTTGACCCGCACCGCGCCCCGGCTGTGCTCGTAGAGGTCGGGATGCGCGGCGAGAAAGTCGTCTTGTTCGCGTTGAGGTAATCCGGCCATGCCGTTGACGTAATGATGGCCGTTGCGCTCGACATGCATCAGCCCGAGCAGGTTGACCAGGGCGAGATCCTGCTGCACTGCCAGCCCAGCCTGTGTGGTGAGATCCTCACCGGACATGAAGTAGCGCTCGCCGCCGGCCTCGGCGTTCCACACTCTGCATCGGGCGGCGTTGAGGACGGATTTGTAGAGTCCCTTGCAGCATTTGCTCGACACTCCAGTGTAGCCGAGCTCGCGGGCAGATGAGAAGGCGCTAAGCTCGGCGTCGGACTCGTCGATGATCACCGGCTTGATCCGCGACAGTGCCGACACGTCCCTGTCGAGCGCATGCTTGCGGTTGATCGGCTGCTCGATGAACAAGATGCTCGCGACCAGGCGCCTCAGTCGAGGCGAGGCCTGCATACGCCGCCACAGATCGAGCAGGCCATCGAGATCATCATACTGCTCATTGCCGTCCAGCGAGACATGGTAGGGCCCGGCGATGCCGTCCAGCGCCGCGGCGGTTTCGATGAGGCGCTGCAGGTCGGCCTCGGCCACACCGCCGACCTTGAGTTTGAAATAAGTGTGGCCGTAGACGGCAATGGCCTCTTCCAGCGATTCCGGCAAACCATCATTGACTTCGCGGGGATGGCCGGCGATGGCGTCGAGCAGGCCGACCGTATGCCGTGCCGCGATTGTCGCCGCAGGCGTCGACTGCTCAAGAAATCGCTGCATGTCGAAGCCGGCGAGGTCGGCCAGCTGCGTCGACAGCAGGGCGGGACCGATGCCGGGCAAATTGACCCGCATCGCTTGATAGAACGAACAGCCCGCACTCTGGCACATGGCGTCGAGGACGGCGCGGTCGATCTGGGCCGGACCGAAGCTCGCGACCAGGGGGTTGAGACCGCACGCAGCGCCCGCGGCGATCTGTTGGTCGTAATGGGCGGCGAAATGGCCGAACGCAGTGCGCGGTTGGTCCGGCTCCGTATATGCGTCGGTGGCGAGCACGAGCGCGAGACGCAACTGCTCGAAATTTTCCTCGTTGGAAAGCGCGAGATTCTTGTCGAACCACTTGGGCGCGAGCAGTTCCGCCGCCGCTCCCCAATGCGAGCTACCGTCGGGAAGTTCGATCCGCGCACGCACGAATACCTGCGGCGCCTCGGTGAGCGTGACCACGCCAAACCGAAAGGGCAGGCGCAAGCGTACCTCCCTTTCGAAGAGGCACACTTCTCGAACGGTGAATACGGGCGCCGTCACGTCAGTGATGCGGAATGGCTGCGCGAAACGCGGCGGCCGAAAAGGCCACTGGCACAAGCCAGGCAGACACCTTGAAACTTGTAATCATTTGCCCGGTTCCGTGTTGCGCCGGCGAACGGTCGCCGAATTCCGAGGCGAGCATCCTGCCGCCGTTTCGTTCGCGCCCCTTTGACCGCATGATGAAGATAAAGAAAAATTGACGTTGCGTCATGCCCGGCAAGCACGGTCTTGACGCCCAAGATCTTGGCGCCCAAACGAGCGCGCGGACCGAGGGAGGCCTACGACTACAATGAGCCGGATAGTTCGCTTTGAGGTCGGCAGGGTCGATTACGATCTGATGGGCGAATTCAAGTTCTTCAAGACGCCGGTGCGGCCGTCGATATTGGTGCGATTGACCGACGAAAATGGCGTCCAGGGTTGGGGACAGTCGGTCCCGGTCGAAACCTGGACGTATGAGACCGTGGAGACCGTCGAGACCACGCTGCGACACTATCTCGCGCCCGTCATTCTGGGCGCTGAACCGTCAGATCTTGCAGCAATCCACGAACGGATGGATCGAGCAATCAGGCCGTCGTTTTCGGTTGGCCAGCCGCTGTGCAAAACGGCGGTGGACCTTGCTTGCTACGACCTGTGGGGCAAGCAGACTAATCGCAGCGTGTCCGAGATTCTCGGCGGTGCGAGACAAAAGCAGGTGAAGCTCAGTTGGACCGTTCAATCGCCGACGATGACCGGTGCAGAGACGCAACTCGCGCTCGCCAGGACGCGGGGCTATGACAGTTTCAATGTCAAGCTCGGCTATCCGCAGACGCCGGAATATGATCTCCAACTTGCCCGCACGGTGTGCAATTTCGCGCCCGATGGTTTTCACTGGGCGGACGCGAACACCAACTATGACGTGGAAACCGCGCTTGCGATGGCACCCAAGCTCGCGGAGGCCGGCCTCAAAAGCCTGGAGTCGCCGCTCCCGGCGAACCTGATACGCGGCTATCAGGGCCTGAAGCGGCAGGGCGCGCTGCCCATTCTGATGGACGAAGGCATCGTTTCACCGGTCGAAGTCGCGGAATTTCCCGCGCTGGAAATGTTTGACGGAATCGCCATGAAAGTGGCGCGTTGCGGAGGACTTTGGAACGCGTCGAGGATCGTGAGCTTGCTGCGGGAAAACAACCTGCTCATGTTCGCCTCGGGACTGACCGACCTCGATTTGTCTCTGGCGGCATCGGTCCATCTTTTCGCATGGGCCGGATTGAACACTCCCGCCGCGCTCAACGGGCCGCAGTACATCTCGGCGGGGGGCACGACCGACCCGACCTTCCGTGCCAATGGCGATGTCATCCGCGTCCCGGCGGCGCCGGGGCTTGGCATAACGCTCGATGAGCGTGCGGAAAAATCGATGAGCATGGCGGCGAAAGCTGGATGATCGTGTCGCTGCGGAACCGCACACTTCGATAGGTTACCCGATCGCTCGACCACACTCAGGTAGGACCATGGCTCAGCAAAAATTACAAACGGACAGAACCGAAAAATTACAAACGGACAGAACCGGAAGACTCGGCGTCAAGCTTATGAGAATGCTGACCCCGGTTGCCGGCATTCTCGTCTTTCTTGCGATCTGGCAGGCCGGTGTGATGTTCTCCGGGGTGCCTGCCTACCTGTTGCCCGCGCCGACGGAAATCGCCCAGACGTTCATCGACGAATTTCCAAAGCTGTTGCGACACGGATGGGTCACGACCTACGAAATGTTGTTGGGATACCTCCTGGCTGTCGCGATCGCCATTCCCCTAGCAATTGCGATTACCTCGTCGCAGCGCTTCGACGAATTCGTCATGCCGACGATGCTTTTCTTTCAGGTCGTACCCAAGGTCGCGATTGCGCCGCTGTTCCTGGTTTGGTTTGGCGTCGGGGCGATGCCGAAGATCCTCGTCGCTTTCCTGATTTCCTTTTTTCCGATCGTCATTGACGCCGCGGTGGGCTTGCGCTCGATGTCGTCGGAGATGACGGACCTGGCGCGCTCGATGGGAGCGAGCCGCGCCCAGATTTTCACGCAATTTCGACTGCCGACGAGCCTGCCCTACCTGTTCAGCGGGCTCAAGGTTGCGGCGACCTTGGCCATTGCGGGCGCGGTCGTGGGCGAATTTGTGGGCGCCGACAAAGGCTTGGGCTATCTGCTACTGGTGACGAATTCGAATATGGAGACGGCCTTGATGTTCTCCACCCTTGTTGGATTGACGTTCATCGGCCTGGTTTTCTTCTACTCTGTTGAATTTCTCGAATCGCTCCTGATTCCGTGGCACGTTACCCATCGCATCCGTGAAGAAAGCGGCACAATGTAATGCCGCCTGTTCGCGAGGAAGGAGCCGTCCCCGCACACACCTGAGATACGCAGCCGTCAGGCTCACCAACGACCGACACGCGAGAAAAGGGAGGAGACCATGAAGAGCAGAAGGAACATGTTCAGGCTGCTTGCCGCCATTGCGGCGATTGCCGCGCTCGACGCTTCAGCCCGCGCGCAGACACTGGACAAGTTCCAGTTCCGTCTGAATTGGACGCTCTACGGTGAGCACGCGCCCTTCTTCGTCGCTCTGGACAAGGGCTTCTACAAGGAGGAGGGGCTCGAGGTCGAGATTTTGGAAGGTAGCGGCTCCACCACGGTTGCCCAATTGGTCGCCAACATGACCAATCCCGTCGCCTATGTGGACGCGGCGACGATGATGCGTGGCGTCGGCGCGGGCATGCCGATCAAAGCAGTCGGCGTAACACTCCAGCAAAGCCCAATGGCCTTCATCTACAGGGCGGACGCGCCGCGCCCCACCAAGATCGAAGAAATCAAAGGCAGCCGCATTGCGATCACCGCGGGCGACGCGAGCCTGGCGATCTTCACCGCCTTCATGGGCAAGCTCGGCATGAAGCTGGATGACGTTCATCTGATCACTGTTGCCAATCCGCAATCCAAGGAGCAGGCGGTCCTCAACAAGCAGGCCGATGCTTTGCTCGGCTATTTCATGGATCAAGGCCCGCGCATGCAGCTGCAGACCGGAGTGAAAATGGGGTGGACGCGCCTCTATGACATGGCTGGTGTTTCAACGCTCAGCAGTGCCATCATCGCCAACAGCGAGTGGCTCAAGGATGCAAAAAATCAGGCGCAGCTCAGGAAATTTTTGCGCGCCTCCCAACGCGGGTGGCAATATACATTCGACCACCGCGATGAGGCAGCCGAGATCTTCATGAAGCATGCTCCGGCCTTCAACAAG
>DATFQX010000097.1:0-2760 GCA_035263865.1 Xanthobacteraceae bacterium
CTCTTATCCAATAATCCGCCGCGGCGTCAGGTGCCGGTGCCCCGATCTTGATGCCCATCAGATGCCTCCTTGTTGGTTCGCACAGATCTTAAAGAATGTCTTTATAGACCGAATGAGCGCCGGCGAGTTCCGCAAGATTCACAACACGGCAACGCGTCGCACCGCTCGGCCTGCTGCGCGCGCGCCGCCAGCGGCCACGCGGCCGCGCCGCCGAGCAGCGTGATGAACTCTCGCCTTTTCCACTGACGGAAATGCATCCGATCCCTCACGGGCCGGGAGCGCATCACAAGGATATCAGATTGCAGCGGATCAGTCAGGGTTGGCCCTGGCCGTCCCGCGACCCCGGCACTGCCCCGAGATAGCCCGCGCCGCGCTCGGCGCTGTGCTCGGGTTGTGGTGGCCATTCTGAGAACAATCTCGCCTACCCGAACCCCTGCCAATTCGATATCCTTCAACCCAGTCCTGGCTGGCGGAGCCAAGCTCCGCGCCGAATGGCTCGCCGCTAGCAGCGCAAGCCGGCTGAAACCGTGGGAGCAAGCATCGCCGTATTCCCTTCGGAACATGGCGGGCGGACCTTTTTGAAGAGGTTGGGACAATGACTCGTAAACTGATCGCTGAATTTATCGGCACGTTTATGCTCGTCACCTCGGTGTGCGGTGCTGCATTGTTTTCGGTACCATCGGCCGGGTTGATGACCGTGGCGTTCGCCATCGGAACTGCCGTGCTGGCGATGGCCTATGCCGTGGGGTCGATCTCAGGCGCACATTTCAATCCGGCGGTCACCTGCGGCCTCGCCGCCGCTGGGCGCTTCAGCGCGGCGGAAGTAATCCCTTATATCATCGCCCAGGTGATCGGAGGCATCGTTGCGGCCGCTATCTTCTATTTCATCCTGTCCGGCGCTCCAACCGGCAAGTGGAACGACTTCATCGCAATCTCGAACATTTACGGGGGAGAAGGGCACTTCCCGCTGGCGCAAGTGGCGTTGGTCGAAATTGTCCTGACGGCGCTGTTTCTCATTGTGATCGTCAGCGTGACGTTGCCGAAGGCCCCGGTCGGCTTCGCGCCGATCGCCATCGGGTTGACGCTGACTTTCATCCACCTGGTCGCCATCCCGGTCGACAATGCGTCGGTGAACCCGGCGCGCTCGACCGCGACCGCCATTTTCGGCGGCGGCGTGGCACTTGGGTCGCTTTGGCTGTTCTGGGTCGCGCCGATCGTCGGCGGCGTCATCGGTGGACTGATCGCCCGCTGGCTGCAGGAGGAATAGGCGCGCGCAACAGGAGCGGATGCAGAGGCGCCGCTTTTTATTGCGATGCGCGCCACTGACCCACCCCAACACCTGCTCTTGGGGTAAGCCCTCAGGCTGTTCACGGCGTGGAAAAGCGACAAGGACGAGGCACGCCGCAAGGCCCGCTAGCATCCCAGGGACCGGGTTTCCCTCCCCCGGCATGGCCCGCGCCGGGCCGCGCTCGGCGGGCCTGGGGCTTATAACGCGCCAGTGGGGCTCCTAACGAGGACAGCACGGGGAACGATGACGGGCTATGGCAAAAAACGCTAGCAGTTTCAATGTGACGTTGCGGACTCATGATCCGCATGGCATGGCACAGCGCCAGGACCTACCGCATCGCCGATGGCCGCGGCGGCGCCGGCGCGGGCCAGCAGCGCTTCGCGCCGCTCAACAGCTGGCCGGATAATGCCAACCTCGACAAGGCGCGCCGGCTGCTGTGGCCGATCAAGCAGAAATACGGCCGCAAAATCTCTTGGGCAGACCTTATGGTCCTCGCCGGCAACGTCGCGCTGGAGTCGATGGGCTTCAAGACGTTCGGCTTCGGCGGCGGTCGCGCCGACGTGTGGGAGACGGAAGAGCTCTACTGGGGTCCCGAGGGGACCTGGCTCGGCGACGAGCGCTACAGCGGGGAACGCCAGCTCGCCGAACCGTTCGGCGCGGTGCAAATGGGGCTCATCTACGTCAACCCAGAAGGGCCGAACGGCAAGCCGGACCCGGTCGCTGCGGCGAAGGACATCCGCGAGACCTTCTTCCGCATGGCGATGAACGACGAAGAAACCGTCGCGCTCATCGCTGGCGGCCACACCTTCGGCAAGACCCACGGTGCGGGCGATCCGTCCTTCATGGGTCCGGAGCCGGAAGCCGGCGCGATCGAGGATCAGGGCCTCGGCTGGAAGAGCAAGTACGGCAGGGGCTTCGGACCCGACACGATCACCGGAGGTCCTGAAGTCGTCTGGTCGCAGACGCCGACGAAGTGGAGCAATCACTACTTCGAAAATCTCTTCAAGTACGAATGGGAGCTGGTGAAGAGCCCGGCCGGTGCGTGGCAGTGGCAGGCGAAAGGCGCCGAGCCGTCAATTCCGGACCCCTTCGACAAATCGAAGAAGCGTGTCCCGACCATGCTGACCACCGACCTCTCGCTCCGCTTGGACCCGGCCTACGAGAAGATCTCGCGGCGCTTCTACGAGCACCCGAATCAGTTCGCGGACGCATTTGCCCGCGCGTGGTTCAAGCTCACGCATCGCGATATGGGTCCGATCGCGCGCTATCTCGGCCCGCTGGTGCCGAAGGAGACTTTGATCTGGCAGGACCCGATCCCCGCCGTCAACCATCCGCTCATCGACGAGAAGGATATCGCCGCGCTGAAGGCGAAGATTCTCGGCTCGGGCCTTTCGGTGTCGCAGCTCGTCTTCGCCGCCTGGGCGTCGGCATCGACGTTCCGCGGCTCCGATAAGCGCGGCGGCGCGAACGGC
>DATFQX010000098.1:0-61165 GCA_035263865.1 Xanthobacteraceae bacterium
AGCTTCGCACCTTCCCGCCGAACACCGGGCATGCCTTGATGGCAGCACAGAGCATTCCTGGCAGCTTCATATCGATCGAGTAGACCTGCTTGCCAATCAATTTGTCCGGAGTATCGAGCCGCTTTAGCGGCTTGCCAGCGATCTTCCAGTCCTTGGGATCTTTGAGCGTCACCTGCTTTGGCGGCTCAAGCTTTGCGGCCGCTTCTGCGACTTTGCCGTAGGTGATCGTGCGGCCCGACGGTTGATGGGTGATCACGCTGTTGGCTGCGCTACACTCGGACGCTGGCACCTTCCATTCATTGGCGGCCGCTTGGATCAGCATCGTGCGGGCAGCCGCGCCCGCCTCGCGGACATACTGATGCGAGGTGCGGATGCCGCGGCTGCCGCCAGTCGACATGTCGCCGTAGACGCGCTTGCGCGCGAGGCTCTGGCCGGGAGTCGGATATTCCGTGGTCACCTTGGTCCATTCGCATTCGAGCTCTTCGGCGACGAGTTGGGCAAGCCCGGTGAGCGAGCCTTGGCCCATTTCGGAGCGGGCGATGCGAATGACCACCGTATCGTCGGGACGGATCACCACCCAGGCATTGACCTCCGGCACGGTCTCCTGAGCACGAACGGCGCTCGGGCCGTTGAAGGGAATCTCCAGTCCGAGTGCCAAGCCGCCGCCCATGGCGGCTGCGCTCGTGACGAAGCTGCGGCGATCGATTGTCGGTACGTAATTCATGACCGCCTCCCTGCTCACGCGCTCGCCGCAGCGGCGTGGATCGCCGCGCGTATCTGCTGATAAGTGCCGCAGCGGCAGATATTGGTGATGTTGGCGTCAATGTCGGCGTCGGTCGGTTTCGGCTTGTCCTTAAGCAGGGCCGCCACCACCATGATCATGCCGCTCTGGCAATACCCGCATTGCGGCACGTCGTGGTCGAGCCAGGCCTGCTGCACCTTGTGCAGCACCCCGTTCTTCGCCAGTCCCTCGATGGTGGTGATCTGACGGCCCTCGACCGCGCTCAGCGGCACCGAGCACGAGCGCATCGCAATTCCGTCGACATGCACGGTGCAGGCGCCGCACTGGGCAATGCCGCAGCCATATTTGGTGCCGGTCAGCCCGAGCGTATCGCGCAACACCCACAGTAGCGGCGTATCGGGATCGACATCGACCCGGTGGGGCCTTCCATTCACGGTGAGTTCGGCCATTTGCAAACCTCCATGCGTCGCCGGCGTGAAGAGATAAGGATCTTTGTCCCGCGACCCCTCGGCCCCGCCACGCATCTTTGGGGGAGACCTGCCCATAGCAACACCGCGCTGGGTTGCAAAGTTCCGTCACGACGCGGGCGCGCAGGCGAGCCGGCGCGTAAAATCCGGATAAACTGGGCCCTAGCTCGATGACGCATCGCGCCCGTCGCGGCTGTTGGGGGAAGGCCGATCCAGAGATGCACGGTGCCAGAAACCATTTGAGCCAGCTGGGGGCGTCCCCTACCTTTTGCGGCGACGGACCGGCACGGCAGATTGATCATGGAATTTGCCAGGCAGACGATCGACGTTAACGGCTGCAAGCTCAGCCTGGCGCGTGGCGGTAAGGGCGTGCCATTGATCTACCTGCATGGCACCGACGGGCTCATGGAATGGCCCGTCCTTCTCGATACATTGGCGGAACGCTTCGACGTCATTGCGCCCGATCATCCCGGCTTCGGCGGTTCGGAGGCGCCGCCCTGGCTCGATGACATTTCCGATCTCGCCTACTGCTATCTCGAGGCCATCGAGGTTCTTGGCCTCTCCGGCGTTCACATTGTCGGGCAATCGCTGGGCGGTTGGATCGCACTCGAAATGGCAGTGCGCTCGACGCAGCGCCTGCGCAGCTTGACGCTGCTTTCCCCCGCCGGGATCCACGTCAAAGGCGTGCGCAAAGCCGATATCTTCATCATCGATCCGGAGGAGCTGGCGCGGCTCGCCTATGCCGACCCCAAGCTCGGCGAGGAAGCGGCCGCTCGCACCGCTAACGAAAAATACCAGGATCTCGCCATCCTCAATCGCATCGCCAGCGCGCGCTTCGGATGGCAGCCTCGCTTCTTCAACCCGCGGCTCGAGCGCTGGCTGCACCGGGTGAATATTCCCACGCACATCATCTGGGGTGACGGCGATCGCATCATTCCGCCGGCCTATGCCGAAGCATTCCACCGCCTGATCCCGGGCTCTACGCTCACCATGATTCCCAATGCCGGTCACTTGCCGCACGTCGAACGCGCCGTCCCCGTCGGCGAGGCGATCCAAGCATTCCTCCGGAACTGATGCGCTCGCCGTGAAGGCGACGAGCTTTGCTTGAACTCACGTCGAGGAGACAACAATGACAACGAAGAAATACGAGACCGTCCTGATCGAGAAGCAGGACGGCATCACCTGGCTCATCATGAACCGGCCGGACAAGCGCAACGCCATGAGCCCGCGGCTCCACCTCGAGATGGACGACGCGCTGGCTGACCTCGCCGTCGATCCGCAGACCCAAGTCCTCGTGCTCACCGGTGCCGGGGAGGCCTTCTGCGCCGGGCAAGACATCAAGCTTTATTTCCGCGCCAATGACGATGCGCCGGCGGCGAGGGCCAAGGCCCGCTATGCCTCCAATCAGTGGCGCTGGCACAGGCTGTCGAACTTTCCGCAGCCGACTATCGCCATGGTCAACGGCTACTGCTTCGGCGGCGGTTTCACCCAGGTCTGCGCTTGCGATTTCGCGCTTGCAGCCGACGACGCGCTGTTCGGCCTCTCCGAAGTCAACTGGGGCATTCTGCCCGGCGGCATCGTGTCATGGAACGTCGGGCAGACGTTGAACTTCCGCGACGGCATGTATTACGCGCTCACCGGCGACACCTTCGACGGCAAGAAGGCCAAGGAGATCGGATTCGTGAATTTCGCCTATCCCAAGGAGAAGCTGAAACAGGAGACGATCAAACTCGCCAAAAAACTGATGGAGAAGAGCCCAGCCGTGCTGCGCTACACCAAAGAGGCGCTACGCGCGGTGCGCTTCATGAACGAACCGCAGGCGGCCGACTACCTCAGCGCCAAGAGCGAAGCCTTGCGTTTCGTCGACAAGGAAGACAGCCGCACCCAAGGCATGAAGCAGTTTCTCGATGAGAAGACCTATCGTCCCGGCTTTGGCGCCTTCAAGCGCCAGAAGGCGAGACAGGCATAGCAGCTTGCGGGCGGTGTGACGCGCTGAATACGAGCGGTCGTTCACACCGACCAATCCGCCATCATTGCCGGGCTTGACCCGGCAATCCGTCCCTTGAATGACGCGTTTTCTTTCGATGGATGCGCGGGCATCAGCGCGTTCACGCGCCTCTTGGAGGCGCTTCGGGTCGTCACCGCGTCGCGCGCGAGCGCGAGGCTTTCACCCTCAGCTCTACTTGGGGCATGGAGGTGACCACCAGAAAAAGGTCCGATGAGGCACTCGCGGTGATGGCCTCTAAGCTCGTTCGGATAGCCTTGACCTGCAGCCCTCGCATTGTGAGAGTCCCGCGGTTCACGTTTGCCAGCCCCCAAGCTCCGATGAAGATTCTGTTCGTCATCCCGGCCCGTTGCTCTACACGAATGTTTTCCTTCGGCTTGAACCATTAGGCCTCGAACTAGTGGCGGAGGCCGCCCGCCGCGCCGGCCACTCAGTCCGTCTCGTGGATTTGCAGGTCGAGAGCCACTCCGACTATCGCCGTATGATCGCAGAGTGGCGGCCGGATTTAATCGCCTTTTCCTGCAACTATCTCGCCAATGTCCCAGAGATCGTCGATCTGGCGAAGGCTACGAACCTTGCTCTACCCCGCTCTTTCATCTGCGTGGGGGGCCACAGCGCCTCCTTCACCGCGCGGGCCATTTTGGAACACGGCGAGGGCGCCATCGATTGCGTGCTCAAGGGCGAGGGCGAACCGGCCATCGTCAAGCTCCTTGAAGCCATCCTGGGCGACCGCGGCGCGATCGTTAAAGTGCCCGGCGCCGTCACCGCGGACGGCGAGGGCCCCCGGCCGGGATACGTCGAGCACCTCGACGAAATCAGGCCTGCGCGCGATCTCGTGCGCCACCGCCGCAAATATTTCATCGGCGTGCTCGACCCCTGCGCCTCGGTCGAGTTCTCGCGCGGGTGCCCATGGGACTGTTCTTTCTGCAGTGCCTGGACGTTCTATGGCCGCAGTTACCGCCTGCTCAGCCCGGAACGGGTGCTCGAGGATCTAGCCTCCATCCGCGAGCCGGGCATCTTCATCGTTGACGACGTCGCCTTCATTCACGAACGGCACGGCCTTGCAATCGGCGAAGCGATCGCTCGCGCTGGAATGCGCAAGCAATTCTACTTGGAAACGCGCGGCGACGTGCTGCTTCGAAACAAGGAAGTATTCCAGTTCTGGAATAAGATCGGCCTCACATACATCTTTCTCGGCCTCGAGGCACTGGACGAGGACGGCTTGCGGAAGTTTCGCAAACGCATCCCGCTCGGGCGCAACTTCGAGGCGTTAGAGTTCGCCCGCTCGTTGGGCATTGGTGTGGCAATCAACATCATTGCCGACCCGGACTGGGATGAGGATCGATTCCGCACCGTGCGTGATTGGTGCATGGATGTCCCGGAGGTGGTGAACATCAGCATCAATACGCTCTATCCGGGCACCGAGACGTGGCTTACCGAGCAACGGAGACTGCAAACACGAGATTATCGCTTATTCGACATCCAGCATGCAGTGCTACCGACAAAGCTGCCGCTTGCGACGTTCTATCGCGAGCTCTTGGACACTCAGCGTGTACTCTACCGCAAGCACATGACCTGGTGGACCGCACCGGCGTTTGCCGGTGTGCTCGCGCGCCATCTGGTCCGAGGGCAGACCAATTTCATGCGCGGTATCATGAACTACAGTAAGGTCTATAATGCCGAGAAGATGCTGGCGGACCATGCCAAGCCGGTCCATTACGAATTGCCGTTGCCGCCTCGATCGGCATGGTCAGGCAGCGAAAGCCTCCCAGCTCTATATTCATACGCCTCGAGGTCGAGCCGGCCGCAACGTCGATGATTCCACCGAGCGCTTCGTCGAGGCGACGCGCATGGGGGCTTCTACTTAACCGAGGAACAGCTCTCCTGCGGTTTTGGCCACACGGTTAAATAGACACGCAGCGTTATCGCGAGGCACCCTCGCCTTTGTCTTTCCGCAGCTGCGCGCGGCGCGCCTGCGTGGCCGCCGCATCGATGACCCATGACCGTCCGGTGGGCCGAAGGATGACGCCATACTCGCGCTCCGCCGCCTCCTTGGAAACGACGCCCTCGCACACGTCGGCCAAAACCCGCTCGGGATCGCGCGCGAGCGGATCGCCATATCCGCCGCCGCCCGGGGTATCGAGCCGCAAGGTGTCTTCTTCCCGCAAGGGATAATCCGCGTAGCGCGTCGGCAAGCGCTTGGCCGCCGCACGCTCCGGGTTGATCCAGATATCGCCGGCACGTCCGGTTCTGCCGCCGGCGCAGCCGTTTGGAGGGATCGAATGCTTCATCGAGCGGATGGAGAAGCGGGCATCGGCGAGATTGAGATATTCGCGGCGGATGCCGAGCCCGCCGCGGAATTCGCCTACGCCGCCAGAATCGGCGATCAGCTCGAAACGGGTGATACGCGCGGGAAATTCGCTCTCGATGATCTCGACGGCTGCGATCTTGGCATTGCTTTGATTGACGGTGATGCCGGAGGCCCCATCTTTGCCCGCGCGCGCGCCGGCGCCGCCGGCGATGATCTCGTATTGCACATAGCCCTTGCCGGTATAGGTGCTGCGCCCGCCGAGGATGATAGAGCGGCTGCCGCTGCCGTCGGCGCGCGCCTTGCCCGGCACGACGTCGCTCACAGCGGCGAAGATGGCGTCCACCAGGGCATGGATGGTGGGATTGTAGGTATTGACCGGGGCGGGAAAGCGTGGGTTCAGCACGCTCCCCTCGCGCGCCGTCATGGTGAAGCCGCGAAGAAGGCCGCTCGATACATACATGTTCGGATCGATCAGCGAGATCAGCGCATAGGCGCAAGCCGCTTGCACCAAGGGTGGGCGGATATTGGCGGGGCCCTTGGTCTGGTCCGCCGAGCCGCTGAAATCGAAATGAAGCGCGTCGCCTCTCTTTTCGATGACTACGTGGATGCGCACGGGCCGCTCGAGCTCGATGCCGTCATCGTCGACAAAACGCTCCGCTTCGAAGCGGCCGTCCGTCCATTCGGCGATTGCCCGCTTGACCTTTGCTTCCGAAATCTCGAGCAAGCGATCGAAAGAGCCGAGGATCTCCTGTTTGCCGAACTTGCCGAGGAGCTCTTCGAGCCGCCTCTCGCCCAGCCGGTCGGCGCCGAGCTGGCCGCGGATGTCGCCCAGCACGAGTTCCGGGGTGCGGCTGTTGGCGCCGATTAGCCGCTCGAGGTCGCCGTTGCGCCGATAGCCCGTCTCGTAGCGCACGGCGGGCAGGTGCAGCCCCTCGTTGAAGATTTCCCGCGCTTGTCCCGAGCAGCTTCCCGGCACCGGGCCGCCGATGTCGCTCTTGTGCGCAATCGAGCCGCAGAACCCGAACAGCTCGGCCTCGACGAAGAAGGGTGTGATGACGGCAATGTCGGGGGCGTGCGGACTGCCGCCCTGATAGGGGTGATTGATGACGAAGGCGTCCCCTGGCGCGATGCCAACACCGAACGCGTCGATGACGGCGGCCGTCGAGGCCGGAAAGGCACCGATGTGGAGCGGCAATACCACGTGCTGCGCCACCACCTCCCCGCGCGCGTTCATCAGCGCGCAGGACGCATCCTGCGACTCCCGCACAATGGTGGAGAAGCCGGTGCGGAACAGCGAATTCTGCATCTCCTGCACGATGCCGGAGAGACTGGCCTTCACCACCTCGAGATCGACTGGGTCGATGGCGCGCATGGCGATCAGTGCTCTTGCGTCACGATCAGATTCTTCCATTCGTCCACCCGCGCGATCTGCCCGGGGCGGACGACGGTCGTGCAATCGAGCTGCTCGAGGATAGCCGGGCCCGCTACGTTTGCACCCACATCGATTTGGTCGCGCTGATAGATTGGACACTCGAGCTCCGCTCCATCGAAGCGCACGCGCCGGCTGCCCCGCCGTGCGTCTTCAAGCGCCCCACCCGTGCGCGCGAAGGTCGGCATCGCGATGGGCGGCAGCAGCCCGAGGCCGCGCACCCTGTAGGACACGATCTCGACCGGCTCCTGCGGCGCCATATGGCCGAAGGCGCTCTGGTGCCGCTGATCGAAGCGCATGCGCAGCTCTTTCAGATCGCTCGGGCGCAACGGCTCGGCAGGGCAGGGCACGGCGATCTCGTAGCCTTGGCCGGCGTAGCGCATGTCGAGCGCCCGTTCGATGCGGATGCGATCGGGTGCGAAGCCATCGCCGCGCAGCTCTGCAAGCGCTTGCGCTGTCAGCCTGTCGAAGATGTGATTCAACTCTTCGGGGGTGACTTCGGTCAGCGGCGCCAGTCTCGAACGGATGTAGTCGTGCTTCACGTCGGACATCAGCAAACCGATCGCCGAAAACACCCCCGGATAAAGCGGCACGATCACGCCCCCCATACCGAGTTCGTGGGAGATGCGGCCGGCATGCAGCGGCCCCGCGCCACCGAACGCAAGCAGCATGAAGTCGCGCAGGTCGTGGCCGCGCATGGTGGAGATGGCCTTGATCGCCTCCTGCATCTTCACGTCGATGATGCGCACGATGCCTTCGGCCGCGTCGATGAGATCAAGCCCGAGGGGGCGCGCGACCTTGGTCATGATGGCGCCGCGCGCTTTGGACGCCTCGAGGCGCATCCGCCCGCCGAGGAAGCCCTCCTCGCCGAGATAGCCCAGCACCAGGTTGCAATCGGTGATGGTCGGCATCTCACCGCCGCGGCCGTAGCACGCCGGCCCCGGCACAGCGCCGGCGCTATGCGGCCCGACTTGCAACATGCCGAAGCGGTCGGCCGTCGCGATCGTGCCGCCGCCGGCGCTCACCGTATTGATATCCAGCATGGGGAGCGCCAGGTCGCGCTCCGCAATCTGTCCGCGACTCGACAGCAAAGGCTCGCCCTCCTTGATCAGCGCCACGTCGCATGATGTTCCGCCCATGTCGAAAGTGATGATGTTGCGCAGCCCGATTATGCGGCCGGCGAGCACGCCCGCTGTGACGCCGCCGGCCGGCCCCGACAACACGGTGTTGGCTGCGCGGCGCGCCGCGGCGGCAAAGGTCGCCATACCGCCGTTCGACTGCATGATGTACTTTTGCCGGGTTGCGACGCCGGCACGCTCGAGGCGCCGGTCGAGCGCGGCGATGTAGCGCGCGAGGATCGGTTGCAGATAGGCGTTGATGACGGTGGTGCTCAGCCGGTAGTACTCCCGGATCTGCGGCAGCACCTCGCAGGAGAGCGAAACGTCGCAACCGGGTATCTCTTCGCGCACGATCTCGCCCACCCGCGCTTCATGCGCGGGATAAAGGAACGAGAACAGCAGACACACCGCGATCGATTCGACGTTCTCTGTGGCGAGCGCCCGCACGGTCTTGCGCAGCGCCGCCTCGTCGAGCGCTTGGAGCATATTGCCGCGGAAATCGACGCGCTCGTGGACCTCGCCGGTCAGCCTTTGCGGAACGAGCGGCGCGGGCTTGTCGTACATGACGTCGAAAATCGCCGCGCCATAAGGCCGTGCCTGCTCGCCGACGGGATAGATGCCGCGAAATCCTTCCGTGACCAGCAAGCCAGTCTTGGCGCCCTTGCCTTCGAGCAGGGCATTGGTCCCGACCGTCGTGCCGTGGCAGAAATATCCGATCGCGGTTGACTCACCAGCCGTTGCGATGAGTTCCTCGATTCCAGCAATGATCGCGCGCGAGGGATCGTCGGGGGTCGAAGGCAGCTTGGCGATCGAGAGCTTGCCCGTTTCCTCGTTGAGCGCGACGAAATCCGAAAAGGTTCCTCCGGTGTCGGCCGTAACGCGGTAGCGAGCCATGCGATCGTTTCACCCAGAGCGAGCGGCGCCCGTATAAGGCCACGGCTCGCGGCAAGGAACAATTGCCGCCGCAAAACGTCCGAGTCGAGAATGCGGTTGTAATCGCGCTACGATCCATATGACATAGTGGCAGCCGCAGGAGTGGATATGTCAGGAAAAGCTGCTCCCAACGTCGCAACCGCCAGCGATGCGGCGCGTGTGGTGCCTGCGGCACTGGCGGCTTTCGTCAAGCGCGCCTTCGAGGCTGCGGGTCTGTCCTCCACGGACGCGGAGATTGTCGCGGGACTGATGGTCGAGGCCGATTTGCGCGGCAGCGACACGCATGGTGTGATCCGCCTGCCGCTTTATCTTCGGCGCCTGAAGGCGGGCGGGATCAACGCGCGTCCGCATATCCGGATCGTAGAAGAGCGTCCGGCCACCGCGCTTGTCGACGGCGACAACGGCATGGGCCACCTGGTCATGCGGTTTGCCGCGATGACGGCGATTGAGAAGGCCAAAGCCGCAGGCGTTGCCTGGGTGGGCGCGCGAATGAGCAACCATGCCGGGCCGGCGGCGCTCTACGCCATGATGCCGCTCGCCCATGACATGGTCGGGCTCTATCTCGCCGTCGGCAGCAACAACCACCTGCCGCCGTGGGGCGCGACCGAGAACTTGCTGGGCACGAACCCGATCGCAATCGCAATCCCGTCCCAAGACGAAGCAGCGGTCGTGCTCGATATGGCACCGACTGTTGCCGCCTTCGGAAAGGTGCGCCTGAAGATGCAACGCGGAGAGGAGTTGCCGGTCGGCTGGATGATCGGCCGCGACGGCAAGCCGCTCACCGACCCGAAACGCGCGGAGCAAGGCCTGCTGCTGCCCATCGGCGACTACAAGGGCTATGGGCTGAGCCTGATGGTGGGCTTGCTGGCGGGTGCGCTCAACCAGGCGGCTTTCGGGCGCAACGTCGTCGATTTCGTCAAGGAGCAGGGCAAGGCCACGAATACGGGGCACGCCATCGTTGCGCTGTCGGTCGAGGCCTTCGCGCCGGCGGCGACCTTCAAGCGCCAGGTCGATGCGGCGGTGCGCGTGATGCGCGGTGCCGAGCGATTGCCTGAGGTCGAACGCATCTGGCTGCCGGGAGAACAGAGCCATCGCAAGCGGCAGGATCGCACGAAGAACGGCATCCCCGTGCCCAAGCCGCTGCGCGAGAGCCTCGATGCGGCCGCGCGCGAGCTTGCCATCGCGCCGCTCGGTTGATGTCCGCCGCTCGGGCGCCAGGGATAAGTTGATGGCTGCTATCGCTGCAACACAAAACGCCGAGTGACGCTCGTGACGGAAACTGTCGGCGTGGTTGGCCTCGGCCTGTTGGGCCAAGCATTTGTGAGCCGCTTGCTTGGCGCCGGCTTCTCGGTCGTAGGCTTCGACGTCGACCGCGCCAAAAACGTCAAGCTCGCGCAGCTCGGCGGCCGTGCTGCCGCCTCCGTTGGCGATCTCGCGGGGCGCTGCGATCCCATCGTGGTTGCGGTGTTCAGCACCGATCAGGTCGAGGACGTGATCGAACGGGAGCTCTTGCCGGCCGCGGGCGAGGGCTCGGCCAAAATCGTGCTTTGCGCGAGCACTTGCGACCCCGAGCGCATTGCTCGCTTGGCGGAGCGTATCGGCAAACGCGGGCTGCGCCTTCTGGAAACTCCGGTTTCGGGAGCGAGCGGCCAAGTCGCCCGCGGCGAGGGGGTCGGGCTGATCGGGGGCGACGCCGAAGTTATCAGGGCAGCGGAAGGAGTGTTACGCGCGCTGTTCGCCCGCCATTTCCACATCGGCAAAATCGGCGATGCCGGGCGCGCCAAACTTGCGGTCAACCTCATTTTGGGACTCAACCGCCTGGCCATGGCCGAAGGCCTGGTGTTTGCGGAGCGGCTCGGACTTGATCTGGAGGCGTTTCTCAACGTTGCGCGCGGCTCGGCGGCTTATTCGCAGGTCATGGACACCAAGGGCCTGAAAATGATCAGCGGCGAATTCGCAGCCGAGGGCCGCGTCACCCAGCATCTCAAGGACGTCCAACTCATGCTCGAACAGGCGCAGCGGGTGAAGCAGGAGCTTCCGCTGCTTGAAATTCATGCCGACGTCTTGCAAGCCTGCGTGCGGCAAGGCGAGGGAGATTTGGACAACAGCGCCGTGATCAAAGAGATCAGGCGGCGCAGACGCAGTTGAGGGCGCCGTGATCGATTCGCATCACCATTTCTGGTGGCTGAGCCGGCACACCTATACGTGGTCGGATCGGGTGGGCGATCGCCTGGCGCGCGATTTCACACCGGACGACCTGAGGCCGGAGCTTAACCGCTGCGGCATCAAGGGAACGGTGCTAGTGCAGGTGCTGCATCAGGCCGGCGAAACCGAGGAGTTTCTCGACCTCAGCAACGAGGTCGAGTTCGTGCGCGGCGTGGTCGGGTGGCTGCCGCTTGCCGATCCCGACGCCACCACGCGCGCGCTCGAGCGGCTGCGCTCCCGCGGCAAGCTTGTCGGCGTGCGCCATCTCATCAGTTACGAGCCGGATCCGCGCTGGCTGCTGCAGGATGGCGTAATCGAATCCCTGAAACTTCTCGCCGCGGCAGGGGTCGCCTTCGATGCCATCCCTGTCAAGGCCGAGCAGTTCGAATCCGTGCTCGAGCTGGCGGAGCGCCTGCCGGAGCTCAAGATCGTGATCAACCATCTCGGACGCCCGCCCCTTCCCGAGCGGGGTTGGGAGCCGTGGGCGACGCAAGTTGCCCGCGCCGCCGAGCACCGCAACGTCTCCATCAAGCTCTCGATCGGGCTCGACATCATCATGCGCTGGCGCTGGTCGACCGACGAGCTGCGCCGCTACAGCGATCACGTGCTCGACCTCTTCACCTCCAATCGCGTGATGGCGGCGAGCAACTGGCCAGTAATCTTGCTCGGCGCCACCTATGCGCAGGCGTGGCAGGGTATCAGCGATCTCGTTGCCGCACTGCCGGTCGACGAGCGCCACGCGGTCATGGGCGGCACCGCGGAACGCGTCTATGGCCTGTGACCGCCTAGCGTTGCGCGACCGATAGCGGCTTCGCAATCGGCCCGCGGTCCCCCGGTTGGCGTTGCGGACGCGCCGCGGCATCGGCCGGAAAGATCAGCGATTTGATCACCACCGGCACGGCGCCGGATTGGGGCAGCATCCCGCCGATGTCGATGTAGTCGAATTGTTTGAGCTCGAGACCGTCGACGGAGACGATCGCGTTGTCGAGGCCCATCTCCTCGCGCAGGTGAATTCCCATCAGGCCGCCGACGTCGCCGTCGCCGGCCAACACAAGGGGATGGCCGTCAGCGAGAATCATCGCCAGCCCCTCCGTCAGACCCTGGCAGAACGCATCGAGCCGGCGAAACGTGGCCGAGCCTCGCCAGGGCACGAACACCGCGACGGGCAAGCCGGCATCGGCGAGATCGTGGCGCTTGAGTAGCGCCTTGATCTCCTCCGCCACGGCTGAGGGTTCGATCTCCTCGACCTCGAGCGCGAACGAAGGCGCGATCACCGGCACGTTGCGCAGCGGCAGGATGGTTAGCGGGGAAACATAAATCGTGCTCCCGCTCACCTGTGTGGTGTATTGCGCCGCGCCGATCACGGTGGCGCGGATGCCTTCGCTCGCGCGCTCGAGCTTTGGCCCCCATCGTTCCGCGCGGGCACGAATTTCTTGCGCGAGCAGCGCGCCAAGGTCGCCGTAGCTCTGCGCCTCGCGGCCGTAAACATATTCGGCGACGCCGCCGGAAAAGGTCAATTGCTGCACGAGTGCGCGCTGTGACAGCGGCTCGAGTCGCAGCAGCGTGCGCGCGCCGACGATCGGCGATCTGCCGGCCATTGCCTCGAACAGGCAATCTGCCATGCGTACGGCCAAGGCCCGCGCGCTCTGTGGGAGAAGATGCGCTCCGATCTCGAGAGGGATGCCGAGATCGGCCGCGAAGCGGCGCGCCGTCTCCTCGATTCGCACGATGCGTCCGGACGGATCGAGGCAGATGAGGCGCGCGCCGACTTCGAGCGCGGTGAGATCGCTCACCCGCCCGTCGGCGCAGATCGCGATCTTCGAGGTGCCCCCGCCGATGTCGACGTTCATCACGGTGGCGCCTTCGCGGATCGAGCGCGCCGCGGCGCCCGAGCCGTGGGCGGCCATCACCGCCTCCAGGCTGTCGCCGGCCGAGACCGCGACCATCTTGCCGGCTTGGCGCGCAAACAGTTCGCCGATGTTGCGCGCGTTGCGCCGGCCGACCGCGACGCCGGTGAGGATCAGCGCACCGGTGTCGATCTCGTCCGGGTCGACGTTCGCGTCGCGGTATTGGCGCTCGATGAAGGCGCCGAGCGCCGCGGCGTCAATCTCCTCTTCGCCGCAATAGGGCGTGAGCAGGATGTCGGATTGGTAGAACGTCTCGCGGATCGTGACCACGTAGCGGCTGTCCAGCCGCTCCAGGACGATGCGTGAGAATACGAGGTGCGAGGTGGAGGAGCCGATATCGACTCCAACACTGAGCACGACCACTTCGTCTTCATCGACGAGCGAGCGCCCGGTGCTGGAGAAAAAAATCCGGCCGCCTTGCGCTTGTTCGTCGGCCATTATGTCAGGTGCACCGTGCTCACGCGCCCGCGAACTTGGGCACGACCGCACCCTTCTTGTAGAATTCGCGCTCCATTCGGCTCGGCACCCCTTCCGCCTTGAGCTTCGCCTCGTACTCTGCGCTGATGAAGGGATCTTCCATCCAGTACGGGATTGAGGTGCCCCCTTCAGTGATATCCATGGCGGTGTAGTCGGTGTGCTTCTCGCCGGGAGGGCCGGGCTCGCGGCCCGGATTGTGCGGCCCGAACCACGCGGTCAGCCGCAACGGCTCCTTCGATGCCCCGAAGTGTTGGTGGTACCAGCGCGCGCCGCCGGGCGCAGCCGACACCATCCCTACCGGCTCGTAGTCGACGCGCCTGATCTTGTCGGCATGGCCGTCTTTCCACGGGGTGACGCCGTATCGTTCGGGCCAGGTATAGGTGTAGCCCTTTCCCTTCAAGCAGATCAGCACCGCGGCCGAGGTATGCGCGTGCGCCTTGGAGTAGCGGCCGTTCTCGTGCTGGCCGATCCACAGATAAAAGGTGTTGCCGGTCATGAACGGCTCGACCCGCCGCCACCCGGGCGAGCGGCGGTTGTCGAGCGGCAAGTCGCAATTGACCACGTCCGGGATGAAGTTCGTGCGCCGCATCGCGAGCCCGCGGACCGGATCCGGTTCGATGTCGTCCTTGTATTTGTAAAAGTCGTCGGCGCCGCTGAAGCGGTCGCGGAACTCGTACGGGCAGTTGAACACCAACTCGGTATTGTTCATGAGGTTGATGAGGTTGGGCGCCGTGGTGCCGCCGAGCAGCACCGCCGGCGCCGAGCTCGCATTGACGATGCGATGCCAGGCGTTCACCGGGATCGAGAACAGCGAACCCTTCTGCCATTCGAAGACATGTCGCTTGCTGTCGCGGTCGAGCCATACTTCGGTGCTGCCGCGGCCCTCGACCACGAGATAGATCTCCTCATAGAGGTGCTTTTCCGCATTGAGCGCTCCGGCGCCGGGCACCTCGACGACGTAGCAGCCCCATTTGCCCTCGGTGCCGTGCAGCTGGATATACGTGCCTTTCCCGCCCAGCCGCTTCCATGGTGCAAGCGGCAGATTCTGCACCTTGCTCACGCCGATATCGCGATGGATGGGAATGCCCTCCGATTCTATGAACAGGTCGTAGTGCGTCTTGGGCCGGCCAAACGCACCGAAACCGGCTCGGTCATTGCCGGTGGGCTCATGCCAGTGCGTCCTGCCGCTCAATTCATGCATCGCGACGCCTTTTTGGCGCTCAAAGCAATCGGCCCGAGTGCTTTACTGCCAGCCCCGCAGCAAGGCAAGGAGAGCAACACTTACACGCTCGCGGCAGCCAGGGACGGCATCCAGCCTCGCATCGATCTGTAGCGGGGTCGCCTGCGAGGCGATACGTCACGCCGATAGGGCTTTTTGCGTTTGCGGCGATCCACTAAGATCGCCGCTGATTTCTGAGGGGCGCTTTCTGGAGAACCGCAATGAAGAAGATTCTATTGGGAACGGCCGCCGCCATCACGCTCGCCGCTGTGCCCGCCATGGCGCAACAACAAACGATAAAGATTGGCTTCATCAGCACCTTCAGCGGGCCGGTGGCCGCGATCGGCGCGGACATGCGCAATGCCTTCGAGCTTGGGCTCGACCATCGCGGTCGTAAGATCGGAGACCTGCCGGTCGAGGTGATCTACGAAGACGATCAGACCAAGCCCGAGGTCGGCGTGCAGAAGACCCAGAAGCTGATCGAATCGGACAAGGTAGATTTCGTCGTCGGCTACATCTGGTCGAACGTGCTGCTCGCCTCGCTCAAGCCGCTCGTCGATTCCAAGACATTTACCATCGTCACCAACGCCGGCGCCTCGCAGCTCGCGGGCGAGCTGTGCTCGCCTTATGTGTTCTCGACCTCCTGGAACAACGACCAGACCCCGCAGGCGGTGGGTCTCTATATGAACCAGAAGGGGGTCAAGACCGCATTCCTGATCGGCCCCAATTACGCGGCCGGAAAGGACATGCTCGAAGGCGTGGCAGCCACCTTCAAAGGGGAGATCATCGGCCGCGAGTTGACGCGCTGGCCCGACCAGCTCGACTTCAACGCCGAGCTGTCGAAGGCGCGCGCGGCGAGGCCCGACTCGATCTTCGCGTTCTATCCGGGTGGCCCAGGCATTCAATTCCTCACCCAGTACGCGCAATCGGGCCTCAAGGGGCAAGTTCCGCTCTATACCGCCTTCACCATTGATGCGCTGTCGCTGCCGCGCCTCAAGCATCTCGCCCTCGGCATTCCCGGCGCGCAGCAGTGGGTGCGAGACCTGCCCAACGAGGCCAACACATGGTTTGTCGAAGACTACCGGGCTCGATACAAGAGCGACCCGGCCTTCTATGGCGCCCAGACCTACGATGCCGTGACGCTGCTCGACAGCATTGTCAGAGCCGTCAAGGGCGATCTCAGCAAGAAGGATGAGATGCGGCGCGCGGCGGAGAAGGCCGACTTCAAATCCGTGCGCGGCGGCTTCAAGTTCGGACCCAATCACATTCCAATCCAGAACTTCTATCTGCAAGAGGCGGTCAGGGATGGCGACGAATACCGGCTCAAGACGGTCGCCACCATTGTCGAGAACGATCAAGACAAGCACTGGCAGAAGTGCAAGATGCCGAACTGAGGGCCGGGGCAGGCGCGAGCTGCAAGACGGCAGAGGCTCGCGCTTCTGCCGTCTTGTTTTGCGGCAGCCGGGGTGGCCTGATTTGTAAGGCGCGCCAGGCGAGACCACATCCGGCAGCCGACGGCATTTTCTTCGCCAGAGTTCGGGGGACTACCCGACAATGTTGTATCTGATCGAACAGTGCCTCAACGGCATTCAGTTGGGCATGCTGCTGTTCCTGCTCGCAGCCGGGCTGACCTTGATCTTCGGCATCATGGATTTGGTCAATCTGGCGCACGGCTCGCTTTATATGCTCGGCGCCTATTTCGCCGCGACATTTGCCACGGTCACGGACAGTTTCCTGGCCGGCATCGGATTGGCGTTGCTCGCTACCTTAGTGGCCGGAATGGTGCTCGAGGTGATTGCGATCCGGCCGCTCTACGGACGTGATCACCTCGACCACGTGCTCGGCACCTTTGGCCTGCTGCTGTTCTTCAATGAGCTGGTGCGGCTGATCTGGGGTCCGGCCGGCCTGACGCTGTCGCTCCCTCCGGAGATGCTCACCGCGGTTCAGGTTTTGCCGGGCGTCTATTATCCGCTCTACCGGCTGGTTATTATTCTGGCGACGCTCGCGGTGGCGCTCCTGCTCTATGCGCTGGTGATGCGCACGCGCATCGGCATGCTGATCCGCGCCGGCGCCTGGAATCGTGAGATGGCCGGCGCGCTCGGCGTCAATATCAAGCTCCTCTACACGCTCGTGTTCGGGCTCGGTGCGGCGCTTGCTGGATTTGCCGGAATGATGCAGGCGCCGCTCTCGTTCGTGCAGATAGGCATGGGCGAGAACATCCTCATCCTGGCCTTCGTCGTCATCATTATCGGAGGCATTGGTTCGATCCGCGGCGCTTTCGTTGCCGCCATTATTGTCGGAATCATCGACACGATCGGCCGCGCATTCCTGCCCGACCTCTTGCGACACTTCGTGAGCTACAGCGCCGGCTCGAGCGCAGGGCCCGCACTGTCCTCGATGCTGATCTATACGCTGATGGCGGCGGTGCTGGTCTTCCGGCCCGAAGGTCTGTTCCCGGCGGCGCAGCGATGAGCGTGCGGCTTAATGCGCGCAATGCTTTCGTCGCAGGGGTGATCGCGATCCTGGCATTGGTGCCGCTCTACGCTGCGGCCAGCGGCAATACGTTCGTGATGTCGCTCTTCACCCGCATCGTCATTCTGGCGATCGCAGCGGTGAGCTTGAACCTGATCATGGGGTTTGGCGGCATGGTGAGCTTTGGTCATGCCGCCTATCTCGGAATCGGCGGCTACGCGGTGGGCATTCTCGCCAAGGAGGGGATGAATTCCGGCCTGTTGCAATGGCCGCTGGCGGTGGCGGCCTCGGGGCTGTTCGCGCTGACGGTCGGCGCGCTTTCGCTGCGCACGCGCGGCGTCTATTTCATCATGATCACGCTGGCCTTCGCGCAAATGATCTATTACGTCGCGATCGGGCTCGACCGGTATGGCGGCGACGACGGCATGACCATTTACAAACGCAGCCAGTTCGGTCCGCTCATCGACCTCTCCAACAAGACCGCCTTCTATTATCTCTGTCTCGCGCTGCTGCTCGCGGCGATCTATTTGGTCTGGCGGCTCGTGCATTCCCGCTTCGGCATGGTGATTCAAGGCTCGCGCTCGAACGAGCGGCGCATGCAGGCGATCGGGTTCCCCACCTACCGCTACAAGCTGCTCTGTTTCGTCTTCGCCGGCATGCTGTGCGGGCTTGCCGGAGCGTTGCTCGCCAACCATACCGACTTCATCAGCCCGGCGCTCATGCACTGGACCCGCTCGGGCGACCTCATCGTCATGGCGGTGCTCGGCGGCATGGGCACGGTTTTTGGGCCGGTGATCGGCGCGCTGGCGCTGCTGGTGCTGGAAGAAGCGCTCTCGGGCATCACCGAATACTGGCAGATCATCCTTGGTCCGCTGTTCCTGCTGGTGGTGTTGTTCGCGCGTGGCGGCATCGATGGTCTGCTCGCGGGAATCAACCGTGGCTGACGCGCTGTTGCAAATCGACGGCCTCAGCAAGCGCTTCGGCGGCGTGATTGCCTCCGATGCGATTTCGCTCGCCGTGCCGAAGGGGCAGCTGCACGCCGTGATCGGCCCGAACGGCGCGGGCAAGACGACGCTCATTGCGCAGCTCGCGGGCGAGATCGCGCCCGATGAGGGGCGCATCCATTTCGACGGCAGTGACGTCACGGCGCTAACGGTCGATCGGCGCAGCCGGTTTGGTTTGGCCCGTTCGTTCCAGATCACCTCGCTGTTTCTCGACTTCACCGCGCTCGACAATGTGGCGCTCGCCGTGCAGGCGCATGCCGGCCACTCCTTTCGCTTCTGGCGCGCCGCGCGCCGCGAGGAGGAGTTGTGCGAGCCGGCGCGCGCGGCGCTTGCGCGCGTCGGGCTTGCCGGGCGCGGCGACGTCATCGTCTCCAAGCTGAGCCACGGCGAGCACCGTCAACTCGAGATCGCGATGGCGCTCGCCACCAGCCCGCGCATGCTCTTGCTCGACGAGCCCATGGCCGGGATGGGGCCGGAGGAGAGCGCGCGCATGGTCAAGACGCTGCGCGAGCTCAAGGGTGAGCTGACCATCCTCTTGATCGAGCATGATATGGAAGCGGTATTCGCGCTCGCCGACCGGATCACGGTCCTGGTCTATGGCCGCATCATCGCCTCTGGCCCGCCGGAGGCGATCAGAGCCAATGCCGAGGTGCGTGAGGCCTATCTTGGCGAGCAGGAGGTCGCGCATGGCTGACGCGCCCCTGCTCGAGGTCTCCAACATCGAGACCTGCTACGGCCTGAGCCAAGTCCTGTTCGGCATGTCGCTCGCAGTCGCGCCGGGCGAGATGGTGACGCTGATGGGACGCAACGGCATGGGCAAGACGACGACGGTGCGTTCCATCATGGGGCTGACGCCGGCGATGACCGGCTCCATCCGCTTCGATGGACGGGAAATCCGCGCGCTTGCGGCTTACCAGGTCGCCAAGCTGGGCATCGGGCTGGTGCCGGAGGGGCGGCAAGTCTTCGCCAATCTCACGGCGCGGGAGAATCTGATCGCGACCGCGGCCAATCGCAGCCGCGCGGCCGGGCCGTGGACGCTGGAGAAGGTGTGCACGCTGTTTCCACGGCTTGCCGAGCGCATCGCCAACATGGCGAGCCAGCTCTCCGGCGGCGAGCAGCAGATGCTGGCGATCGGCCGCGCGCTCATGACCAATCCGCGGCTATTGATTCTGGACGAAGCGACGGAGGGATTGGCGCCGCTCATCCGCGCCGAAATTTGGCAGTGTCTCACAAAACTCAAGGCCGCCGGGCAATCGATCCTGGTGATCGACAAGAATGTGCAGGCGCTGATCCGCATTGCCGACCGCCATTATCTGATCGAGCGCGGCAAGGTGGTATGGACCGGCAGTTCCGCAGCGCTCGCCGCCGCGCCGGACATTCAGCATCGGTTCCTCGGCGTCTGACGGCTCCCTTTGCGCAGGCAGCGCCGCAAGTGTGCCGCGGCGGCGCCGTGCACCGGGCTGTAGATCAACCCAAATGCTAACCTGTTGGTAACCCCGATAAGGTCCAATTCGCCCGCGTTATCCGAGGACCTTCCATGGGTGATAAAGAGTTTATCGAGGAGACGTCTTCGCCGTCCGGCGAGGCCGAGCTCCCGGCCAAGCCCGCAACCGAGCCGACCGCGGACGTAGCGAAGACGGCGTCGGCCGGCGCTGGCAGCGGGACGATCGAGACCGCGGCGGCGATCGCCGCGCCGAAGCTTGCCGCCGCGGCCGAGACGACAGCGGCGCCGCGTCAGCGGGCGTTCGCGAGCTGCGATGCCGTTGATGCCGACGATGCGGTCGCGGAGCGCGCCGAAGCCTCTTCCGTGAGCCGCTTCACGCTGTTCGCTGCCGCCGTTGCGCTCGCTGCCGCGCTGGGCGCGATGATCGGCGCGCTGACCGCCTACGGACTCGCGCGTCCCGCCAGCACGGCTGTTGCGGCGGACGCACTCGGCGTCGACGACATCCAGGCGCTCAAGGAGAACGTCGTGCAGGCGCGCCTTGAGCTCGCCGCGTTGAAGCTCAGCGTCGATTCCGCCAGCCGCAGCGCGGCAACGCAGTTCACCCGGATCGGCGAACGCATCGACCGTCTAGAGCGCGCGCAAGTCGATCGGGGCAAGCTCGGCAAAGCTCTCGATGAGCTCGATAGAGTTTCCCGCGCGGAAGCCGCCGCCGCGCCGAAGGACGCGACGGGCTCAATCGCGCCGCCGCCGGCGGCCCAACCCGGCAAAGTCGATGGCTGGGTGGTGCGCGACGTGCGTCGCGGCACCGCGCTCATCGAAGGCCGCATGGGCCTCATCGAGGTCGATCAAGGCGATGTCGTGCCGGGGCTGGGTCGGGTCGACGCGATCCGCAAGCAGGACGGCCGTTGGGTCGTGGTGACCTCGAAAGGCCTCATCATGCCTGCGCGCTGATCGGCGCTGCTTCACCTGCGGCTGCCTCGCGGTCCGCCCGTGGCGCCACCTTCCGATCCGTGGCACATTTGCGCGACCGAAAAATCCCGCGCCGGCGCAGGCTCGCCGCGCGCTCACAACGCGCACGAAGGATATCCCCATGCCCGGCACCGCGGCTCTTGTTCGCATGGCGGCGCTCGCCGCGCTTCTTGGGCTGTTCTCCTCGCCCGTTGCCGCATTTGAACGCGTGCAGGCACCGGCGCCGAAGCCGGAGCTGTCGCAGACCTGTCCCGGGCTTGTCGCCTTCGATGCGCCGCGCATCCTGCCAGCCGCGCTGCGCGTCGCGCTCGATCCGGAGCGGATCCGCATCACCTATATCGGCCACTCGACCTTCCTGATCGAATCTCCGCAGCTCGTGCGGATTGCAACCGACTACAACGATTACGTCCGGCCTCCCCTCGTGCCGGACATCGTCACCATGAATCACGCGCACTCGACCCATTTCACCGATCATCCGGATGCGGCCATCAAGCACGTGTTGCGCGGGTGGGGCCCAACGCCGGATCAGCCCGCGCGCCACGACATTACCTTCAAAGACGTGCGCGTGCGCAACGTCCCGACCAACATCCGCGACTGGAGCGGCGGGACCGAGCGGCACGGCAATTCGATTTTTATCTACGAGACGGCGAACATGTGCATCGCCCATCTCGGCCATCTGCACCACACGCTCAACCAGCAACAGCTCAACGAGATTGGCCGCGTGGATGTGCTGTTTGTCCCGGTGGATGGCAACTACACGCTCGATCTCGAGGGGATGATGGAAGTTCTGCAGGCGCTCAAGGCGCCGCTCATGATCCCGATGCACTATTTCACCAGCTACGGCCTCAGCCGCTTCCTCGACCGCGCGCGGCAAACGTGGGCGGTGGAAACGAGCGAGATCCCGACGCTGGTGGTGTCGAAGACGAGCCTGCCCACCACGCCCAAAGTGATGGTGCTCCCGGGGCATTGAAGAAAAAATGCGCAAGAGCGCGGCCGAACAGAATACCCCGCGGTCACCCGCGGGCTTGACCACGCAAGTCGGATTTATCCGACTTGCGCACTTAAACATGCCCGAAATCGGGTAAACCCGATTTCGGGTGGTCCATCTTCTGCGTAAAAGTCTTTGCGAAGCGGGTGGATCGCCGGGTCAAGCCCGGCAATGACGAGTAGCGCTCAAGCGCCGGTCGTGAAAAAGCCGAGCCAGAGCGCGCCCAGCACGACCAGCCCGAGCGCCAGGCTCACGCACAGCACGATGAGCACGGGACGATCGAGAAATCCCGCCCATGCCGCGACGCCGGTCTCGACCTTGCGTCCTTTCTCGTCGCGCATGATCTGCTCCTTGCGCGCTTCAAGTCATTGCCAAGGTCAACGCCGGGGCGGCCGCGCCGGTTCCCGCTGCCTCGCACCGCAGCGCGGCGCGCAGGGCTAGGACAGCTTCGCCAAGGTTGGAATCATGGCGATCGATGATCAGCAAGTGCGACAGGCTCGGTCTGCTTCCTCTCCCATAGGGAGAGGGGTGGGGTGAGGGGTTAAGGTCGCTCGATAGTTCTGTAACCCCTTCACCCCAACCCTTTCCCCGAATGGGGAGAGGGAGCCGACCGAAATCGCTGCGCAATCATTGACATTCATTGTAAAAGTGCACTGGCGCGCACCGCGCGCGATCCGCTAAATTTCCGCGTGGGACGAAGACGCGTGCCATGTTGAGCGCCGAGCAAAACGATCTCCTCACCCGCACCGGTCCGGGGACGCCGGCGGGCAAGCTGATGCGGTGCTACTGGCAACCCGCAGCGCTGGTCGACGAATTGTCGGGCAACCGGCCGGTCAAGCCCGTTCGCCTTCTCGGCGAAACGCTCGTCCTGTTCCGCGACGAGGCCGGCCGTTATGGCCTGCTCGAGCGTGCGTGTCCGCACCGCGGCACCGATCTCGCCTATGGGCGGCTCGAGCAGGGTGGCTTGCGCTGCGCGTTTCACGGCTGGCTGTTCGACGTGACCGGCCAATGTCTGGAGGCGCCGGCCGAGCCGGACGGCAGCCGACTGTGCGCCAACATCCGGCAGAAAGCCTATCCGGTGGTGGAGAAGAGCGGCATCCTGTTCGCCTATATGGGCGCGGGCGAACCGCCGGGCTTCCCGCAGTTCGACTGCTTCGCGGCGCCGTCCTCCCACACCTTCGCGTTCAAGGGCATGATCGACTGCAACTGGCTGCAGTCGCTGGAGGTGGGCATCGACCCCGCCCACACCTCCTTCCTGCATCGCTTCTTCCACGACGAGGAGCCGGCGCACGGCTACGGCAAGCTGTTTCGCGACAAGTCGATCGATTCCGACATGCCGATGACGCGCATCATGCGCGAGTTTCCGCGCCCGCAGATCGAGATCGAGCCGACCGATTACGGCATGCGCGTGATCTCGCTGCGCCGCATCAGCGGCGCCGACACGCACATCCGCGTCACCAACCTCGTCTTTCCCCATGCGTTCGTCATTCCCATGTCGAGCGAGATGACGATCACGCAATGGCACGTGCCGATCGACGACTACCGGCACTACTGGTACGCGATCTTCACCAGCTTCGGCGCGCCGGTCGACAAGGAGGAAATGCGCCGCCAGCGCCTCGAGCTCTACGAGCTGCCGGATTACGTCCCGCGCAAGAACAAGAGCAACGATTACGGCTTCGATGCGCACGAGCAGGCACACGCGACCTTCACCGGCATGGGCACGGATATCAACGTGCATGACCAGTGGGCCTGCGAATCGATGGGCGCGATTCAAGACCGCACGAAGGAGCATCTCGGGCAGTCGGACAAAGCGATCAGCGCCTATCGCCGCATTCTGCGCCGCGCCATCGAGGAGGCCGGCAACGGCGGCAAGCCGCTGATGGTGCTCGATCGCGAAGCCGCGGCGAGGTTGACGGGCCCGGCGGCGATCGACGGAATCGGTCCGAGTGAGGGCTGGCAAGCCTATTGGCAGAAGACCGACCTGGCGCGGCGGCAAAAGTCGAGCTGGGCGCGCCAGTAAGCAGCGCTTCGCTTCTCTCGTTCGATTGCGGACTGACGCGGCCCCGCGCCAGCTGATCTGGGATCAGCTCCGTCTGCTGGACAGCCGTCAGTGAACCTCTTTCGCGCCCGGCGCGGTCAAACTCTCCTGGAGACGGCCGATCGTCTCGATGTTTGCAGCTAAGACGTCCTCGCTGAGAAACCGGCTCTCGTGCGCAAGCGCGATCCAGAATTCCCGGATGTTGGTCAACATCTCCCGGTGTAGTGGATCAAGCGTTAGCCTGATCGCTCGTTCGCAGTCCGCCGCCATTTCCAATGGGTCCACTTGAGCCATGGACTACACCGGCATTGCGAGTTCGAGCCATCGCATTGCTTTGTCCCCGCATCACACAGACGGCGCACTGTCTTGAGTCGGCCACCCGACTCGAGCGGCCGCACGATCGCGCTGTCTCTTCATCTCACTTGCCAAGGACGGGGAACGCGATCCCGAGAAACTGTGCAATGCCGCTCTGAGGATTCTTTGCCGTCAGGTCACACATCGCACTCGGGTGGACGCGAGCGAACGGCGGGTGGGGAATGGCACTTGGCCTCAATCCCCTCCGCGTCGGACATCGAAATCCGCAGCGCAGCAGTCACCGTACCGCGGTATGCTATCCTTTCGGAGAGGCGGGGCCGCCGACGAGGTGATCGAGTGAGCCGTGTTGCGATGCGACGTCGAGATTGTGTTGCGATGCTTGCCGGCGTCGCGCTGTTTGCCGGCGCTGCTCCTGCTCGAGCGGCCGACTACCCCAACCGGTCTGTCCGCGTCGTCGTGCCCTATCCGGCCGGCGGGCCGACCGATCTGATTGCTCGCCTGGCTGCGCAGATGCTCACGGAATCGTTCGGCCAGGATTTCTTTGTGGAGAACGTGAGCGGGGCAAGCGGGGTGCGCGGCGCCCTGATGGTCGCTGCCGCGCCGGCCGACGGCTATACGTTGATGGTGACGACCAGCGATCTTGCCATTGCGTCCGTGATGTCGAGCAAGGTCAGTTACGATCCGGTCAAGAATTTCGCGCCCATCAGCATCATTTCACGCTCGCCCTCGGCGCTTCTGCTGCATCCGTCGGTGCCGGCAAAGACCGTGCAGGAGTTTGTGACGCTGGCGCGCGCGGATCCTAAAAAATACAGCTACGCATCGATGAGCCAGGGCCAAAATCTCCTGAACACCGAAAGACTTTTTCGTCTCACCTTGAAGCTTCCGATTGTCCGCATCCCCTTCCCCGGTGCGGCACCCATTCTCGGCTCGACGGCGGCCGGTCATACGCTCGTCGGCTATATCGGGCTCCCTTCGGCCACACCGTTCATCAAGGAAGGCACGCTCCGTGCGCTGGCGGTCAGCAGCTTCAAGCGATCTCCGATTGTCCCGGACGTCCCGACCATGGCGGAGAGCGGCCTCGCGGGCCAGGAATCGGAGTTGGTGATCGGCTTGGTCGCTCCGGCTGGGACGCCGTCGTCAATCGTCGAACTTCTGGCGCGCCGGATGGCGGAATTCGTTGCCAGGCCGCAAACGCAGGAACGCCTCGCCGCCTTCGGCTTTGCTGCGGTCGGCGGTACGCCGGGGGAATTTGCCGCCCAGATCAAGTCCGACATCGACCGAGCGGCTACGATTGTTCGGGAGGCTGGGATCAAGATCGATTGACCCGCACCGTGGACATCGTCCACCTTTTCAGTGAGTGCGTTTAAAGTCGGACCGCCCCTAGCGGTGCGCCGGGGGTCCTCCAATGCCAAGTGTCAAGCAATACGAGACCGACATCGCGATCATTGGCGCGGGCGGCGCCGGCGTGGCGGCCGGCATCGAGGCCCGCGACGCAGGAGCGCGCGCCATCGCCTTCGAGAAGAGCCTCGAACCCGGCGGCGCGGCCATCATCTCCGGAGGCGGCTGTCTGATCGTCGGATCGCCATTACAGCAGCAGAGCGGAATTCATGACACGCCGGATCTTGCCTTCAAGGATTGGATCGAATGGGGAGGTCCGTCGACCGACGCGGTCTGGGCCCGTTACTATATCGAGCACACGCTCCACGATCTCTACCACTGGGCCGAACGCCTCGGCGTGAAGTGGGTCGACCTCAAAGCCCAGGAAGGCAACTCCGCGCTGCGCTGGACGCGGCCCGAGCTCAACGGCCTGGGCCTGATGAGTCGCCTCATCGAAAGCTTCCGTCAGAAGGGCGGCGAGATCGTTCCGGAGACGGAAATCACAGGGCTGAGGCTCGAGGGCGGCCGCGTGACCGGCCTCGACGGTTGCAACGCCAAGACCGGTGAGCCGGTGGCCGTCAGCAGCAAGGCCGTCGTGGTGGCGACCGGTGGCTTCAACTCGAACCTGGAGATGGTGCTCGAGTTCAATCCGGATCTCGCGAATCACAAGGTTTTGGAAGGGTCGGGGCGCGGCTCGACGGGAAGCGGGCACAAACTCATTCGCCAGGTGGGCGGCTATCTTACGCACATGGACCATATCTGGTTCTACGTCTACGCCACGCCGGATTACCGCGACCCCGCGCAGCGCCGCGGCCTCGTGTTCCGCCTGGTGCCCGGCAACATCTGGGTCAATCAGCAGGGCCGCCGGTTTCACAACGAGGGGCGCTCGGGCGGCAACTCCGCCACCCCGGCGCTGATGGCGCAGAGCCCGCGCCACGCCTGGGCCATCATGGATACGCCGATGACCGCGACCATGGAGATCGCCGATCCCTACTATCGCGACGGCGACAAGGTTGTCCGCGAAAGGGTGGTGGAGCTGCTCGACAACTCGCCCTTCATTCGCAAGGCCGACACACTCGCCGAGTTGGCGAGAAGAATGGACGTCGATGCGCCGGCCTTCCTCGCTACAGTGGAGCGCTACAACAAGGCCTGCGCGCAGCGGCTCGAGACGGAGCCGGAGTTCGGCAAGCCGCTCAAGTCGTCGAAGGCGTTCGATACCTCGCCCTATTACGCTGTCCAGATCTTCCCGCTGGCGCGCAAAAACTTCGGCGGCGTCAAGACCGACCTTAAGTGTCGCGTGCTCGACAAGCACTTCGAAGCGATCGCCGGGCTCTATGCCGCCGGCGAGGTCGCAGGCATGGCCGGTGGCCACATCAATGGGCGTGCCGGTCTCGAAGGCACCATGCTGGGCCCGGCGATTTTCTCAGGGCGCGTCGCCGGCGGCTGGGCCGCACACGCGGCGGGCCACGGCTGCGGCTTCGTCGGCAAGCCGAACCGGGCTTGAGGCCCCTGACTGATCAAGCGCCAATTCGACATCCTGCCATGGGGCAAAAGATTGATCGAACCGTCTCTATTGGTCCTGCAAGCCACGCGGGGTTACCTCGATACAAAAATGGCCCCGATTGACTCGGGGCCAGGTGTGGCAAAGCCGTCGTTATCACGAGGCGCTTTTCGTCGTCACCGGCTTCTTGGCGGGCATATGTTTGACCGCGACTTTCTTGCCGTGGCCGTAATGCGCCTGGGCCACTCTGTGATGCCGGACATGATGGCGGACGACTTTCTTCGCGCCGGCCCGATGGCTCGCGCGCATCTTGTGCGCAACGGGCGCCTTCGATTGCGCGGGCTGATTCTGCGTCGATGCAGTGGAAGTCGCCGCGGCGGGAGTCTCGGCGAAGGCCGCCGTACTCAGGCCGAAAGCGGCGACGGTGGCGAGCGCCAGCACAAGCTTATGCATGATGTCCTCCTTGGGTGATCGCAAGCAAATAGCTGCTATTTGCTTCGTCACTCATGTAATCGCTTTGGCGGATCGATCCTAATTACAATTTTCCCATGTACGTGAACCGATGTTTATCGACGTGAATGCTCGTTTGACTTGATGAATAACTGTTCAGCGGCGCGCCGGTCGCGGCGCGTGCTCGGCATGGCGGCTGACGGAATTAGATTCGCGTTATGCCGATAAGATTTAATGCTTCGGCTGTCTTTCTGCTTTCTAGTTGGTGTACCGCCCGGAATCTGAAGGGGGATATCGAACGCACTGCTTTACAGCGATCGGAAGAATCGAATTGAAGTTCGGGAAAAGCCGAGCCGACGATAGAACCGGTGCGCGTCATGACGATGCTCGGCGCTGGTGATCTCTATTCCTGAGCAATGATGCTCGCGTGCAAAGTCGGTTACGCCCGCGACCAACTTTTCACCGATGCCCTGCCCGCGATGATGCGACGAGACGACGAGAGCGGTCATTCGACAAATCGTCGTGCCGTTTGGCACATAAGGGACGAGTTCGGCGCAAGCCAGGCCCGTGATCTCGCTTCCCGATTGCGCAAGGAGAAAGCAGCTCGTGCGGCTTGGCAGCGAATGGCGGAGTCGGCCACGGATATCGGCCTCGCTTGACGGGTAGCCGAGCTCCGCTAATAGCGATGCGACGGACTTCGCGTCGACTTCCCTCGCGGGTCTGAGCAAGATTGTCATGACCGGCCACCCGCCATGGACACGGACTGAATTTCTCCAGTGTATATGATAAGGCATCGACTTGGAGAGATTGGGGGCGCGGGGTTAGATCGCCCGCCAACGAGGTGATCAAATGAAAGGCCGCGAGCTCATCAAGCGTCTTCGCAGCACGGCGCTGGATTCTCGCGTGTTGCAGCCGGTTTTGCCGATCCTGATAGCTTTCTCGGCGATTTGCCTTACGACCGTCGTCCTGCTTGCGGTCGATTCGTTTCTCGGCGCAAAGGCTTTGGTATTTCTTTATCTATTGCCTACGGTCACCATGGCGATGCATTACGGCAGCACCGTTGCGGTTCTGACCTCGTTCGCCAGCAGCTTGGCAGCGGCGTATTTCTTCTTTCCTCCGAAATTCAGCTTGTATGTTGCTGATCCGCTCAATGTCGCGCAGTTGGGATTCTTTCTGCTGCTCGCCGTGATTGCGAGCAAAGCGGTTGAGGTCGTGGCGAACGGGGATCGCGAGACGAGACCAACCTCGCGGCCGAAGTGGCACCTATGAGGAGGTGATCGAATAGGGGCTCTGCGGTTGCGATTGACACATTGCGACAGTTCGGTCACGGCATCATTTTCGTAAGCATTGGATGCGAAGCGGACATCACACTATTCCCGCGAGCCCTTGTTTGTTTGTTCAAGCATAACCATATAAGTTTGGTCCACTCACACCATTCGTGTCCCAATTGTTCCGCCACGGAGGAGTGCTGGCCACGCTGTCTCTTGGATCGGCCGCACGACGAGTGAGCGAATTGCCTGATCCTCTGCGGCCTTACATGGAGTTCCAATAAAATGAGCATGGATACCGACGAGGCACGCCGCCGCGCCCAAACGCTGTTCAAGAAGGAACAGCAATTGCGCGAGGGACAGCAAGCCATGGCCGAGTACCAGGCGCAGCTGAATGCGATGCGCGAAAAGACGGCCCGCTTGCGGGCGCTGCGGTTGGCGCGCGACGCCGCCGACAACAAAAAGACGCGGCCGGCCAAGCAGAAAGGCGCAGCCTAAGTCCGCATTGCAGAGAGCCGCTCGGCGCGGCGTCCACTTGCCTGACGCTGTTCCGCTTCGGCAAGTGACTAGGTAACGGAAACAGCAAAAACGTTACCGCCTGGCGCTCATCAGAAAACGCCCGGAAAGACCGGTGGTTCCCAGCAGCCTTACACGTCGACGCTGGCGGCGAGCGCATTCTCCTGGATGAATTCGCGCCGCGGGTCGACGATGTCGCCCATGAGCTTGGTGAAGATATCGTCAGCTTCGTCGATCGCTTTGACGTTGACCTGCAGCAGCGAGCGGGCGTTGGTATCGAGCGTGGTCTCCCACAGCTGATCCGGGTTCATCTCGCCGAGACCCTTGTAGCGCTGCAGCGCGAGGCCTTTGCGTCCGGCGTCGGTCACTGCCTCGAACAGACCGACCGGTCCGTGGATGGCGCTCTCCTCGTCCTTGCGCCGCAGCGTGGCCGGACGCGGATAGATCTGCTGCAGCGTCGCCGCATGCTCGTCGAGCTTGCGCGCGTCGGCCGAGCCGAGCAGCGCCTGATCGAGCACCGCAACCTCTTTCACCCCGCGCACGGTCCGCTCGAAGTGAAAACCCTCGCCTTCCGCGAACTCGCCCTGCCAGCCGCGCTCCGTCTCTTCCGATAACGCGTCGAGCCGCCGCGCGATGTATTTCGCGGCTTCCGCTGCCTTGCGCGGGTCGCCGAAGATATCGGGCGTGAGCACGCCGGCGATCGCCGCCTGCTCGACCACGCTGCGGTTGTAGCGGCTGTGCAGCCCGTTGAGCACGTTGCGGATCCCGCGCGCCTGCTCCACCAGTTGCCGGAGGTCTGCGCCGGCGCGATGCTCGCCGGAATTAAGCTGCAGCACCGCGTCTTCAAGCCCGCTGGCGATGAGATAGTCCTCAAGCGCGCGCTCGTCTTTGAGATACTGCTCCGACTTGCCGCGCGCCACCTTGTAGAGCGGCGGCTGCGCGATGAAAAGATGACCGCGGTCGATGATCTCGCGCATCTGCCGGTAGAAGAAGGTCAGCAGCAGTGTGCGGATGTGCGAGCCGTCGACGTCGGCATCCGTCATGATGATGATCTTGTGGTAGCGCAGCTTGTCCGCATTGAACTCGTCGCTGATGCTGGTTCCGAGCGCGGTGATGAGCGTGCCGATTTCCTGGCTGGAGAGCATCTTGTCCATGCGCGCGCGCTCGACGTTGAGGATTTTGCCGCGCAGCGGCAGCACCGCCTGGAACGCGCGATCGCGGCCCTGCTTGGCCGAGCCGCCGGCGCTGTCGCCCTCGACGATGAACAATTCCGATTTCGCGGGGTCGCGCTCCTGGCAATCGGCGAGTTTGCCGGGCAGCGACGACACATCGAGCGCGCCCTTCCTGCGCGTGAGCTCGCGCGCCTTGCGCGCGGCCTCGCGCGCCGCCGCGGCCTCGACCACCTTGCCGACGATGACTCTGGCTTCCGCGGGATGCTCCTCGAGCCAATATTGCAGCGCCTCGTTGATGACCGCCTCGACCACCGGGCGCACCTCGGAGGAAACGAGCTTGTCTTTGGTCTGCGAGGAGAATTTCGGGTCCGGCACCTTGCAGGAGAGCACCGCGGTGAGCCCTTCGCGGCAATCGTCGCCGGTGAGCGCAACCCGCTCCTTCTGCGCCACCCCGCTCTTCTCGGCATAGCCGGTGACCTGCCGCGTGAGCGCGCCGCGGAAGCCCGCGAGGTGGGTGCCGCCGTCGCGCTGCGCGATCGTATTGGTGAAGCACAGCACCGCCTCGTGGTAGCCGTCGTTCCACCACAGCGCGCATTCGATCGCTATGCCCTCGCGCTCGCCCTTGATCATGATCGGGGCGGGAACGAGCGGCGTCTTGTTGCGGTCCATATATTTGACGAAGGCCTCGACCCCGCCCTCGTAGCGCAGCTCCTCGCGCTTCTCCACGGGATGGCGCATGTCGGAGAGCACGATCAGCACGCCCGAGTTGAGGAAGGCGAGCTCGCGCAGCCGGTGCTCCAGCGTCGCGAAATCGAATTCGGTCATGGTGAAGGTTTTCGGGCTCGGCAGGAACGTCACCTCGGTGCCGCGCTTGCCCTGCGAGGGGCCGACGACGGACAGCGGCTTGACCGGCTCGCCGTCGCGGAATTCCATGCAGTACTCCTGGCCGTCGCGCCAGATGATGAGCTTGAGCCAGCTGGACAGCGCATTGACCACCGACACGCCGACGCCGTGCAGTCCGCCGGAGACCTTGTAGGCGTGCTGGTCGAATTTCCCGCCAGCGTGCAGCTGGGTCATGATGACCTCGGCCGCCGACACGCCTTCGCCCTTGTGAATGTCGGTCGGGATGCCGCGTCCGTCGTCGTGCACCGTGCAGGAGCCGTCCGGGTGGAGCGTGACGATCACCTCTTTGGCGAAGCCGGCGAGCGCCTCGTCGATGGCGTTGTCGACGACCTCGTAGACCATGTGGTGGAGGCCGGAGCCGTCGTCGGTGTCGCCGATATACATGCCCGGCCGCTTGCGCACGGCGTCGAGGCCCTTAAGGACCTTGATCGAGTCGGAATCGTATTCGGAAGCAATAGGGGGCGTCTGGCGGGCAGGTTCGGCCATTTGAGAAACGTGCGAATCGCTTGCTTGAAGTTGCTCGAGTGAACGAAGTGGTTTGACACGAAAAGGCGGTGTCGTACAGCCCAAAGTGATACCCTGTAAGTAACTGTTTTTTATTGAATTTCAAGGTTTGGCGCGGCGCAAAAAAAGCCCGCAAAATGGCCCGATTCTGCCCCCTTCCGCGCGCCGATTCTTGGGTCTTTCCGCCGACTCTTTTGGTGCGATTTTCTCGCCGCAGCGCCCCTATTTCCGCCGCACCTCGCCCGGCACCACCTCGAACATCTCCGCCTTGCTCTCGATCTCGGCGAAGACGGCCGCATCGGCGCCGGTCATCCAGGCTTGCGCGCCGAGCGCGTCGAGCTCCGCGTAAAGCGCGGTCCGCCGCGCCGGATCAAGATGCGCAACGACCTCGTCCAGCAGCAGCACCGGTGCGAGGCCCGACATCTCGGTGAGCAGGCCGGCATGCGCAAGCACAAGCCCGATGAGCAACGCCTTCTGCTCGCCGGTCGATGCATCGGCCGCCGCGATTTGCTTCTCCGCATGCGTGACCGCGAGATCGCTCAGGTGCGGACCGTCAAGCGTGCGGTGGGCGGCGGCGTCGCGCGCGCGATTTTCTCGAAGCAGCGCGCGATAGCGATCCTCGACCTCCACCGCGGGCGCAAGCGGCACGAGCCCTTCCATCCAGCCCTCGAGCGCGATCTCGGCAGCGGGAAATACCGAGGCGGGATTTTTGCGCGCGGCGAGCGTTGCTTGCAGCCGGGCAACGGTTTCCACCCGCGATGCCGTCACCGCGACCGCGAGCTCGGCGGTTTCGTGCTCGATCGCGTCGAGCCAGTGCGCATCGGGCCGCGCGTCCTCGAGCAGCCGGTTGCGCGAGCGCAGCGCGCGTTCGAGCGCGTTGACCCGCGTCATGTGCTCGGCGTCGATGGCGAGCGCGAGCCGGTCGAGGAAGCGGCGGCGCTCGGCGGCCGCGCCGGCGAACAACCCGTCCATGACCGGCACGAGCCAGACGACGCGCAAATGGTCGGCAAACGCCGAAGCCGACGCGACGCCCTCGCGGTCGATGCGGCATTTGCGCGAGATGAGCGCGTCCTCGCTCGCCGCCGGCTCGATGCCGGTACCGAGGCTCGCAAGTCCCAGCGCGCCCTCGACGTCGGCGGAGACCGCCCACGATCCGTCACCCTCGGCGAACGCGAGGTCCTCGAGCGTGGCGCGGCGCAGCCCGCGCCCGGGCGTGAGAAACGAGATCGCCTCGATCAGATTGGTTTTGCCGGCCCCGTTGGGGCCGACCAAGATTATGAGCCCCGCGCCCACTTCGATCTGCGCGGCGCGATAGCTGCGGAAATTCGTCAGCGTCAGCCGGCGGATGCGTGCGGCGCCCATAGCGGCAATCAGTAATCAGCGCCGCCAAAACAGCAATGCCAAGCGCCGTAGGAGGGCAAGGCGCGCGTCGCTCGGCTCCTCCGCGTGGGCAAAATCGCGCGCGCGCCGTGCCCACGCGGAGACAATTCGGCGACGATTTTGCCCACCCTACGTCTTCAGGCGGACGCCAGCGCGTGAGGGGACCAAGGTGGTGATTGTTATTTCGTATCTCTGCGGGTCGCGAAGCGGCCCTGCATCAACCTGGTGATGACGTCGGCGGCCTCACTCCCGCCGTTGCTGCGTTGGTGGACGCCGACATTGCGCAGCGCGCGCTCGAGCATCGTTCGGGATTCCTCGAGCGTCAGCATGCCTTTATCGAAAAGCACTTCGAGCAAGGCGGTCGCGAGCGCGCCGCCGGCAATTGCCGAACCGAGGGCGAGCTTCTCGCCTGTATCGTTCGTCGGCATAACGCGCTCCTCCCGGATCGCGACGTCGCCCGGCAATACGAACGTGGCCCCTCCGGCAATCCAGTCAATACGTAGTAACCCGTAGGCCGGAGCTGGGGTGCCCTTGCCCTTCGAAACGATCGCTTCGCTCGCGCCTCAGACCGAGGGCGGGCTCGAACGACACGTCGCGTCAGGCTAATCTTTTCCGAGAGGACGCACAGAAAAGGAGCGCACGGGTTTTTCTCTCCCGTGCTCCTTCAGCGCTGCCGGCAGCCGTTCGCTAGTAACGGCCGCCGTAGTAACCGAAATAGTTCCGGTCGCCGTAGCCGTAGTACGGCGGGTAGCTGTAGCTATAGCCGTAATACGCCGGATAACCGTAGCTGTAATACGCCGGGTACCCGTAGCCGTAAGCTGGGTACGCGTAATAGGGCCGTGCAAATGCGCTTCCGACGACCGCGCCTAGGGCGAAGCCGCCAAGCGCCGGGCCCCACCAGCCCCCCCTCCAGCGCGCATCAGCCGTGGTGGGCGCGGCAACGCCCGCCAGCACGATGCTCGCCGCTGCGAGAGCAGTCAGAGATTTCCTCATGGGTTCACCTCGATCTCGGGATTGTGGTGATAAAACGCGAGCTTTTGCGAAATGTTCCAGCATCAAACCTTCGCCCCCTGTTGCAGGCAGGGGTTAGGGCTGGTTGTGCCGGCAAAAGCTCCTGTATACCTTCGCGCCACCCCGATCAGAGAGAATGAAAACAATGGGCCTCCTCCGCCGAAAAGTGCCAATCCACTACATCCCGGTCCATCCGGACAACATCGCGAAAAAGGACTGGATCATTCTACTGGAGGCTGGGACCATCGTCGGCCCATCAGCTGAAAAGCTCCGCGTTGCTCTGGCCACGAAGGAAAAGAAGATCGTCAGAAAGTACAATATTTTTCTTAAATCCCAGCACTTCCTCGTGCTCGAAGGATACGATCCAAGGATTCATGCCCTCTATTATTGTCCCCAGCTTTACAAATATGACGGTGATAGAGCGCTCGTTCCTTTGGAGGGCGAGGAGATCGGACAATTGGTTGCCCAAGCAGTCCAGAATGGCGTCGTCGAGAAGCAGCCCTGGTACGCGCCTTCGGAAATGCTGCCCCGTGCGCCTATCGTAACCGGCAATATGGACATCGATTTCGACCGCATGGTCGTCGACGCTCCTCCGGGACGTTCGGCGCAAACAAGTCATAGCTCGTAGGGCGCAATAAGCGAAGCGCATTGCGCCCGCGTCATCGTAATTCGTCGCCCACGCTGCACTTTATCTTGCGTGCGACGATGCAGCTGGATGACCGGCATTGTCTTGGATGTCGCCGGCGCCGCGGTCATGGCCTGAACCGGAGAGCGCCTTTCCTCTTCAGCCCATGGCATGCTCTTCCCGCAGCATATCGTCAACGCTTGTGGACGAGCACGGAGGAGGTGACCGCCAGCAAGGCCGCAAAAGTGAGAACGGCGTTGACGGCGTGCGAATACTCCCACTGGCGCCGCGCCGCCTCGAAATCTGCTGGCATGACCGTCCAGTTATTACTGGCAACGTTCATCGGGGAGGTGAACGTCCAGAAGATGGCTTGGGTCGCGGCCAGGCAGAGGAACGCTGCAAGGGAGAGAACAAAGGCCGTGCGATCGCGGCGTACCATGAACGTGTGGAGCAAGGTGAGCAGCAGCGCGGTGAAGACCGCGACGCCGAAAAAGGACCACCCCGCGTAGATCCTCTGCACGGTCATGTATTCGGCCGGCGACATGGCCATCTTGTGGGTGAGCTCGAAAAAATGCGCGCCCCCCGGCACCAGGTAAATGGCAACGCTCACAACCGCCAGTAAACCCAAAGATTTAAGGAGCATGTTTGTTTCCCCGATGGCCAACCAATCCTCTTTCAACAAACGAACGGCAGGAGCCGATATTTAGCTAATAGCCGGCAATGTCGCGGTGAACGAGTTTCCTCGCTCGGCATTGTAAGAGACGTCCCCGCCGTGCCGCCGTGCAATCTGCCTGACTAAAGCGAGCCCAAGCCCGGTGCCCTTCGCGCTGCCAGTGCCCGGGATCCGGTAAAAGGTCGAAAACAGCCGCTCGCGTGCGTCTTCGGCGATCAGCGGTCCATGGTCGAGCACATTGAGTGCGGCCCGATCTTCCTCCCTCGCGACACTGACTTCGACGGGCGGCCGGCCATGAAGTTTCGCATTTTCGATCAGGTTGCGGATCATTCGACGTAGCAGCGTCGGGTCCCCAGAGACCATGACCGGTTTTGCTTCGAGGGCGCAGTCGTCGTATCGCGCGCATTCTTCAGCCGCGAGTGCAGCGAGGTCGATGGCCTCCCGAACGTCCAGCTGCTCGGTCGCATCGAGGCGGCTGACGAGCAGGATCTCGTCCACGAGCTGGTCGAGTTCGGCGATGTCTTTCTCGAGCTCCGCTTTGCGTTCGGGATGTGCCGCAACTAGCTCGAGCCCGAGCCTGATGCGGGCGAGCGGCGTCCTGAGCTCGTGGGATGCATTGGCGAGCAGCATCTTATGCGCGTTGACCAAGCTTTCGATCCGAGCGGCGGCCTGGTTGAAGCTTTCGGCCAAACGTGCAACCTCATCGCGGCCCTCGACCTTGACCCGTGCGGCGAGATCGCCGGCCCCCAGCGATTCGACGCCGCGCTGCAAGCGCTCCAGTCGTCCCGTGAGCCGTCGCACCACAGGCCGGGCGCCGAGCGCGACGACAAGGGCGATGGCTCCAAGGAAGGCCGCGAGCACGAGCGCGCTGGGGCGCTGCCGAGGCGGCAGGCGTGCAACCAAGCGTCGGCCATCCGGGAGCGGTATCGAAACGGCGGGTCCCGCCGCCGTCCGCATCCACCCGCTGTGACCGTTGCCGCTGGGAGCGGGAAGCGGCCGGCCGGCAGCGGCCAATGGCTCGTTGGCGCGGCCAAACAGCGCCAAATCGGCGCCCAGACGCGCCGCCAAGCGATCAATCGCCTGCTGTTGCGCCTGCGCCGGGGCATTCGCCGGGGGGACAAGCTCAGCGATGACTTCCCCGGCGACCTCGAACTGGGGCCCGAATGGACCAACGCCCGCGACGAAGTGCCAAACGAGCCCCGCCGTGAGCACGACCAGAACGAGGCTTGCCACGATGGTGAGGTAGACTTGCAGATAAAGTCGCCTCATCCGAGCCTGCCTATCGCTGCAGAGCGACCGCTCAGTCCTGGGCTTTCGCGAAAACATAGCCTGTGCCGCGCACCGTGATCACACGCCGCGGCTTTTTCGGGTCGTCCTCGATCGCGGCGCGAATGCGCGAGACATGCACGTCGATTGAGCGGTCGAACGCTTCGAACTGCTCGCCCTTGACCGCGTCCATCAGCGCGTCGCGCGACATCACGCGACCGGCATGTTCGGCGAGTGCCAGCAGCAACGCGAACTGATAGCTGGTAAGCGGACGCGGCATGCCGTCAATGCGTACCTCGCGGGCGCCGCGGTCGATGTCGAGCCGCCCATAGCGCAGCACGTCGGGCTTGGGCCCGATCCGGGTCCGGCGCAGGATCGCGCGCAGCCGCGCCAAAAGCTCGCGCGGCTCGAATGGCTTCGGCAAATAATCGTCCGCTCCCATCTCGAGCCCGACGATGCGGTCCATGGGGTCGCCGCGGGCGGTCAGCATCAGGATCGGGCTGTCGCACCGGGCGCGAATTTGCCGGCAGATGTCCAGGCCCTCGATATCCGGCAACATCAGGTCGAGAATGACGACGTCCACCGGCTCTCGCCGATGCAGGGCGAGTCCGCGCGTCCCGTTCTCGGCATGGATGACGTGCAAGCCCGCCTTGCCGAGATATTCGCCTAGCATGTCGGCAAGACGGGAATCATCTTCGATCAAGAGGACGCGTTCGCCCACGGTTGTCCATCAACGGGGTCCGTCAACCGCGACGCCAGCGCGCCCACCACGGTCTTCCCGATGCCATCCAGTCCGCGATCTTCCGGCGCTGTTCGGGGCTGAGCACCTCGGCGGCATCCGCCAGCGCCTGCGCGATGCGTTTGCTCGCCGTCTCCGCCAGTCCGATCTTCTCGGCGCGCAGGCGCTCGATTGCACTACGATCGATGCTGGGGGCGGTCAAGAGCGTGACGGCCTCAGCGCGCGTGGCGTGTGCTTTCTCGTGCAGCGGCCGCAGATCGGCGACGGCGGCCTTGGCGATGTTTGCGAGCTTGGCCTGTTGATCCGCGGTTGCGTCGAGCTCGATGGCCATGTGCTTGGTCATGCGATCGATGCGATCGTCGATTTGTGCCGGCGAGAGCGGCCCGCCGAAAAAGCCGCCGTGGTGCCAGCCGATATGATGCCAGCCGTCACCTTGACCGAACGCCTTGGACAGAACGCTCCCGGTAAGGTCGGCCACAAGAGCGACGGCGACGAGCGCGAGTAAGAACGTGCCGCGGCGATTCCGCCCGTTCCTCGGCGCTTGGTCCGGGTTCGACGATTTGCTCTGGTCAACCATGCTGAACTCCTTCTTCAGTCTCATGCGAGGGGCGGCGAGGTCGCCCCGCCGCCCCTCACCAACTCGGCCCCGGCGGGGGGAACGGATGGCCGGAGCGGAGTTGGAAGGATGGGGACGGGCGTGACACCCGTCCCCCGTGGTTCGAACCGCCGGCGGGGCGAGGGATGCCGACGGTGCGCCCCATTTGCCTATGAGCAGCAAAGTAGCCGGCTTCGTTTTCTCGCCCGTGTCGCGCGAGTAAAGTTTTGTAAAGGCGAGCGAGCTCGGCGCCTGCGGAAGAATCTTCGCGCTGCCCTTCGACTTGCTCGCTACCGAATCCGGTGCCTGAAATGCAGGGGGCAGCGGCGCACCCCAGAATACGGGGAGCGTCCGTGCAAGCCGCTAACTGCAGCGTCAACTGTAAATCGTGAACACTTCCTGGGCTTGTCGCACGCCCCTGAGCGGGTGCCGACCCATCGACAACAATTGCTCGCGCACGCTCTGCGCGGCCTGCGCGAACGACTTGGAAATCAGGATTGGCTTTCCCAACGCTTTGCACATTCCCTCGAGGCGCGCCGCCTCATTCACCGCGGGGCCGAGAACCGTGAAGTCGAGGCGGTCGGCGGTGCCAATATTGCCGTACATGACTTCGCCGGCGTGCAGCGCAATGTTCAAGCTGAGCGGCGGATTGCCCGCCGCTGTCTCGACGGCGTTGAGCGCCTCGACTCGCGCCAGCGTCTCGCGTGCTGACGCCAGCGCCGCGGGCGTCACGGTTGCCACGTTTGCGCCGTCCGATGGCAGGAAGACGGCCAGCACGCCGTCGCCTAGAAACTTGAGGATTTCGCCGCCGCCGCGCGCACCGGATCGCCAAGACAGTCGAAGATGCCGTTAAGACGGCGGGTCACCTCCTCGGGGACTGTCTCCTCGGCGAAGTTGGTAAAGCCGCGCACGTCCGCGCAAAGAATCGCGGCAACGATGCGGCTGACTGAGCCGCCCTGCACTTGCCCCGCACTGACGCGGTCGGCCGCATCGCCGCCGAGATAGGCCGCGAGCAAGTCGTGCGCTGCGTCGGGTGCGGTGTTGCCCTTGATCGCCAGCGCCAGCGTCCCGGACAGCTCCTCGATCCCCGCCAGCTCCTGAGCACTCCAGCCATCGCCGCGTCCCACCGCCGTGGATGTCGTCCACGATAAAACGATGCCGAACGGATTTGTTTCTGGCAGCGCAACACTCCAGCCGAACCCATACATGAGAGCCAGCCATTCGCTCATCCCCGCATCGCGGACTCGCGCAGGACGTCGAAATCGAGCACAGCGTCGTCGCCCACCAATCGCCGGTGCAATCGCCGCGTCTTGGTTTCGAGCATGTGGCGGAATGGACTTGCCTGCCACATCGCCGTGGCCATGATCGCATGCTCGAAATCGGTGGCTTCGACGATTCGCCCGTAACTCCAGGTGAGCGAATACGCCCGCCGCACCGGATGCAGCCCCGCGATCGACAGAAAACCCCGCGCGATCGGCACGCCCGCAGCGCTCAGCCGCGCGCAGAACCCATCGAACAGCCTTTCCACCGCTACGTGGCTCGTCCCAGCCTCGATGAGCCAAGCATGCAAGGGGACGAGATTGGGCCGCAATGACAGATCTGGCATGCGCTAAAAAGGTGACGTTCGGATCCGCGTTGCGCAATTGTTACCAAACGAACGGCACAAGGCGATACTTCGCCTTCGTCTGATAGTCCGCGTAGCCGGAAAGATTCTGGCGCAGGAATCGTTCCTCATCGAGCAGCCGCCAGATCAGCACGGGCAGTATGAGGAGAAGGGCGAGCAGCCCCCACCACGAGCCGAGGGCGAGCGGTATGCCGATGAGCATGACGAGTGCGCCGGCATACATCGGATGCCGCACGAGCGCATAGGGACCGGTGGAAATGACCGTTTGCCCTTCCGCGATCTGAATCGTGGAGGCGCCATAGCTGTTTTCCCTGAACACGAAGAAGGTGAACAGAAACGCCAGTGCGATCAGGGCATCGCCCAGCACCGACACGGATGCCGGCACCACCGACCATCCGAACCGGTGATCCAGCGCGGGAAAAACCAGGAGGGCAGGGAATCCAAGCATCGCGAACACCATGATGATCTTCTGCGCCGGCTCTTTCTCCGCGCGCGGGCCCACCTTCATGCGCCGTTCGAGCAGTTTCGGATCGCGGATTGCGAGGTCGGCGGTGATGGCGCCCGACGCAGCGACGAACACGGCTATGAACAGCCATGCCTGCCAATAATCGAGTGTGCCTGCGGGAACGAACAGCAGCGCCGCCAGCACTACAATGCCGGCGAGGGATGAGCGGATCGCGCGTCGGGTGACGTCACTCATGTGCGATCGTTGCCACGCGCTTTAGAGTTTTTTGGGGAACGACGCCCACTGCCGCGCGCTCGGTCTGCTCCCTCCCCCGCTTGCGGGGGAGGGGCGGGGAGGGGGTGCGCAGGCGCGGATCTTATTGTGTGCCCCCTCCCTGTCCCTCCCCCGCAAGCGGGGGAGGGGACGCTGTGGCACGAGCCATCGCGTATGCGCGTCCGCGCATTTTGGTTGCGACCCTACGGTGACTGCCTACGGCAGCCCCGCCTTCGCCAGGCCCTCGGCGATGCGCGTGAAATCGCGCGGGTCTTTGTAGGGCAGAACACGCTCGCGCTGCTCGAACGAGAAATTGGGGTTGACCTTCATGAGCTCCGCCCACGCCGCGCGCGCCTCCTCGATGCGCCCGAGATGGCCGTAGCAAGCGGCGAGCATCATGCGGCTTGAATCGGTGCCGGGCGTGCGGGAGATGCGCTCGAGGAGCTGCTTCGCGGCGGTGCCGTAGTTGCCCAGGCTGAAATTCGCCTGCGCCACGAAGTGCAGCACGATGCTCGAATGGTGCGGGTCGAGCCGCTTTGCCACCGCGAACGCCTCGAGCGCCTCGGCTGAGCGGCCGGCATACATGAGCGCCAGCCCGGTCGCGGAATGGCCCTGCGCGAAGTTGGGGTCGAGCTCGATCATGCGGCGAAACTCGGCGAGCGCGCCCTCGTGATCGCGCCGCCACAGCATCACGCTGCCGAGCGCCATATGGCCGACCGGCTCGGAATCGTCGAGCTCCACCGCGCGGCGCGCCCACCGCTCCGCCTCGTCCAGCGCCGCTGCCGGATCGGGCGCCCAGTCGCTGACGTAGTCGGCAATCGTTGCGAGCGCCAGGCCCGCCTGCGCGGCGGCGAAGTTCGGATCGAGCTCGATTGCGCGGCGGTACATCGCCTTGGCTTGCGCGACCGTCTCGCGCGTGCTGCCGCTGAGCAATTGCCGCGCGCGCAGCCAGGTCTCATAGACCGCGACATTCTCCGTGCCCCGCCGGCGCAGGCGGGCCGCCTCGCCTTGGGTCAGCGTCACCGCGAGCGCGCGCACGATCCTTTCCACCACTTCGTCTTGCGTGGCGAAAATGTCGGTGAGGTCGCGGTCGAACCGATCCGCCCACAAATGCCCGCCGCTTTCCGCGTCGATGAGCTGCGCGGTGATGCGCACGCGGTTGCCGGATTTGCGGATCGAACCTTCGAGCACGAAGCGCACGCCGAGGTCGCGCCCGATTTCTTGGACCTTCACCGCTTTGTCCTTGTAGGCGAAGGAGGAGTTGCGCGCGATGACGAACAGGGCCGAGATTTTCGAGAGATCGGTGATCAGATCTTCGGTCATGCCGTCGCTGAAATACTCCTGCTCGGGATCTCCGCTCATATTGGTGAAGGGGAGCACCGCGATCGAGGGCTTTTGCGGCACGGCCGGCGCCGGTGCTTGCGCCGCGGCAGCGGCTTGCGCCGGCGGAGCGATGCGAAACACTTGCACCGGCTTTGCGATGTTCTTGAGCTCGCGTTCGCCCAGATCTTCGAGCGCGAGCTCCGCCGTGTCGGTGACGAAATCGCGCACCGCGCGCGAGATCAAGACGGCGCCCGGCTCGGCGATGTTCTCGAGCCGCGCCGCGACGTTGACGCCGTCGCCGAAAATGTCGCCGTCCTCGACCACCACGTCGCCGAGATTGATGCCGATGCGAAATTCGATCCGCTGCCCCTCAGGGATGTCGGCGTTGCGCGCGGCCATGCCGTGCTGCACGTCGATTGCGCAGCGCACCGCTTTGACCGGGCTTGCGAACTCGGCGAGCACGCCGTCGCCGGTGGTCTTGACCAGCCGCCCCTGGTGCTCGGCGATTTTCGGCTCGATCAGCTCGCGCCGGTGCGCGCCGAGCCGGTCGATCGTGCCTTCCTCGTCGGCGCCGACGAGGCGCGAGTAACCCGCGACATCAGCGGCGAAAATGGCGGTAAGCCGACGCTCCATGACTGGCTTTTGCTCCGTGGGGACCCGACGGGTGGCCCGGCGGTGAGGTGCCGGGGCTGATTATATGGGGTCTCCGCCGCGGATCGGCAGGTGTCGCGGCACATGCCCTCGCCCCGCGATAGCGGGGAGAGGGCGCAAGGCTCGGCTCACAAACTCGTTCGGGTGAGGGGCGCCACAAGCGGCCCCTCACCCCAACCCTCTCTCGGCTGCGCCATAGCTCAGACCGAGTTCGCGGCGCAGGTCACTCCTTAGCGAAGTGCCGCTACCTTTGCGCTTTCTCGCGCATGATGGTCATCAGGCGCTCGGTGACCGGGTCGAGGCTGGCCGCGGCCTCTTCCGTTGTGGGGCTGAGATCGGCCGGCGAATCCTCGGTCTCGTCACCCACGCACCCGCCCTCAGACTGGCCGTTCGTTTCTGCCGTTCCTTCCAACGGTTGCTCGCGAAAGGAGGAGGACAGATCCGGTGTCCTGGTCCGCCTCGCTGGCTGCTGCTTGCGAAAGACCCTGAAAACTCTGATCCGGTCGCCCTCACCGACAAAATCGATGTCGCCATGTTCGTTGAGGCGCTCCTTCAAGGCGTCCCTTACGGAATTCTTGGCTTTTTGCGCTTCGGTTCGCAGAACTGAAAGCTTCGAGGACTTGTCCACGTACTCATGCCAGCCCTTCAGCGTCTGAACCTTCTCTATGGGTAGGTAGCCGATGGTCTTTGTCTTGGCTTCGATCTGATCTGCCATGTGCCTCGTCCTCTTGCAGCATGGCCTTTGTGCCAAGGCATGGTTCACAGATCGTAAATGGTTCACCGATGGTTAAAACGTACCGGCATGGGCTACGGGCCGACGGCAAATTGGTCGGTTATGCAAGCGCCGCACGCGAGTTCCATCCGGCCGCCGGGCGGTCACATTGTCATGGTTAACGTCGATCGACGATACGCTCGCTCGGGGGCCGAACGGGGGGATCAAGTCATGGCATTTAGGCAAACGCGCAACCGCGTCGGCCGCGCACTTAAATTGTGCAGGACGTTCGCTCGCAAGCGCGGGACGCGCGCGGCCCTTACGCTGCGCGATGTTCGCTGCGATCCGATCGCGAACCGCGCCCTCGAGGCGCTCATGCAGGACTATACCGTCGCGGAAGAGGAGAGCTGCTTGGTTCTGACCAAAAAGACCGGCGACATGAAGCTCTTCCTGAATGAGCTCGACGACCTCCATCAATGGGAGTTCGTCCACAACCGCGCGATGGCGCAGGAGATCGACCGATTGCGCCTGTTGCTCACCACGGTGAATCAGCATCGGGAGAGCTGGAAGATCCCGTGCCTTGATGGCAGAGGCGCACTTGCTGGAAGCGACTGCCAAAACCGGTGGCAATGCTGGCCGTCAGAACGTCACCGACGTGAGGTATGCTTCGCTCAAACGCTATCTGGCAAAGCAGTTCCACCCCGATTTCGCGCCCGGCGAAGGCCTCGAGAAGATCGTTCGCAACGAGACGTTCAAGGAAATCTGGAACGAGATCGAGCGCCTCGATCAAGGCGGCTCGGCGAGCCGCTTTGCGACGGCGCAATCATCTCGCGCAGCCTGACCGGGCCGATGTCCGACGCAGGACGTGCCCTCGCCCCGCGATAGCGGGGAGAGGGCACAAGGCTCGAGCCGCAGTCTCGTTCGGGTGAGGGGCGCCACAAGCGGCCCCTCACCCCAACCCTCTCCCCGCTTCGCCATAGTGCGTCGAAGACGCGCGTAAACACGCTTATGGCTCCGCGGGGCGAGGGAGCAGACCGAGTTCGCGGCCGGCGTGCCGCGTCAATTGGTCGCCGCGATGTTGACGTCTCGCGCCAGCTTGACGATCGCCGCGACGTCGTCGCGATAGAACTTGCCGAACGCCTCGACCGTCATCGGCATCGGCTCGACGCCGAAGGTGGCCAATCGCTCCTGCACCGCCGGCACGGCCAGCGCCTTCACCGTTTCGGCGTGCAGCTTATCGACGATGGCGCGCGGCGTCTTCGCCGTCGCGGCGACGCCGCCCCAGAATAGATACTGCGCGCCGGGATAGCCCGCTTCCACCACCGACGGCACCTCCGGCAGGGTCGGCGCCCGTTTCGGCGTGCTCACCGCCAGCGCCACCACCTTGCCGTCCCTGATCGGCTGCAGCGCCGGCGCGATCGGCAGGTAGTAGTAATCGACGCGGCCGGTCATCACCTCGGTGAAGGCCTCGACCGGGCCGCGGAACGGAATGTGCTGCACGTTGATGCCGGCCGCGACCTTGAGCCGCTCGGCCGCCCAATGCGAGGCGGAGCCGAGCCCGGCGGAGGCGAAGTTCAACGCGCCCGGGTTGGCCTTGGCGGCGGCGATGAGGTCGGCGAGCGACTTCCAGCCCTTCGACGGCGCGGCAATGAGCACGCTCGGCTGCACGCCGAACATGGCGACCGGAATGAAATCGTGCACCGGATCGTAGGGCAGCGTCTTGTAGAGCGCGACGGCGGAGCCCTGCGAGGCCGTCAACAGCAGCAGCGTGTAGCCGTCGGGGTCCGCCTTGGCGGCCGAGGCGGATCCGATCGTGCCGCCGGCGCCGGTGCGGTTCTCGATCACGAAGGACTGGCCGATCTGCCGTCCCACCTGATCGAGCACGACGCGCGCGATGGTATCGCTGGCGTTGCCGGCGCTCACGGTGCTCACCGCCACGATCGAGCGGTTGGGCCAATCCTGTGCCAGCGCGGCCGGCGCGAACGTGATGAGGATGGCGCCCGCCATGGCGGTGCACGCGGAGCGGAATGACATGAGAACCTCCCTGGAATGACGTCGAAGTTTCTGATCGACTTCGTTGCTCGTGTCGGCTGATGCGGCGGGCCTGCACCTCGCGATGCGCCCTAACCGTCCGGCGTCACCAAGGGCATGATGCGCCCAATCGGCCCGCGCTCGCAACCGGCGGCGCGTACCCTGCGCTCGCGCGCCGCACACGAGGCAATCTCACCTTTTCCCTTGGTATGCAGAGGTCGGCAAGCGTGAACACGCCATGCGGCGGTGTTCAGGCCTCTTGCACCGTTTCGATCAGGTCACGGCTGCGGGTCACTTTGGGCCATGCCTGATCGAAGTCGGCGACGAGCATCTTAAAAGCGGGGGAGTCGAGACAGTTGCGCAGGGTTGTCATGTTCTGGAACTGGTAGAGCGCATAGTGGACCGATGGGTCGCTGCGGCTCCAGAAGCGCCAGGCTTTCTCGGCACGAAACTTATCCATCGCCAAAGGCAAATGGTGCGCTCCATACCATTGATCGAATTTCGTGCGCTCGCGCTCATCCGGCACCTGCGCTCGAACCATGAAATAGGCTTTCCTTGCCTCCATGTTCGCTCATCCTGCAAGAAATGGCTATCTCGCGCGCTGGCCCTCGAAGCGCTCGCTCAAGACGCGAGCGGGGTCGACTGCCAGGCGACGACTTCCAGCGCTCTCCTTTGGCCGTTTGCCCATCCGCTTGAGCTTACGTCACTCGCCGTCCTGCGTCAGCTTGTTGCCGTCGAGCGGCTAAAACGCGCCCTTCCAAGTCCACGTGAGATCAGCTTAAGATTTTTCCCTCCGCGCATGGGTGGCAGCGCCGCGCCCGTCTCTGATCTGCGTCACGTTCTTGCGCTTTTTGGTCGTTCGTTGCAAGCGGAGGGGCTATGCAGGTTGGTTTCTTCTTTTGGCCGTACTCGCCGGAGCTTTGCGAGCGGCTCGCCGAGCGCGCCGACCGCTACGGCTACGCCATGATCGGCATCGCCGACACGCCGGGAAACGCCATGGACCCTTGGATCTCGGCGGCAATCGTGGCGCGCAGCTGCCGCCGCGCGCGCGTTGCGCTCTGCGTGACCAATTTGCTGACCCGTCATCCCGCCGTCAGCGCGGCCGCGATCGCCTCGCTCGATCTCCTCTCGCACGGGCGCGCGCTGCTCGGGATCGGCGCCGGCCACAGCGGCACCAAGAACGTGGGCCTTGCGAAATCGCGCGCCGACGAGCTCGCGGACGGCGTCACCTTCATCAAGACGCTGTTGCGCGGCGAGCCTGGAAACTTTCGCGGCGCGAACGCGCATCTGCCGTGGATCAAGCGCGCGCCGCCGGTGTTTCTCGCCGCCTCCCATCCCAAGCCGCTGCAGGCGGCCGGGCGAACCGCCGACGGCGTGTTCGTCAATTACGGGCTCGCCGCTGACAATATCCGCGAATCGCGCGTGCATCTCGCCGCCGGCGCGAAAGCCGCCGGCCGCGCCGTCGACGACATCGAGATTTGGCAGATCGCCGCGCTCGACTGCCGCGAGGACGGCAACGTCGCGCGCGCCAAGGTCGGCGCTATGCTCGCGTTCCTCGCCGGCTACGTGATCGGCGACAAGCACCCGGAGCGGCGCGGCGTCCCCGAGCCGCTGCGTTTCCCGCTGCTCGAATTGCACCGCCGCTACAGCACGCGGCCGGGCGAAGCCGACATCAAGCTGGTGCAAGAGCTCGGCCTGTTCGATTATCTCTCGCGGCGGCTTTCGATCTGCGGCGATCCCGGCGACTGTCTCGCGCAGGCGCTCGCCGCCAAGGCCGCCGGCGCCGAGCGGCTGATGCTCACGGTGAGCCTCGCCTCCGATCCCGTGCGCACCGTCGAATTGTTCGGCGAACACGTGCTGCCGAAACTTTGAACGCGTTTGAAGCACCCTCGCCCCGTGCACTCGGTCTGCCCTCTCCCCGCAATTTGCGTGGAGAGGGTGGTGAGCGCCGAAAGCGCGAGCCGGGTGAGGGGCAAGTGAGCCCCTTATGGCCCCTCACCCGGCCCTCGCTGCGCTCGGGCCACCCTCTCCCCGCTTCGCGGGGCGGGGGTTGCACCCAGGCGATCTCGGCGTAAGCTTTTCGGCAAAGGGAGCGGGTCAGCAGCAGCCGCGCAAATCCGCAGGGAGAGAACATGAGCCAATCCGCCACCGCCGCCGCGTCGCCCTGGTATCGGTCGCTCGACCGCACGCAGTGGAAAGCGCTCGTCGCCTCGAACCTCGGCTGGACGTTCGACGGCTTCGAAGTATTCGCGCTGATCCTCACCGTCGGCGTCGCGCTGCGTCAGCTGCTCGACCCGTCGCAATATCCCTTCATCCCCGCCTATGCCGGGGCGATCATCGCGATCACCGTGTTCGGCTGGGGATTGGGCGGCCTGCTCGGCGGCGTGCTCGCCGACTATCTCGGGCGCAAGCGCTCGATGACGCTGACCATCCTCGCCTATTCGCTGCTCACGGGCTTGAGCGCGTTCGCCTGGGATTGGCTGTCCTTTGCCGTGCTGCGCTTTCTCGTTGGGCTCGCGATCGGCTCGGAATGGGCGACAGGGTCCTCGATCATGGCCGAGCTGTGGCCGGCCAAGGCGCGTGGCAGGGGCGGCGCCTTTTTGCAGGCGGGCTACCCGATCGGCAGCATTCTCGCCTCCGGAATATGGCTCGCCATCGGCAGCTCCGGCCCCGGCGCCTGGCGCTACATGTATCTCATCGGCGTGCTGCCGGCGCTCCTCGTGTTCTGGATCCGGCGCAATATTCCGGAATCGCCGCGCTGGGAGGAATCGGACCGGCGCCGTCGCGCCGCCTATGATCTGCGCCGGCAAGGCGCGGCGCTCGAGGGAGAAAACGCGGCGCTGGTGCGCTTTACGCTGGTCGACATGTTCGCCGAGCCCGCGGTGCGTATGCGCCTCATTCTCACCTTCGTGATGTCGCTCTCGGTGACGATCGGCTATTGGGGCGTCTCGAGCTTCGTGCCCGCCTATGTCGGCACGGTCGCGGCCGCGCAAAGCCTGCCGCCCCAGTACTATGCAGGCCTGGTCGGCTTGGTGCAGAACATCGGCGCGTTGCTGGGGTTTGCCAGCTTCGGCTTTCTCGCCGATCACTTCGGCCGCAAGCCGACGACCATGCTTTATTATCTGCTGTGCCTGATCCTCACGCCGCTCGTCTATCTCGGGATCAACGACATCCATCTCCTGGTGCTGGCGTTCGCGGTCTATGGATTTTTCATCCAGGGCTGCTTCGCCTGGACGCCGATCTGGCTGCCGGAGCTCTTTCCCACGCGCATGCGCGGCACTGCCGCCGGCTTCATCTTCAACGCGCCGCGGCTGATCTCCGCGGTCGCGCCGCTGATCGCGGGCACGCTGATCGTCGGCCTGGGCGGCTACAACAAAGCGGCGACCATCATCGGCCTGTTCTACATCCTCGGGCTTTTTGCCGTGCCGTTCCTGCCGGAGACGCGGGGCAAGCCGCTGCCGGAGGGCGATAGGCTGGCGCTCGCGGAGGAAGGCGAGGGCGTGCCGCGCACCGCATGAGGAGCGGCGGAGCGGGCAACTCACGATGGGAAGCCCGCGTCTCGAAGGATGAGGCGGTATGGCCCTCATGCTTCGAGACGCCGCGCTTGACGCGCGGCTCCTCAGCATGAGGGCAGGAGAGGGCGTGCGGGCTCCGCAAGCAGACGGTCGTTATTTTCCCGGCCGAGCTTTTGCGGTGCGCAGCGGCATCAATCCCGCGCCGCGTTCGGCCTCGACAGCCGCCTGAATCCAGGTCCTGGCCATTTCCAGCAAGACCTGGCGGTGCCGCTCCGATTTGGTCTCGCCGGCCCAACGCAAACACTCCAGCGCGAAATCACGGAATTCCTCGGGAGCTTTCGCCATGGCGCGTCGCTTCAGGCCGGGGCTGCGGTTTTCTTGGCCAAGCGCCAGAGCTGAAATCCCTCGGTATCGATTGCCCCCTCGATCGCCTCACGAGAGAACTGATGCGGAGGAGCTTTCTCTGGCCCGATGGCGCCGGTGGCAGTCCACGGACCAAGGTGCTGCGGAAGTCTGCTGCCCGCGAGGTCGCCGGCGAAGGCGTGCAAACCTTTCCTCGTCTCCGACTTGAAAATATAAATTCGCATCACTCAATCCTTTTCGCTGCAACCATTGGCCTCGACGCGCCGGGCGCGGCGTCGTGGTCATTCGCTCAACTGTCCATGTTTGCTGTGCGCCAGAACAACGGCTGCCACGCCGAAGCAAACGGCCGCAGCCACCGCCAGGCCAAACAGGATGGTTAACACGTCGCGCTCCTCAGATCACAGGCGGGAGCGCAACCGGTCTCTCTGCCACCGGCGCCTGCGCTATGCGTATTATGGCCGGTGGTGACTGAGGCTGCGCCTTATTCCTTGTGCTGTCCAGGGGAAGTTCGAGCTTTTGTCGCGCACATCGCCCAGTTGCACCCTTGGCGAGCAGCGCATACATTCCCCGGCATTCGATCTTGGCCTTGTTTTTCGCGCACCTGCGGGTGTGCCTTCCCCAAAGGCAACGCTAACTTCGGATAAGCGGTCGCGCGGTGGTCGTGCGGTCGCGATGAGGTTCGTGCAAAGGAGGCCATGATGGCTACCGGTACCGTGAAATGGTTCAACCCCACAAAGGGTTATGGATTCATTGCGCCGCAGGACGGCGGCAGAGACGTATTCGTCCATATCTCCGCGGTCGAGCGCGCCGGCTTGACCTCGCTCAACGAGGGTCAAGTGATCGAGTACGAGGTGGTCAGCAACCGCGGTAAGGAAGCAGCGGATAATTTGAAAGCGCGTTGACCGCGCGAGCTTCATCAACGTCTTGACGGCGCGGAGCACAGCGCCAGCAATAGATTGGAAACATTTTGCAAGTCATCGTTCGCGACAACAATGTCGATCAAGCTCTCAGGGTCCTCAAAAAGAAGCTGCAGCGCGACGGCGTTTTTCGCGAGATGAAGCGCCGCAAGGCGTATGAAAAACCATCGGAGCGCAAAACCCGCGAGAAGGCCGAGGCCATCCGGCGCGCGCGCAAGGCCGCGAGGAAATTGGCCCAGCGCGAAGGTTTGCTCCCGATGCCCAAGCGGCGGGAGGCCGCGCCGCGACGCGCGGCGCCTAGGCCGTTCTGAGTCTGCTGCGAAAGTCTTTCTTTGCGCGTGATGCGCAGCGGCACCGCGTGCGCGGCGCGTAAATCATGACGGCGTCACGCGGCGCCTTCGCATCATCACCGGTTTCGACGCGGGTGCGAACGCGGGGTGCGGCTGCCCGGTCGCGCCCAGCGGCAAGACGGCCTCGGCGTGAAAGGCGCGGCCGAGCGCGGCGAGGCCTGCGTCCTCGCCTGCGGGTGCAACCAGCGTGACGCCGAACGGCGTGCCATCGGCGCGCAGCGAGGCCGGTACCGCGAGCGCGCAAAGATCGAGCAGGTTGACGAAATTGGTGTAGGTGCCAAGCCGGCTGTTGAGCGCGATCGGATCGGCGCGCGCTTGCTCGACGGTGTGGACCGTCGGCACCGTCGGCAGCGCCATCATATCGATCGCGCGAAACGCGGCCGCGCACACGCGACGCAATTCCTCGAGCCGGTAGAACGCGGCAAAGGCATCGGCCGCGCTGAACTTCGCGCCCGCGAGGAGAATCTGCCGCGTCACCGGATGCATTTCTTGCGGCGCCTTCTCGATCACCGCGCGCGCGGCGAGGTAGCGCTCGGCGACCCACGGCCCGTCGTAGAGAAGCCGCGCGGCCTCGAAGAACGGCGCCATGTCGAAGGTAACGATTCTCGCGCCGAGCCGCGCCAAGCGCGCGAGCGCGTCGTCATAAGCTGCGGCCGAAGCGGCGTCGCCGAAGAAGAGGCGCTGCTCCGGCCGCGGCGCGCCCACCCGCACGCCGCTCGGTACGGCGCCGAGCGCGCTCAGCCGATGCTTGCGCGAGTACGGATCGGCGGGGTCGGGCCCGGCGATCGCGGCGAGCGCGGCGAATGCGTCCTCGACGGTGAGCGCGTGCACGGAGACGCAATCGAGCGTGCGGCAGGCCGGCACCACGCCGGCATTCGAGACCAGCCCAAGGCTCGGCTTGAGGCCCACCGTGTTGCTCAGCGCCGCCGGCACGCGGCCCGAGCCCGCGGTGTCGGTGCCGAGCGCGAGCGGCACCAGCCCCGCGGCGATCGCGACCGCGGAGCCCGCGCTCGATCCGCCCGGGATCAGCGCCTTGTCGAACAGGTTGCGCGGAATGCCGTAGGGCGTGCGCACGCCCTCGAGCCCGGTGGCGAATTGATCGAGGTTGGTCTTGCCGATGACGATCGCGCCGGCGCGCTTGAGCCGCGCGACGCAGGTTGCGTCTTTCTCCGGCACATAGGCGAAGGCGGGGCAGGCGGCGGTGGTCGGCAATCCCGCGACGTCGATATTGTCCTTGATCGCAACGGGCACGCCGTAGAGCGGCAGCTCGGCGACGGCGCGATCGGCGCCGCGCTTCCCGGCAAGCGCCTTCGCCTCGGTCATCGCGTCCGCCTCTTCCCGCAGCGTAATGAATATCGCTGGGTCGTTATGCGCGCGAACGCGCGCGTAAGCGCGCGCCACGGTCGCCTCGACGCTCGCCCCCGCGCGATGCGCCGCAACCATCGCCGCTACCGTCTCGCCCGCCACCACGCTCCGCGCTCTCTCTGTTACCGTTGGCATTGTAGCAAGAAGCGCGCCGCGATCTCGGTCTGCTCCCTCCCCCGTTTACGGGGGAGGGGTGGGGAGGGGGCATACAGGCGCCAATCTTGTTGCATGCCCCCCTCCCTATCCCTCCAGCCGAAGTCGGATATATCCGACTTCGGCCAGCTAATACGTGGCCGAACTCGGGTAAACCCGAGTTCGGCTGCAAGCGGGGGAGGGGGCAGACCGAGTCCTGCGCGCAACTGTGCATGTCAGCGAACGCGCGCGCGGCCCTACACCGCGAGCTGCGCGGCGATCGGCGCCGGCAGCCAGTCGGCGGCAAGGCCGACGTCGGAGAAAATCACTTGCGCGGCGTTGTAGGCGGGAAGCCCGGTGATGTTGCCGCCGGGGTGCGTGCTTGAGCCGCAGAGATAGAGCCCCGGCAGATGCGTGCGGTATTGGCCTGCGCCGGGGAACGGCCGGTGATAGCCGACCTGATCGTTGGCGAAGGCGCCGACGAGAAGATCGCCCTCGCGCATGTTGGGAAGCTCGCGCGCGGTGTCGCGCGGCGTGCGCGCAAACGAATCGATGATCGCGTCGGCGAGGTTGGGCGCGTAGCGTTGCCAGACCTGGAGCATCGCGCCGGCGTGCTCCTCGCGCAGGCGGTCCCAGTTCGCCGCGTCGCCATGCACGCGGTAGGGAAGTTTTTCCCACATGAACGCGGTGTGCCGGCCCGCCGGCGCCTGGCTTTCATCGAACAATGTCGGACAGGCGCCCCAGATCACAGCCGGCGGAATGGTGCCGGCCTCGTGATGGCGCACGATCTCGCCGAATTGCTCGGCATGGTCGAGGCCGAGAATCACCATGAAGGCGTGCGCAAGCTCGGGATGTTTTTCGCTCGCGCGATAGCGCGGCGGCTCAGTGAGATCCAAGTTGAGCGAAAACAGCGGGGCCAACAAATTGTAGCGAAAGTTTTGCGCGCGCTCGCGGATCTCGCGCGGGAGCAAGTTTTGGTCGAGCAGATCGAGAAAGGTCTGATGCGGATTGAGCGAGGAGGCGACGAGATGCTTCGCGAAGATGATCTCGCCGTCGCGGGTTTCGATGCCGATGGCGCGGCCGCCCTCGACCACGATGCGCTTGGGTTCGCTGCCAAGGGCGATCTCGCCGCCCGTCTTGCGCACCGCGGCTTCGAGCGCGCGCGCAAGAACCGCCGAGCCGCCGCGCGCCATCTGCGCCTTGGCGGGGCTCGCGATGAGCGCGGCGATGTGGTGGCCGAACCCTTTGAGCCGCAGGTCCACCTCGCGCAGCCCGTTGAAGAAGAGGAGACCGGCCTGGATGGTCGGATGTTCGAACTCTTGGCTCACGAATTCGAGCGGCGAGAGTGCGCTGACCTCGAGCAGCCGCCGGCCGGCGCTGGTGCGCGAAAGCAGCGCGCGGCGCTCGTGCGGCGGCAATGGCGGCGAGCGCGCCTCGGGGCTGAGGATTTTTTCGACGATCGGCACGAACGCGTCGTGCCAGCGGCGCAAGGTTTTCGCATCGCGGGTGCTTAAGGCGGCAAACGAGGCGATGGTTTTCTCGATGTCGGTCCACCATTCGAGCGCGCGGCCGTCGGAGGTAATGAGCGCGACGTTGAGTTCTGGCTCGATCAGCTGCGCGCCGTGCCGCGCGAGGTCGAGGTCGACGTACCAGGGCATGGCGGTGATCGCGCGCAGGAAGAACGCGTGCGTGTTGTGAAAGAAGCCGCCCTGGCGCGGATCCTCCGCCGTGCTCAATCCGCCCCCCACCACGCCTCGGCGCTCGACGGCAATCGTCTTCAGTCCCGCCTTGCCCAGATAGGCCTGCAGGATGAGCCCATTATGCCCCGCGCCCAAAATGATCGCGTCGTATGTGGTCATGTGATGCGTGCCGCTTCCGCAGAAATGATATCAGCGCGAGCGGCAAACTCGGCCTGCTCCCTCTCCCCATTTGGGGAGAGGGTTGGGGTGAGGGGGTTACCGGCGGTACCGATGGATCCGAACCCCCTCACCCATTCCATCGTGTTGCACGAACGAGCAGCCCTCTCCCCGGCGGGGAGAGGGCGTGACTCTTCCGATAAGGATTCCGGCCGCAATTTCAATCTCTTGAAGAGAGGGGTCTTCGGCCATGAAACGGCCGGCAGCACATAGAACTGAGTGCAGGCCTGATGGTGACAATCTTGCCGATCTTGAACTTGTGGGAGGCCATCGGTTCCTCGACCTCGCCCGACGATGGTGTAACACGCTGGACCTGTACCAGCCCCTTGGGAGATTCGGAAAAATAGGTCGCAGCGCTCGTGCAGCTTAAGCCAGTTCCTTGAGCTCAGTAAGAGACGTTCGAATTCATGTAGTCGGATGGACCGTAATTGGGAATAATCGAGTGGGGCGCAGTCAAGCCTATGGAAGTATTTCCGCATGTCTGTCTGGCATGACGCCGTCTCGAACAAGACTTGGCTGAATGTGAAGTGACCTTGAACTCGTCGAATCGAGTCGTATGCAGAATCGCGAGCGTAGGGACGGCGGCCTGTATGAGGGTCTCATACGCAAACTTCGCGCGGAACAAGTAGGATAGGCAAAGCGCGTGAACAAGATTATCGAATTGCCGTAAGTCATGACGACTTCACGCGACGTCCTCGCGTCATCACCGGACATATGTCGGGGGCAAATCAGCTGGGATTACGACCGCGCTGAAATCATCGCCGATGGCGTCGTGCATGCCATCGGCGTCTGTCTAGGGCTCATCGGCGCTGTGACGATCGTCGTGTTTGCACTCAAATTGGAACGCATCGAAGTCGTACCGATTTTGGTCTATGTCATCGGCCTCGTGACGATGCTCGGGCTCTCAGCCGCCTACAACATGTGGCCGGTCTCGCCGGCCAAATGGGTTCTGCGCCGGTTCGACCACTCCGCGATTTATTTATTGATCGCAGGAACCTACACGCCATTCCTGGCGCAGATGAAAGGCGTTCTGGTTTCGGTAAGTCTCGGCATCGGCGTCTGGTTGAGCGCCGTCATCGGCATGGCTCTGAAGCTCGCACTTCCCGGGCGGTTCGATCGCCTAGCCGTCGTTCTTTGCCTGCTCCTGGGTTGGAGCGGTGTCATTGCCTACGACTCGCTGGCATCTGCCCTCCCGAGCGCGAGCATATGGCTTCTCGCGATCGGCGGTATTCTCTATTCAGTCGGCGCGCTCTTTCATGTCTGGCAAGGCTTACGCTTTCACAACGCAATCTGGCATGGCTTTGTGCTGCTCGCGGCGAGTTGCCATTATTCGGCGGTACTGGCTTGCTTGCCACGGGTATAAGCGGCAGCTGAATGCTCAGGCGGCGCTGATCGCGGAATGCTTCACCCCGCGTTTGCGCTATGCCGCCGCCTGGATTTCGATTCAATGTCAAAACAATTCAGGCTATCGTATGCCTCGCGAGTAGCAGTCGTGGTCGAGACGTCGCATGTACTATTTATCAGCGGGGTGCTTCAAAATCGCTAACGTTCGACTTCGCCCGTACCACTACAAACATCGCATATACGCCGGCCAGTTCCGCCGCATTCTTCACAGTTACCTACTGGAATTTTTTTGCCAGTGCCATGACATGCGAGACATGCGATCGTTCTTTGTCCGTGGCATTTAGGGCACAACTTTCTTGGCATTATTTGCCTCCCATTGCGGGAGTCCAGTGGTACAAAATCAGGCCACTATAAGCTCCGCCTCGCTGCCACCTCCTACTGCACCTACGTCGCCAGCGGGCCGCCTCGAAATCACGCCGCAACTACTGGGGCGCGCCAACGGGGGTGACCCGCCAGCTAAGACCCGGACGGGACGAGAGATGGCTGCATCCTAACGTCTAGTCGGCACGCCAGCGAAGATAACTAATTGGCTACGCCACGTCGGCCGCCAAGGTCGGCAATCGATCGAGTTGGCCCTCCGCCCCAGCGATACTCGATCGCCAAGTTCGGGCCTTTGACATAGCCGGTTTCCCGCAGTCCATCGTGAAATGCGCGCAAACGGTCGCAGGCTGGGCCATTCGGCGCTGAGCACTCCGACCACCGGCATCGCTGGTTGCTGTGCGCGCGCGCCGCGAACGGCCACGCCGACGCACCGCCGACGAGCGTGATGAACTCACGACGTTTCACTGCTAGTGCTCCCGTGCTTTCGACAGAAAGGATAGCACACCTCCGCATCGCGGGAGACTGCTGCGTTGCGGGATTTCGACTCGGCCAATGTCTCTTGTGGGTCAACAGCTGCGGTTTGCGCTTTTCCGCGATTATATAAGGAATCGTGGATCGCGACGATGCCGTAGAACAGGGTCCCCCTCAAGCTTTGCTGCGAGGGGGAGGTTGAGCTGACCAGGATTTCACTTTCAAGCCATCGTCGCGATTTGAAGCAGTCGCGCAGAGCGGGGACGAAAAGGAAGGGCAGTTGCGATCATTCAGCAATCATGTTCTGATTCGCTGGCAATCGCGAATCCTATGGATGAAGTTTTCGGAACCGACAGGCGCTAGTTCGACTCGTGCGGAGCTGCCAACACGCTGTCCGCTGGCGGAACGCCGCGCTGGGCCAGCTCCCTCTGTACTCTCACCGCTTCCTCTTCCATGCCCATCCACCGCAGCTTGCGGATCAGCTTGACGAGTTTGTTCGACGCTCGTTGCTCTGCCAAAACGTCAGGTGGCTTTTGTTTTTCGAGAGACACTTCCAATTCGCTCTGGCCACGATGGAGCTCCGCGCGTCCTGGTGCTCATAAAACTCTCGGCCATTACACGCTGCCTTCCGGTGTGTTTCTCCCCCAAGCGTCAGATCGCCGTTTGCGACCAGTTCAGGAAGGCGGCTCGTTTTGAATGTATCTTGCAGGCAAACCTACAGAAGTGGCCTCACTGGCATTCTCCGGCTTCGAGGACGGGCTTAGAGAAGTAGATGATGTTTCGTCAGGAGGCGTTTCCACCACCGCATCGCTGGGCGGCAGATCAGGCACGTTCGAGTCCGGGTTTGGCTGAAGGAACACAATGTAACCGATCGCGACGCAGACGGTGATGCCTACGACGAGCGCCGCGAGGACTAAACTCCAGGACGCCACAGATTGGGCTCCCTTGACGTGCAAGCTCTGGTCTGTCTGTGAACCGTGTTCTGAGTTACAAACTCTTGATTCGGGGGCGCTTCGACCGGGGGCAAAAAGTTTATCACAAAAACATCGTCCCGATATCCAATCACACGACAATTCGAGCTCACGTTGGGCGTTTTTTTGCGTACATTGTGAGGTGCGGTCATCCAGTGAGACCGGGCCTAACAGGGCGTATGATAGCGCGCCGCATAATCGCCGGACGCGTTGGGGGGCTCGCCTTAGGGGGCTGATGACGCAGAAAGAGGTTCTCGACTTCAGGCCGGCGACGCGGCTTGAACAGATCGGCTATAAACGTTGCAAGTAAGTGAGGATGATCGCAAACATCGCATCGGATGATGCGCTGATTCTGTCTCACCACGCGAATCCCTCCGGATTGAATTTTCAGGAACGACACCGGCCGGCTTGCTGCGGATCATGTCCAGATAGCGATAGAGGCGAGTACCACTATCGCCGCCGCTAGCGCTACCGCGAACCAAATGTAACTGTCGGTAAGCCGTGAGGTCATCGAAGCTATAAGTTTTCACGCCTGTCTACAACAAAAGCAGAGCCCCGCCGAGGTGACCGCAGCGGGCTTCAGTTCGGACAAGGAGAGTTTATGTCCCCAAAACGCCCCATCTCCGAGCCGATCTATACTGGCAAATTCGCGCAGCACTGTCGATTCACGTTGTAGCTTTGGACCCTAAAGCCATGCCGGAGCGGAGCCTGCTCCACACCATTAGCGGCACATCTGACAACTGGATAGGCGCCAGGCCGAAGCCATGCGAGCTGACCAAGAACAAAATCAACAACCCGGCAGCCCATCAACAGTGCAAGCAGAATACCGACCACAATCGAAATAACCCGATATCGACGATCCGTGGGCTTAGCCCGTTTCGTCTGGCGCTCGTTTGCGTCGCACCGACACCGATCCAGAAGAGAAGGTTACTACCCATTTACCTAACCTCGCGGCGCGGCCCTCTGTTGCCCATGGCGCGAGTCGCACGCCGCGTGATCGCGATTGACATTGACCGCGAGCTTTTGAATGTAGCCTCCGTCTTACAGTACCAATGTGGCGACATGCTCGAACGGAGCCGATCATTTTCCTCGACTTTGTTGGATAACGGGCGCACAATTCTGCTGATCGAGCCGCTGCCGTAAAGCGACCGGGCTAGTTCTCAAACTCTTGCTTTTCAGAGTGACAGGCACTCAATCGAGTCGCCCCGACATTTGTCGGGCGAAAGGAACGGCATGAGCACCAAGCTGGCTTGTTCGGTAGTGCCCACTATGGAAATTCCCGAATTGCAAAGGCGAGATGACAATAACGCAAGTCACACCGATTCTTCTTGTCGACGATCTTGAGGATGTCATCTACAGACGCAAAGCATGTCATTCGGACATGAAGCGCACATTCAAACGACGCTCGGGCAAGTGGGAAGTCGTCACACTTCCAAGTTTCCTAGCAGCCAGCCCATGAGACTCGGCCGCTGATACGATCAGTGCATGGATGGCCGGGCCGCTGTATCGCTCCAATGCGAGTGTTCCGCACTGATACCGGTTATCGATCGGAAAGCAAATCGGCATACCAAATCCTCACGCTGTGGTATGCTTCCCAGGTAGCCCTCGCACGGAGAGGGTCATGCCAGTCATTATTGGAAGGCGAGAATTGATAGCCGCGCTCGGCGGTGCGGCAGTCGCTTGGCCGTTTGTGGCGCGCGCGCAGCAGCCGCCAATGCCGATGGTCGAGTTTCTTGGCCAAAACACATGGTGATTGGTAAAGCGCGGCCACGATACTGCTTTTTGCTTTGTGCTCCGTGCCGTAAATCGCATCCTATCCGACCACAGTCAGCCGGATCGCACGACAATCAATCGGCTATGGGACGTTCTGGATGAGTCTGAATTTAATCGCGCCCTGAGTGGTCAACAGAACATGAAAGGGCCGCCCACTCGATGACCTCGCGCGCTGGGTCATCGGCTGGAATGCCTCGCTCTTGCGGGACGTCTTGACGGTGCTGGAATTTATTGGGTGCAGAGCGCATACTGGCTTGATGAATGGAGGCGCAACTCATGCCTCTAACAGGGCCACGCCCAGAAGGCCGTACCTTCTTTTGTCCCCATTGCGGAGCACTTTATTCGGTGACGCATTCGCGGCTTTCGAAGAGTGAGAGAAGTATCGCATGCACATCATGGATGATGGAGATGCGCCTCAGGTTCCGGTTTACGAGTTCATTCAGCGGCCCGAGGACGCCTGACCCTTAGCTTACCCGCTACTCCCGTAGTCTTCACCTGCCAACCGATTCCGAGACCAAACGGATTTTTGAGCAAACGACAGCTGAATTGCTCATTTCATCTTCTTGCCGTCCGGTCCGAACTGCTCGAGGAAGCTCCACAAATCTTCGGCCTCCTTCTCGTCCTTAATCCCCGGAAACACCATTTTAGTACCCGGAATCTTCGCCTTGGGGTCTTTGATGTATTCCTTGAAAGTCGCTTCGTCCCAGACGATCCCGGAATTTTTGTTGGCATCCGAGTAATTGTAGCCTGGCACCGTGCCTGACTTGCGTCCTTTCAAGCCGTTTTGGATTGGGCCGATCGAGGGTTTGGCGTTCTCGCCTATGTTATGGCAGGGGATACATTTCTTGAACGTTTTTTCTCCCGCGGCGATATCTCCAGCAACGGCCGCTCCCGCCGAGGACGCGAACGCGACAAGCGCAATCGAAACCCTCTTCATCATTCTGCGTGATCCTTATTCTGCTTGACCTGTTCTCTTAGCTTTGACTCTGACACTCTCTCGAAAATTAATAAGCCCTGAGCCGAGCACCTTGTGCGGGAGTGGACCATGCGTCTCGAAGTGCCGCGAGCCGACAACGCCGAAGAGTGACGTGCAGGGGCCGCGATGCAGCTCAAATAACTTTTAGCGTCCCAATATTGTGAAAACAATCCCCGGCCGCCGCGCTACACTGCGCTCAACAGGTCGCAGCTCCCGCGTGATCAGCGCCGGCAGCGGAAACATTGCGTCACCTCGAGCCTCGCGACCGTTCGAAGAACGGCTGAGGGAGGCTCGCATGCCAAATCTCCATATTCTCACCCGTGCGGGCGAGAGCCCGACTTATCCAGTCATCCGCAAGATTGGGTTTGTGGATTTGAAGGACGCGGCAGCGAAAGGCATCGAAGACTTCTGGGTGATGCCGACCCACGTCATTTTCCTCGCCATCATCTATCCCATCGTCGGCCTGATTCTGGCCCGCATGACATTCGGCTACGACGTGATGCCGTCCCTCTTCCCGCTCGCGGCGGGCTTCGCGCTGATCGGACCCTTCGCGGCCATCGGCCTCTACGAACTGAGCCGGCAGCGCGAAAAAGGTGTCGATGTTTCGTGGAAGCACGCCTTCGGAGTGCTGCGATGCCCTTCCCTCGACGCCATCGCCGCCCTCGGAATGGTCTTGATGATCGTGTTCCTGATCTGGCTCACCACCGCACAGTGGCTCTACCAGTCGCTGTTCGGCTACGGGTCGCCGGAATCGATCGGGCAGTTCCTCAGCGACATCTTAACCACCTCCGAAGGCTGGATCCTCATCATCGCCGGAAACGGCATCGGCTTTCTGTTCGCTGCCTTGGTGCTGATGATCAGCGTCGTTTCCTTCCCGCTGCTGCTGGATCGGGATGTCGGCGCGATGGTCGCGATGCACACGTCGGTCAGAGCTGTTCTTCGCAATCCGCTGATGATGGCGGCCTGGGGGCTCTTCGTCGCCGTCACCCTGGTGATCGGCTCGTTGCCGTTCTTCGTTGGGCTCGCGGTGGTGCTGCCTGTGCTCGCCCATTCGACTTGGCATCTCTACCGCAAGGTCGTGGAACCGGACCTGAGCCCGCGACTGGACCGCGACAGGTTTCCCTGGACCCACGGGGATGGGCCATAGAAAGCGTAATCTGGGGGGACTTGCGATGTCGGTCAGAAACCCGGCGGCAGAGTGCATCGACACCAACGCTGGATTTAGCTGACCTTCTGAGGCCGCGATCGACTTTGTGTTCGGCGTGATCGCGCTCGCTAACTATAACTAGGGCCCCGCCCCAAAAAATATGATCCGAGTGAAAAGCGTGTAGTTCGATTCGAACACCATGATGCCCACAAACACCAACACCAACACTGGCGGGACCAGAATGGCATACATCAGGGCCAGCCGCTCCCAGGCCATATGCATGAAGACCGCGACAATCAAGCCTGCCTTCAAAATCATGAACAGGAGAATGAGAGACCATCTGAGGTGTCCATGGATACCGAAGTAGTCGACGAGATAAGAGCAAGTGCTGAGGACAAACAGCCATCCCCAGACCACGAGATAAAGCTTAATCGGGTGTTGTTGCCCTTCGACGTGTGCGAC
>DATFQX010000099.1:0-4924 GCA_035263865.1 Xanthobacteraceae bacterium
CTCCCCGCGCTGCCGGTATCGAGGCGGCTCCGCATCCCAGGGACGTTCAGCCGCCGGCGGTCGTCCAGTCCAGTCCGGTCGCTCCTGTCGACATCCAGCCGCGGCCGGTCGTCGGCATCGACCCGCCGCGGCCTATCAGCGAAATCCCGCGTCCGCCCATGCCGGTCGGGACGGCGCCGCTTGAAATAAAATAGGGATTGTGCGCGCGCTGCGAACTAGGGCGTGAACTCATAAATTCGTCCGGCTGGACGACTTACGAGAGTCCGCTTTAATCCGAAAGCGACCATCGGCGGGCGCAACGCAACATGTCGCGCTGTGCCATGAGCTGACATCGGCTGTTCCGGCCAACTCGATCTTGTTGCCGCTGGCCTTTTCATAGGCCGCCCCCATGTTCTTGAACGCCTCGTCCTCTTCCTTGACGAAGCCTTGGACCCACAAGACGGTTGCCGTCTTGGCCTGTGCGTTGGCGATGAAGGGTCTGGCGAATGTTCCCGCCGCCGCCAATCCAGCCGTTCCGCAAAGCACTAAACGCCTTCCAAGTTTGGCTCATTGTTTGCCTGCCAGGTTACAGCGTATCGAGGATTTCCTTTGCCTCCATGAGATCCGGGGTGTCGAACCCCTCGGTGAACCAGCCGTAGATCGGCGCGAGCAGATCGCGCGCTTCGGCGCGCCGGTCTTCGTCGCGCCAGAAGCGGGCAAGGCTCGTCGCCGCGCGGAGTTGGAGCGAACGGGCGTTTTGCCCCTGCGCGATGTCGTATGCCCGCCGGTAGCTCTCTTCGGCTTCGATTTTGCGATGCGTCAGAAGGAAGAACTTACCGCGAAGATTGAGCATCTCCGCGAGCCAAAAAAGCTCATGCGTTTCCCCGGCGAGATGAACCGCCTCCGTGAGGACGTTCATCCCATGGTCCATCTCGTTTGCGAACAAGAGAGCGTCGGCACACACGGCGCCGAAATAGGGTCGAAAGAGCTTGTTGATGTCGCAGTAGCGGCCATATCCATGGCGCAGCGCCGCGAGCCCATCGGCGATCGACCCCTGATGCACAAGGGTCCAGCCGCGAACGATCGTGCCAACCGCAAGGTAGAGCGCGAGCCCCTGTTCCGTGGCCAACGCCAGAAGCCTGTTGCTGCACTGGCGCGCGGACTCTTGGTCGCGCCGGGCTACGTCGCAGATGGCACATTTCCACAGGAGCGCGTGCGCCAAGCTCGGTATGTGCTTGAGCGATTGCGCCAGAGCCATGGCCTCATCGGCGGAGCGTGCCGCCTGATCGGGATATCCCAGGAGCCATAGCGCAACCGAGTCCTGGCCCTTGGCGCACACGCCGGGATCATGTCCGCCGTAGTTGAGCGCATGGTCTTTGTGTTTCTCGGGATCGTAGATGCGCAGACCTTCGCGCATGTGATCGCGGGCGCGTTCGAGTTCGCCCAAGAAGCTGAAGGTCGCCCAGCCCGCATGGTGCGCTTGCAGGCGGAACGCATTGTCGCCGAGCCGATCCGCGATGAGCGAGAGTTCGGTCACCAATGTTTGGGCTGGTCTGAGTTCGCTCGTGCCGACCGTGAGCCAGAGCCCCCAAAGCGCATCGAAGCGGTCGCGTTGCTCGCCAAGTTCCTCGCACAAGGTCAGCGCGCGGCGGTACGAGGCTTCGGCCTCGGCGCTGTTCCACCCGCGCGTCGCGATGAGCGCCGGCCCCAGAGCTAACCGAAATCGGAGTTCTTGCCGATCGCGCTGAGGCGCGGCCGGAAGTCTGGCGAGAGCGTCGATGCCTTTTGTGAAATGGGCAACCGACTCGGTCGTCGCCGAACGCTGCGCCGCGCGCTGTCCGGCCCGAAGCCAATAGCTGGTCGCCTTCTCGATCGATCCGGCCTCGACGCAGTGCTGCGCCACGACTTCCGGCTGCATCGTCGCCACTTCAGGGAACTGATTTTCCAAGCTGGCGGCAATACGCGCGTGAAGCTGTTGGCGCTGTCCGCGCAGCAAGCTGCTGTAGGCTGCGTCCCTGACGAGCGCATGCTTGAATAGCAGGTTCGCCTTCGCCGGAAGGCCACGACGGAATACCAGACCTGCCTCGCTGAGACGATCGAGCGCCGCCTGCACCTCGGCGTCGCTTCGATTGGCAACGGAAGCGAGGAGCTCATAACTGAATTCTCGCCCGATAACCGCGCCAATCTGCGCGATCTCCTTGGCGGCCGTTCCCAGACGATCGAGGCGAGCCATGAGGGAGGCATGAAGTGTGGGGGGAACGGCCGGAAGCGGCAGCGGTGCGCCCGAGACGACCCTCGCTCGATCCTCCCGCCCGCCGGCTTCCAATACGGCTTTCGTCATCTCTTCGACAAAGAGCGGGACGCCGTCCGTGCGCTCGACGATCTCTGCCACGAGGTCGTCGCCGATCGCCTGGTTGCCGACCACCTGGCCGACCAGCGTTGCCCCCTCGCGTCGGCTGAGTCGGTTCAGCGTGACGGTGGTGACATGCGCTTGCCCCACCCACGGCGGCTGGAATTCGGGCCGGAACGTGACGATGAGGAGGACGGACATCGCCGCGACGCGCTCGATCGTCACATCCAGCAGCTCGCGAGAGCTGGGGTCGATCCAGTGGGCATCTTCGTAAACCATGAAGACGGGCACGCTGCGGGCAAGCGCTTCGAGCTGGCGCATCAGGGCTTCGAGCGTCTTTTCCTTCTGCCGCTGCGGGGTCATGTTGAGCGGCGGATAGCGATCGGCCGATGGGATCGAGAGCAGCTCGGCCAGGAGCTGAACGCTCAAGTCCCGGTCCGATCCCGGATCCAGCAGCGACGCCAGCTTTTCGAGCCTGATGTGGGGCGGATCCTGCCGGGCCAACCCAGCCGCCCGCTCGAGCTGGGCGATGACGGGATGGAAGGCGCTGTCCGTATGGTGGGGCGAGCAGAAGTACCTCAATCGCGTATGCGATTCCGCTTGCAGCCGCTCTTGCAGTTCGGCGATCAGTCGCGACTTGCCGATCCCCGGCTCGCCTGAGACAAGGACCACGCGGCCTTCGCCTGCCGCCGCCTGCCGCCACCGGCGCATCAGGAGCTCCAGCTCCTCTTCCCGGCCTACGAGCGGGGTGAGCCTCGCCTCGTGCTGCGCCTCGAAGCGGCTTTGGACGGTGCTGGTACCCACGACGTGCCAGGCCTGCACGGGATAGGCGAGACCCTTGAGCGCCACGGCGCCCAGGTCGCGATACTCGAACAAGCCGCCGGCCAGGCGGCGCGTGCTCTGCGAGATGATGACCTGACCGCGTTCCGCGAGTTCCTGCAGCCGCGCCGCCAGATTGGGCGTCTCGCCCACGACGCCACGCTCCTGTGCGTCGCCCTCGCCGATCAAATCGCCGACCACCACCAACCCGGTTGCGATGCCCACGCGAACTTGCAGCGCGGCGTCTCGCCCCGCTCGAAGCTTCGGGACGCTTTCGACGAGCGTGAGCCCCGCGCGCAGAGCTCGTTCGGCATCGTCCTCATGCGCTTGCGGATAGCCGAAATAGGCGAGAACGCCGTCTCCCATGTACTTGGCGACGAAGCCGCCGGCTTTGCCGATCTGTTCGGTGCAGCAGCGGTGATAGGTACCGATGATCTCGCTCATGTCCTCGGGATCGAGCCGCGCGGCGAGCGCCGTCGAGCCGACGAGGTCGCAGAACAGAACCGAGAGCTGTCGGCGTTCGGCACCACTTCTACCGCTCTCGCCTCGTGCGGCCGCACCGACCGGATCGATCCCCTCGGCGGGGAGCATCGCTTCGCCCCGCAGCGACGCAATCGCGTCGAGCAATCGCCGGCGGTCACCAACCGAGCTGACACCGAGGTCTTTCAAGTCCTCGGCGGTCAGCTTCGGCAGTATCTCGCTATCGATTTTGTTCTCGCGGAACGCCGGTTCATACTGTTCGAGGCCCAGCTTCCGCAGCCAGCCTGCGACGTCCATCCGAGCGCCTCTACCGCCGTGTAGCGAAATGATCGGACAGGTTGCCCGACTTGTCCATGGCGCATGGCCGACAAATGTCTGACCGGGTCATTCGCGGCCGAGGCGATCCGGCAGCAGATCCCGGGCATGTCCGGTTATGATCCGAAAGCGGAAGTAAAATCAGGGTATTAGCATCTGCCGCGATGGGCTTATGCGTGTTGATGGTGTCGCCCAGTGCGTGATTCAAGCTCCTAAACCGGAGCCTCGAATCATGCGCTACGAACTCACCGATTTTGAATATGCCGCCATCAAGCCGTTCCTGCCGAACAAGCCGCGTGGCGTTCCGCGTGTGAACGACCGGCGCGTCCTCAATGGCATCTTTTGGGTCTTGCGGTCAGGTGCACCATGGCGCGATCTGCCCGTGAGTTTTGGGCCGCGCACGACTTGCTACAATCGCTTCGTTCGCTGGCGCAGGGCTGGCGTGTGGGACCGGATCATGAATACATTGAGCGCCGACCACGATGCGGCGGTACAGATGATCGACACGTCCATCGTCCGCGTACACCAGCACGGGGCCTGTGTCGCCCGCAACAAGAGACAGTCCATGGGCCGGTCGCGAGGTGGGCTGACCAGCAAGATACATGCGTTGGTCGATGGCAGCGGCTTGCCGATCCGGCTCGCGCTCACAACGGGCGAAGCGCATGACAATCGGCTTGCGGCCAAGCTCTTGTCCCGCCTGAAGTCGGGATCAACGCTGCTGGCTGACCGTGGATACGATGCAGACTGGATCAGAGACCTTGTTCGCCAGCACGGCGCCTGGGCAAATATCCCACCGAAGAGAAATCGGACAGAGGAACTGTGCTTCAGTCCGTATCTTTACAGGGCTCGAAATCTGGTCGAACGGTTCTTCAACAAGATCAAGCACTGTCGGCGTGTGGCAACCCGCTACGACAAGCTCGCGGCCAACTACCTCGCATTCCTCCAGCTTGCGTCAATACGGTTGTGGCTGCGCGTTTATGA
>DATFQX010000100.1:0-19075 GCA_035263865.1 Xanthobacteraceae bacterium
TTTCGTGCGCACGCCGCTCGTCGACAAACAAATTCCCGAACAGGCGAAAGAGCTTGGCATCTCCGAACAGGAAGTCATCAAGAACGTGATGCTCAAGGAAACGGTCGACGGTGAGTTCACCACGGTTGATGACGTGGCGCAAACAGCGTTGTTCTTGGCTTCCTTCGGATCGAACGCATTGACTGGCCATCAATCGTGGTCAGCCATGGTTGGTTCATGCAGTAAGCGTAGCTTCATTATGGAGAGATTCACTTTCCCGCGACTTCGGCTTACAGCAAAAAAGCCGCACTGATGTCCGCTTCTCTAATCGGCCGTCTGGGTCAAGCACTTTCAGGCTATCCACCAAACGGATACGGGATCGCGTTGAAGGCCGTTCCAATGTCGTTCGGCGAGAGGCGTAGGGTGCGGTCGGATCACGTTTAGACCTTGACTCTGAACCTTATGACCCAAGACGCCTGGTCCGAGCGTCATTTAACCGTCACATAGGATGCGCAGATTTGAATTGGCCGAGAGGACTCCATGAGTGACATCGCATTACCCGGCTCGATCGAACCTGCCAGGCGGAAAGGGCCAGACCTCGACCGCGGTATTCATCCGCTTTCAGGCATCATTTTTATGGGGATCGTCGCAGTAGCGACGCTGTATGTAGCCTACAGCATCTATGTCGACGTCGATGCGAGCGGCACGCAGGTCTCGACCTATACCCCGTTTCTTCTGCTGTTCGTCGCGCTTCTGATCGCGCTCGCGTTCGAGTTTGTCAACGGCTTTCACGACACCGCTAATGCGGTCGCCACCGTCATCTACACCCGTGCCCTGCCCGCGAATTTCGCGGTGGTGTGGTCAGGCATGTTCAACCTGCTTGGGGTTCTGCTCTCCTCGGGCGCGGTTGCGTTCGGCATCATCTCGCTGCTTCCCGTCGAGCTGATCCTACAGGGCGATCGCCGAATGGAACGGCGGTCGCGTGGGACTGGGCGCATGACACAGGTCACACCCGGTTGCGGTTCCTCGAACTTTCCTCCGGCCGGTTCCGGTCGCCCGATCCATTCCTGACCGCGTGAAACGCGGGTTTGCCATCCGGCAGATCGCCGCCGACTCACGCAAGTAGCGCGCGCGGCCAAGGCTTCCGCCGCCCTTTACGCGCGAGGCGAAGCACACGTGCGTGGCGCCCGCAGGAAGACTATTCTTGAGACTACGCCTGACGCGCCCGGGAGGACCCGATCCTCATAAATCGGCAAGCGGCTTGCGAGCGCGAAGTCAACGATCCGCTGTCGATGACTCACGGTGAATGGAGCGAAGACGCTGAACGCTCTCCCGTTGTTCCAGCGCGACCTCTGCCGAGGCCTGCAGCCCGGCTTGCCTCGATGACGCCATGTCACAAGACTCGTCGATCAGAGATGTTGTTGCGGCATCCGCAAAAGCCCTCGTCGACATAGGCTTAGAAGCAACGCATTCCTGTAGCCCGCCCAATCGTCTGGTACTAAGCTATCGCTCGGATCGTACATGGAGAGCGCGATGATGGGCGCCCCGGCGATCAGATATTTGAGCTGCAGCTCCCCGACAGGCGGCTCACATTATGGCCGACGCGGTCGACTGCTCTTACCGTTCGGCACGATCCCCTGCCGGACCCTTCTGCCGCGCCGGCCGTTTGGCGCCGATCATTGGCAATGGGACGCAAGATCTGCCCACGCGCCGCAAGGATCGCCAAGCGAAAAAACGACGGTCGCATTAGCGAGTTTATCCGGTAGCGGCGAATTATCGTGGGGCTGTCAAGCTGATACGAGCCAAAACCGGGAAAAGCTTCGCTCATGCAGGATGCGAATGAGCAGGCCGATCTCGCCACGCATGAGCGCGTCTACGAACCCCTCGGGGATTCGTGAATGCGCGAAGGAGATAACATGAGCGTACATGCCGCGAGCTCATCATGGGGAGAACCCATGAGTGACAATCGAACCGCGAGCGAGCCGGATGTCATCCTCGTGGGTGCCGGCATCATGAGCGCCACGCTCGGCGTCTTTCTCAAGGAGCTCGAGCCGACGCTCAAGATCTCGATGGTCGAGACGCTCGACGGCGCGGCGCTCGAGAGCTCGGACGCCTGGGACAATGCCGGCACCGGCCATGCGGCGAATTGCGAGCTCAACTACACGCCCGAGCGGAGCGACGGCAGCATCGACATCTCCAAGGCGCTGGACGTCAACGTTGAGTTCGACTTATCGCGGCAGCTTTGGTCCTATTTGGTAAAGAAGGGCGCGATCGCAGATCCACAATCGTTCATCCATCCGGTCCCGCACATGAGCTTCGTGCACGGCCCGGACAACGTTGCCTTCCTAAAAAAACGCTTCGCGGCGATGAGCGCGCATCATTGCTGGTACGGCATGGAATATACGGAGGATAAGAAGAAGCTCAGCGAGTGGGTTCCGCTGGTAATGGAGGGCCGCGCCGCCGACGAACAAGTGGCGGCCACGCGTATCATCATCGGCGCCGACGTCGATTATGGATCATTGACCCGCCAGCTCGTTCGCTACCTCGCAGCCATGAAGGGGTTTTCGGTCCACTACTCCCATCGCGTCACTGGCATCAGCCGCGAGCCGGGCGGGCGCTGGCGCATCGACATGAAGAACCAGCACAGCGGCGAGAAGCGCTCGGCCACGGCGAAATTCGTCTATCTCGGGGCCGGCGGAGGCGCGTTGCCGCTACTGCAAAAGTCCAAAATCCCGGAAGGCAGAGGCTACGGCGGATTTCCGGTCAGCGGCATCTGGCTGCGCTGTAATGATCCGGACGTCAACAAGCGCCATCACGCCAAGGTTTATGGCAAGGCCTCGGTCGGTTCTCCGCCGATGTCGGTTCCCCACCTCGACACCCGCGTCATCGGCGGCAAGCACTCGCTGCTGTTCGGGCCTTATGCGGGCTTTTCCACCAGATTCCTCAGGCATGGCTCGCTCATGGACCTGTTCGAGTCGATCCGGCCGGCGAATATCGGACCGCTGCTGGCAGTTGCTCGCGACAACTTCGATCTGACCAAATATTTGATCGGCCAGGTTCTGCAGACAGACCGTCACCGTTTCGCGGCGCTGCAGGAATACTACCCGCGCGCCAAGCGGGCTGAGTGGCAACTCTCAGTGGCGGGACAACGCGTGCAGATCATCAAGCCGGATCCCAAGCGCGGCGGATTTCTGGAGTTCGGTACCGAACTGGTCGCCGCGGCCGATCGTTCGCTGGTGGCGTTGCTGGGGGCATCGCCCGGCGCATCGACGGCGGTGTTCATCGCGATCAGCGTGCTGGAGAAATCCTTCAAGGACGAACTGACGGCCAACCGCTGGCTTCCCAAGCTGAAAGAGATGATCCCGTCATATGGCGAATCTCTCATCGAGGACGCCGCGCTGTCCCGCCGCATACGCGCCGACACCGCCGCCGAGCTGCACCTGGAAAACGTTTGAACATTGTCCTCACTATCGAGGAAACAGCGGCGCCGCAATCGAGTCTTGCATTCGAGGCCTTTTCGTCTCCCCGCTCCTGTTGCTCTACACCGCGATCAGTTACAGCGTGTTCAGGGGAAAGGTGCGCTCGGCGTCCAGCCATTACTAGCGATTGGGCATGCAATGCACATCGCCCTACCGGCAAACCGCGATCGTAATGAAATCAAACTCAGAGGAGAGTAGAAAATGGTCAGAGCGTTCAAACTATATACCGGTTCCGATGGCGCATCGCACGTGCTTGAAGGCACAATCGATGAGAAGGATCGCACCGACGTGATTGCCATCCATTTCAAGGAATCGCCGGCGCATTCCTCCTATGACTGGCACCCTGATCCGGAGCCCCAATTCGTGATCACGCTGTCAGGAACCCTGGAATTTGCCACACCCGACGGCGAGACATTTGTGGTGCGGCCCGGTGATATCCTGCTCGCTGAGGACCATATCGGCAAAGGCCACAAATGGCGTCTGATAGACGATCAGCCGTGGCGGCGCGCATACGTCGTGCTCAAGCCGGGTGCCAAGGACTCCTTCGTGGCCAAAGCCGGCAGCTAGGTGGCCGTTGAGCTAAATGAGCTAAAGAAGTATCCAGACCCGGGAGGTCAAAATGGTCAGCATGAGAAAAGAGACCGACAGCCTTGGTGTGGTTGAAGTGCCGGCGGACAAGCTGTGGGGCGCTCAAACTCAGCGCTCGCTTGAGCATTTCAGCATCGGCAAGGATTTGATGCCGCGCGAAATGATTACTGCCTATGCCATTTTGAAGAAAGCAGCCGCCGCCGCCAATCATGCTGGCAATCGGCTCGACAATCAGCGCTATAGACTGATCGTTCAGGCGTGCGATGAAATCCTCGCCGGGCACCACCACGACATGTTTCCCTTGCATGTTTGGATGACAGGCAGCGGCACCCAGTTCAACATGAACGTCAACGAAGTGATCTCCAATCGTTGCTCCCAACTCGCCGGAACGCCGCTGGGCGGCAAGACGCCAGTCCACCCCAACGATCACATCAACATGGCTCAGTCCTCGAACGACTCGTTCCCGTCGGCCATGTATATCGCCGCGGCCGTCAACGTGAAGCAGCGCCTCATTCCCGCGGTCGCCGCCTTGCGCGATGCGATCAACGCCAAGGCACAGGCGTGGGATGACATCGTCAAGATCGGGCGCACCCACATGCAGGATGCCACGCCGCTGACGCTGGGCCAGGAGTGGTCCGGCTATGCCGGCATGTTGTCGGACGATCTCGAACGGATCGAAGCAGCCCTGCAAGGCGTGTACCGCTTGGCGCTGGGCGGTACGGCCGTGGGAACAGGTATCAACTCGGCACCGGGCTTCGCCGAAGCAGCGGCTGCCGAGATCACCAAGCTCACCGGCCTGCCGTTTGTCACAGCCCCCAATAAATTCACCGTGCAGGGTTCCCACGATGCGCTCGTTCAATTGTCCGGAACGCTCCGCACGCTCGCGGTGTCGCTATATAAGATCGCCAATGACATTCGCCTCATGTCGTGCGGACCTCGCGCCGGATTCGCGGAGCTGGAGATCCCGGAGAACGAGCCCGGCTCCTCGATCATGCCGGGCAAGGTCAATCCCACCCAGTGCGAAGCGCTCACGATGATCGCCGTGCAGGTGATGGCCAATGACGTCGCGGTGGGTTTCGGCGGCGCCGGCGGCTATCTCGAAATGAACGTCTACAAGCCGTTGATGATCTTCAATATCACCCACTCCATCACGCTGATGACCGATGGCTGCGCGAACTTCCGCAAGTTCCTGATCGAGGGCACCAAGCCCAATCTCAAGAAGATCAACGAATACGTCGAGCGCTCGCTGATGCTGGTAACGGCGCTCTCGCCTGTCATCGGCTATGACAAGGCGTCAAAAATTGCCCATTACGCCATGGATAACGACCTCACGCTCAAGGCTGCCGCGTTGAAACTAGGCTTTGTCACGGAAGCCGAATTCGATCGCGTGGTCGATCCGAGAAAAATGGTGAAGCCCTATGTGGCGACCGACGCATCGACGACGGCACCGCATTGAATACGACCAGAACCGGGAGAGGCACACGCCGAGTGTGCTTTACCGCATGACCGCTCGGTATTATCCGGAGTTCAGCGAGATTGCCGGCTGCCGAGCGGCGGCATGAGGCCTTGCTTCTCGGCGCGAAGCACGCGGTGAGACTCTCGCCTCATGCATCGGCCGCGCCCCGCGCTCCGCGTTCACTCACCACAGCCGTAAGCGTCAAGCGATATGCATCCATTATTGCTGTAAGAGCCGTAACCGCCGTAACCCCCGTAGCCGCCATAGCCGTAATAGCTGAATGGGTAATAGCCGCGACGCCCGTAGTAACCGCGCGCTAATCCACCCGGGCGAAAGCCGCCAGCGGAGCGATCGCCCGCGAGGACGCCGGCCCCGGCTGCACGGCTGCCGGCTGCAGTGGCGTCGGTGACCGTGACGGCGCCTGTCAGCGCGACCGCAACAACGACGGTCGTCAGCTTAGGCAACATGGATTGTCGCATGACGGCTGCTCCGGTTCCGAACGACTCGACTATGCCTCTTTGGGCGGCTTGCGTCACTCAATCGAGCGCTATCGCGAATCACAATGTATTTACCGCCGGCGAGGGCATTGCTTGCCACCGTTCACTGACGGTCGGGCGCGGCCTGGCTCAAGTCAGGTCGGTGCGCGAGGACGCCCGCGCCCCCGCAGTGGCGCGGGTGTCCGTCTGATTGCGCTCAATGCCGTCCCCGTGCGGAACGTCTTCGTCCTCCGGCAAAGGCAACCCGAGCGGCGGCCTAACCACACCATGGACGAACCCAACAACTGGCACGGCGGCGAGAGAAAATTGGTTCATCGGAGGAACCCTCCGGCAGGAGGGACGCCGTGTCGCAAGTGCGCGCCGGCCGCCCTGAGAGGCACATAATGTTGAGCGCGAACAGAAACGCTCGACATGACTCGGGAGAGTATTAGTAGCCGTTGCTCCCGAATGAGGAGCTGGCCGGCGACACAGGGGCTGCGTTTGCACTCTCGAGAGCCGGGATGGTGAGCAGCGAGATCAACGCGATCGCGGTAAGAAATTTCTTCATGACACATCTCCTTGTCCTTTACCGCAACTCCCGCATGGCGCAGGGCCATAGGCGTTGCAGTCACCGATAGAATAGGTCCCGGAAGCGGCCGGATAAGTCATATTTCCGCATTGACGGATAACCCAATTCGACGACTCGCTAATACTTTGGTTTAGGTTGCCGTCTTCTGGCCCACCCGCTCGTGACCCAAGGGGGCCTTTGTAGGGCGCAATGCGCTTCCCTTATTGCGCTCTACGCATTGCAGCCAATCGCTGGCAACTGCGAGCTAACCGCAGCAAAACCGAAGAAGCGAGCTCTCCCCCGGCGCCCAACTGTGTCGTGTGACGGGGCGACGGATTCGAAGGAGACTCGTCGTGATGAACTTTAAGAAAGGTTTGGCCGCCCTTGCCGCAGGAATTGCCGTTACCGCGCTGGCCTCGGCTAGCTACGCGCAACGCGGCCCAGAAAGAATCAGTCAGCAACGCGCGCAGGCTATTCACGAGTGCAACCTGTTAGCGGCCCGCTATCCGCAGTACCTCTGGGGCAACATGGAGATTTTTCAGTACCGGACCTGCATGGCCGAACACGGCCAGCAAGAGTGAACCGGAAAGCGATCTGAGGATCAGGCGGCGTGATTCCAATTACAGACTTCAGGCCGCCATCGCTTGGTCATGCCCGGGCTTGAACAGGCATCCACCGAAAAACAAAAGCTCCTCTCAAACGGCATGGATCGCCGGGTCAAGCCCGGCGATGACGGCCGTGGGTACAGATCGGCCACAGCCTCGTGGTTCAGTACTTGAAGCGCAATCCCGCCCTAGTAGAGACGTTATCGTTCACGAAAAAGCTGTTCGACAATCCGCCATTGAATTCCGACCAAAAGACGCCGATGTAAACATCCCACTTCGGTGCAAACTTCCAGTCGATAACACCAGAGACCGCGTTCAACGTACCGGCGCATTGCGCATGCTCTTTGCCGTCGCAGGGCATGACCCCGCCGGTGGGTGTTCCGAAGTGGGAATGCTGGGTGTAATGGTAATAAGCGGCGATCACATCCACCTGGCTGGTAACGGCGTATTTGACGCCGGTCCAATAGACGTCGAAAATCCGGTCAGCAAGACCGTTGGCACCGAACGACGTATTGCTGATATTCGTGTTGTTGAACGTTTGACAGCCCAGGCAAACGAAGCCTCCTGCGATATTCGTAAAAGCGGTCTGCGGATCGCTCGGCGCCGAATATCGAATCTGCTCGAAGCCCGCATACAACTTCAGGGGTCCATTCGTATACCTGGCCAGCAGCATCACGGCCCTATTGTCCGAGATCGTCGCCGTCAGCACCTGCGGCAGGAACGGTGGTATCGGGTTTCCGTTGATGTCGGTGCTCCCGCCCGAAAGCCCGGTCGCTACGGAATCTTTCACGTAGCTATAAATCGCGTCGAACGAGAGCACGCCGTTGGCCAGATGCGGGATATCGCCGCCCACGCCGACCTGATAGGCGCCATTGGAGGCGTTGTTCTGCCCGTATCCACCGAACTGCCAAATCGCCGGCACGCGGGCCTGGCCAACCGTGAGCTTATATTTCAGAGACGTCGTGTGCCTGCAGTTTTCGGTATTGCCGCCGCCGCAGGTTAATCCTTGCCAGCCGATCGGTGAGAAGGCGTAGCTGGCGCCCATCGGATCGTATTCGAGGACTCCATCATAGGTGAGCGAGTTTTGTCGGAAAACGGTCAGTGTGCCAAAGCTCTGAGAACTGACGCCGACATAACCGTTCCCGTTGCACCACTGGCCGGCGCGGCTGGAATCGGCCCACGAGGTTTGCTGGTTTTGGGGAACACCGGCGTTGTGAGCAGCCGACCCCGGTCCGTTGGAGAATTTGAATGAATAAGGGTCGAAGCCGGCGTCCAGAGCAAAGACCACAGAGGTGTTTCCGCCAATCGGCTCGGTTCCTTTGATGCCAGTGAATGAATTTTGCAACCCGTTGGGCGCGATGTCCCACCGCGGCGAACGGCTATATCTCTGGACGATGTATGCGGACCCCGGAGGGCTTCGCGGATCAAAAGGCGCGCCGTGAGTCTGGTAGCTGAATCCCGCGTCAATCGCGCCGTAGAGCGTGATGCCGTACCAGGTCAGCTGGCAGTCCGTTGCAAGGAAGTCCCAGCGCCTGTGCACGTTTTGGGCGTGGACGCCGATGTGGTTGCGGGCGTGCTTGCGGGCGTGGCTTTGGCCGCGGCCGGTTCGGCGGCCATGCTGCGCTCGCGGCGCCAGCGGCGGCGAGCTTTGTCACGGCAGCCCCCTGCCTGGACACACAGCATCCTGATCCGAAAAAAGACAGTTGCAAGACACAGTGGGCGTCAGATGCAGCTGGAGCGCACATTTTCGATTCAAGTGGCCGCCGCGCCACAGCGGTTTACGCTGGCATGACGGGCACTTTGGTTTGTCGCACGCGACGGGCCGGCCCCTGCCCTTGCCTGCGATTAGGTCACCCGCCCCCCAATCTCTCAATCGTACGCGGTTGATGCGGCTTACTCGGTGGTTTTGCTCGCACATACTCGCGTGTGCCCAGGCTTATACTTCGGTAGCCCCCGCTGATACCTTGTTTTGGGGTCTCACTCGCCAGCTCGAATTGCGGTCGACCTCATGCGAAATTGTCCCTTGCGCGAAATGACTTGGCGACGCTGCAAGAACGGCCGGTTTGCAGCAATTCCGCACGGGCGCATCGCAAGGCGATCAGATATGCCGGATTGCCCGCAACGGACGACCAGCAAGAGCGATCGCCCGAGGCGCCGCGGCTGCGAAGAAACCAGTCTCAAGAGAGATGTTCCTACATGTCTTCGGTAAACGAGGCTGGACGAGAGCGAGGAGCTCACCCCGCCCAATGGGGCAGCGCCCTGATCGACGTCCTCAGGGCCGCGCCCCCGCCGCTACTCTTTGGCCTGCGCCTGTGGGCCTCCGTCTGTCTCGCCCTTTACCTCGCGTTCTGGCTCGAACTCGACAACGCCTTTTGGGCCGGCACCTCGGCGGCGATCGTGTGTCAGCCGCATCTCGGCGCATCGCTGCGCAAGGGCTGGTTCCGCATGATCGGCACCTTGGTGGGCGGGGTCGCGATCGTGGTGCTCACGGCCTGCTTCCCGCAGGACCGCGCCTTCTTTCTCATTGGTCTCGCGTTGTGGGGCGCGGCCTGCGCGCTCGTCGCCACGCTGCTGCGCAATTTCGCGGCCTACGCGGCGTCGCTGGCAGGCTACACCGCCGCCATCATTGCCAGCGATCAGCTCGGCGCGACGGGCGGGCCCAATGGGGACGCGTTCATGCTCGCGATCTGGCGCGTGAGCGAAATTTGGCTCGGCATCGTCTGCGCCGGGATTGTGCTCGCCGGGACCGATTTTGGCGGTGCACATCGGCGGCTTGCAGGGATCTTCGCGGCAGTGTCGGCCGAAATCGCCGCTCGATTCGGCTCTACCTTGGCGCTGGCAGGATCGACGTCGTCCGACACGCAACAGCCGCATCGCCGCGAGCTCGTCCGAAAGGTCGTTGCGCTCGACCCCGTGATCGACGAGGCGGTCGGAGAGTCCTCGACGCTGCGCTATCATTCGCCGGTGCTGCAGTCGGCGCTTAACGGCCTATTGGCTGCGCTCACCGCTTGGCGCAACGCCGCGGTACGGCTCACGCGGCTGCCGACGCATGCAAGCCGGGAGGACGCCGATGCCGTACTGCGCCACATTCCTCAGCAGCTGCGGTCCGTGCCCGCGCAGGGCGAGCAGTCACCTTGGATAGCCGACCCGGCCGGCATGCGAAGCCTCTGTGGCGCGGCAGTTCGGACGCTGATCGCAATGCCGGTCGGTGCGGTCTCACCGCGGCTCCTCGCTTACCAGAGTGCGAAGGTGCTGGCCGGCTTGATGGATACTCTCGATGCACTCGCGTTGCTGACCGGCAAGCCCGTCCGCGCCGGCCCTCACCAGCGCGTAAGGCTTCACGTGCCCGACTGGTGGCCTGCTTTCGTCAACGCCGGACGGGCTTTCGTGGCCATCGGCGCGGCTGAGCTTTTCTGGATCATCACCGCATGGCCGAATGGTGCTTTCGCCATCACGTTTACCGCTATTGTCGTCACTCTGCTCGCGCCGAGAGCCGATGAGGCCTACGCTTTTGCTTTTCAATTCACGGTGGGCAACTGCCTTGGCGTGGCTGGCGCCGCGATCGTCGAATTTGCGCTATTGCCGAAGGTTGAGACCTTCGTCGGCTTCAGCATCGTCATTGGGCTCTACCTCGTCCCAGTCGCTGCACTGGTCGCCCAACCATGGCAAACAGCGATGTTTATCGGCATGACGTATAATTTCGTGCCACTGCTCCAGCCGGCCAACCAGATGATCTACGACACCGCGCAATTCTATAATACCGCCCTCGCGATTGTTGCAGGATCCGCCGCCGGAGCGCTGTCATTTCGCTTGTTGCCGCCGCTCTCGCCTGCTTTTCGGACGCGCCGTCTGCTCATGCTGACTTTGCGCGACCTGCGCCGCATGGCGAGGGACCCTGTGCCGCCGCTGCGGGAAGAGTGGGAAGGCCGCATGTACGCCCGTATCGCGGTATTGCCGAACGCCGCCGAGCCGCTGCAGCGGGCGCAAGTCGTGACCGCGCTGTCGGTTGGAAGCGAGATCATCGATCTGCGCCGCATGGCGCCGCAACTCGGCGGCCACTCCGAGCTCGAAGCGGCGTTGACGGCCTTGGCGCAAGGAGATGCCGCCGCCGCAACCGCCCGGCTCGACGCGCTCGATCGCCGTCTCGCCGCCTTACCGGACACCCATCCGCTGACTTCGCTTGCGCTGCGGGCGCGCACCCTCATCCTTCTCATCAGCGACGCTCTCGTCCAACACCGCGCTTACTTCGAGCAAGGAGCACCCGCTTGACGTTCATGGAGGTCGACCTGCTCGGCGTCTACGTCGCGCCGATCTCTTTGCTGATTATCGCGGCATGGTTTGCTACAGTCGGGCTGCGCCGGATCGCGGACCGTTTCGACTTGCTGAGCCATGTCTGGCATCCGGCGCTATTCGTGTTCGCCGTGTACATCATTGTGCTATCCTCGATCGTGCTCGTCGTCGCCCGCTGAGATTTGCCATGGTCGATGCTGAAGCCAAATCGGAGCGCGGCAAGAGAGTCGATCTTCGTGTCGTTAGCTCGGTGCGGCCGGCGGCTCTCGCAATTCAGAGGGGGGCGGCGCGGATCCGAATTGTCCCGCTCTTGATCACGCTCGCTACGGCCGGAGTTGCCGCGGCGCTCGGCTGGATGACGTGGAACGCCTATATGGAGACGCCGTGGACCCGCGATGGCACGGTGCGCGTCTATACCGTCACGATGGCACCCGAGGTCGCCGGCCGCATCGTCGAACTGCCGGTCGCCGACAATCAGTTCGTGCCCAAGGGCCAGGTGTTGATGGTCATCGATCCCACGGACTATCAGATCGCCGTCCAACTCGCGCAGGCGGCGGTGCAGCAGGCGCAAGCCAACGTCGAGAACGTGGACGCCCAGATCGCGGTGCAGAAGGCGCAGGTGACCGCGAGCCAGGCGCAAGTCGAGCAGGCGAAGGCGTCGCTGGTATTCGCCCAGGAGCAGGCGGTGCGCTACGGGGAGCTGGCGGAAAAAGGGTACGGCCCGCTTCAGAGCGCCCAGCAATACAGCGCCGAGCAGAGAGAGAAACAGGCGGCGGTGGAGAGCGCGGAAGCAACGCTCAAATTGGCACAACGGCAGGTCGAAGCATTGAAGGTTCAGCGCGCCAGCAGCGAGGCGAGCCTTGCGCAAGCCAAGGCCCAGGCCGAGCAGGCGCGGGTCAATCTCGATCGGACGCGCATCCGCTCGCCGGTCAACGGCTGGGTGACCAACCTGTTGACGCAGCTCGGCGACTACGCGATCGTCGGACAGAATAAGATCAGCGTCGTCGACGCCGATTCCTTTTGGGTGGATGGCTACTTCACCGAGACCGCCTTGGGCTCCATTCGCGAGGGCGATCCGGTGAAGATCAAGCTTATGGGCTATAGCAACATCGTTCGCGGCCACGTTGGCAGCATCGCCCGCGGCATCAACGTCTCCAATGCGCAAGCCGGCCCGGGAGGACTCGCGCAGGTCAATCCGGTCTTCACCTGGGTGCGCTTGGCCCAACGGATCCCGGTGCGCGTCCAGATCGACCATGTGCCTGATGGCGTCGTTCTCGCCGCCGGGATGACGGCCACGGTCGAAGTCGACAACCGCGCGCGGCTGCCGCATCCGCCATCCCCAGGGCAGTAAGTATTCTAGCGTTCAAATTTGCCACCCAGCAGCCGCGGGCAAGCAGAAAGCCCTTCTGGATCGCAGCTTTTGCGGCAATGAGTGGCGCGTTCTCGATCGATACAGCAACCAAAGTATGAGCGCTTCAATCGTTGGCTTATGCGGCAAATTCAAAGATATAGTTCATGCCACGACGCCAGTGGGCCTATGTCTTGGTGATGGAATAAAGAGCACAGGCCGCCGGTCTGGTGGTGCAAGAGATCACGCACGATCGGCGGTAACCATGGAGAGCCATCATGAAGGCGTTCATCGCTGCTTTCGCATTGATCACGCTGATTGCCGGCCCGGCATTCGCTCGGCCTGCCGCGCGGCCTTCCACTGAAACCTACTGGATTTTCAAGACTGATCAGCAGCGGTGCCGGTCGGGCCAAGCCGATTTTTGTCACTGGCGAGGATATCCCCTGTGGCAGTGGTATAGCGGTGCCTAAAGTGTGGCGAGTTCAAACTAAACTCGCTCGCTCCTCCCTTGAAGCCGCGGCGCCCAGCAGATCCCGACCATTCGATGCAGCGCCGCCGCGCTAGCCCAATGATTTTGTCTGCGCCGATCTGTCGCTCAGGTAATCGATGGCGATCTTCGGCGTGATGAGGCCGAGGCTCATCGCTAAAGTGATCATCGTGGCAGTCATGCCATCGCCGATTGTCGCACCGATCAGCTCTAACGTGATCTGCGAGCCACCGGCAATTTGCAGAAGGCCGCTCGCCATCCGGAAAAGGAAGACGCCCGGCATCATCGACACCACGGAGGCGAAGCCAATGGCCGCAAACGGCATGTGCGAACGGCGTGCGACCGGAGTGAGAATGAGTCCGACGATGAGACAAGCGACAAAGGCACCGGTCGCGGCGCCCACATCGAGCAGTGTGAGCGCTGCCCACCGCAGAGCGTGAGCAGCCATGCCGACCGCGATCGGCCACGGCAGCATATTCAACGGCATGGAGAAGAAGATGCTGTAAGCCGCGACGGCGGCGCCGGCGGCGATCACGTCCTGCCACAACGGGACGATCCTTGCGGCTTCATCGACCGGTAGCGACACGCCGAGAAGCGCAAGTCCAAGCAGCAATCCGGTCGAGATTGCCACCACGATGAGCCCCGCACAGATCACCCGGGCGGCGCCGAGATTCATGCGGCCGTTGATGAGGTCGAGCGCACCGTTGAGGACGTGCGGACCGGGCACCAGAACCATGCAGGGGCAGACCGCGACCAGGCGCAGGGACGAGCTCAGCTGGTAGCGAACCGCCAAGGCGCCGATCACCCCGGCGACCACCGCCGCGCAAAACGGTTGGATGAATGCGTTTGCGCTGTAGCGGGCCACGGCCCGACGCAGAATGGCGCCGGCAGCGGCGCTCACGAATATCAGCACCGCAGCGATCGGATGCTCGACGCCGAAAATCACCGAAAGCGCCACAGCACCCGCCCCGGCAGCGAACGTGAAAAGCCATGTCGGAGCGTGTGGCGCGCTGGCGATCGTGCCGACGGCCGCAGCAGCAGTCTCCGGCGTCAGTCGACCGCCACCGAGCTCCTCCATTGCCCGCACCGCGGACGCGACGCGATCCATGTCCACGCCGGTGGGATCCGCCGTGACCAGCGAGATGAGTTCACCATCCTTATCTTCGGACTTAAGCTGCAATTCGCCCCAGCGCGGCAGGACCTTCGCGCGCAGCCCCAGCGCGCGGCCGAGTTGCTCGGCGGCAGCAACGGTCTGCTCGGTGGCCTGCCCATTGACGTAGAGAAGGCGCGCGAAGGCGAGCACAAGACTGGAGCGCTCCTCCAACATCATGTGAGATTTCACGCCGCGTAGACTGGCCGGTAGGCGCGGGCGCGGATCAACGCACCGATATCGTCCGGCCGCGGCACGCGCGCCAGCCCCTTCTCGAAAATGCAGGCGGCGATCCGTTCGGCGACGTGCAGCGACGCATTGAGGATATGACTCTGCGGCGGGTAGATGAGACCCATCGAGAGATTCTCTTGCGTAACCTGCTCGGCGACCGCTTGCGCGGCGACAATGAACATGTCCTCGGTCACCCGCGTCGCTTCGGTCGCAAATACCGCCATGCCCATGGCCGGGAAGATGTAGACGTTGTTGCCCTGGCCGGGCACGAAATGCCGGCCATCGATTTCGACCGGCGGGAATGGGCTGCCGCTCGCGAAAACGGCCCGGCCGCCGGACCAGCGATAGGCCTCTTCGGCCGTGCATTCCGAGCGCGAGGTCGGATTCGAATACGGGAAGATGATCGGGCGCTCGTTGATTTTCGCCATAGCTTCGATCACCTCGCGGTTGAAGAGTTTCGGCACGGTGCTCACGCCGATGATGCCGGTCGGCTTGAGCGCCTCGACCGCCTCGACAAATGTGGACACCGCCGGGACGTCCTGCGCGAAAGGTTTTTGAAAATCGGCGAGGTCCTTCCGCGAGGTCACGAGCAGGCCGTTGATGTCGAATAGGGCATTGCGCTGCCGCGCCGCAGCGAGATCCACGCCTTCCCGCTCCATCGCCAGGCTGATCAGCTCGGCGATACCGGTCGCCGCCGAGCCTGCGCCGAGGAACAGGAAACGCTGCTGCGCAAGCTTGCCTCCGGTGATGCGCAATGCGCCGTAGATGCCGGCGAGCGCAACGCCGGCGGTGCCCTGGATGTCGTCATTGAAGGTGCAGATCTTGTTGCGATAGCGCGCGAGCAGCGGAACGGCGTTGAAATTGGCGAAATCCTCCCATTGGATGCAGCATTTCGGATAGAGCTGCTCAACGGCCATGACGAACTGGTCGACAAAGGCGAGATACTCCTCGCCGCGCACGCGGTGCTGGCGCAGGCCCTGATAGAGTGGGTCATCGAGCAGGACCTGATTGTTCGTACCGACGTCGAGAACGATCGGCAGACAGTATTGCGGTGGCACGCCGGCGCAGGCGGTATAGAGCGAGAGCTTGCCAATCGGGATGCCCATCCCGCCGGCACCGAGGTCGCCAAGGCCGAGGATGCGCTCGCCGTCGGTGACGACGATGAAACGCACGTCCGCTTCCGGCCAATTGGTGAGCAACTCCTTGAGCCGGCCGCGCACGCTGATCGGCAGATACATGCCGCGCGCCTCGCGGAAGATGTGGGCGAATTTCTGACATGCCTTCCCGACCGTCGGGGTATAGACGATCGGCATGTAGGCTGCCGGATCTGACATCAGAATCGCGTAATAGAGCGTCTCGTTGCGTGTCTGGAGATCCGATAAGACGAGATATTTCTGCAGATCGTGATCGAGCGCCGCGATTTCCGCGTGCCGGCGCGCCACCTGCAAAGCCAGTGTGGTGACGGCCGGCGGCAATAGGCCTTCGAGGCGGAAGGCGCGGCGCTGCTCCTGCGTGAACGCTGTCCCTTTGTTGAGGCGCGGATTGCGCAGCAAATCGTAACCGGTGGGATCGGGCGGCGCGTGCATGATAGCCCTCCGTACGCGGATCATGTCGGTCGCCCCATACTATACCGACGCGATCCCGCGTTCGAACCGCAAGCGCTCACGCAAGTGCCACCTTCGACATTGCTCAGCGGCAGCGCGTTGCCTCCAAGCCTAGCACTATGCCAGCCAACGGCGCTCCGAATGTCGTGGGCACTGCGCTGATCGTCGAGACTCCGGTCTGGGTGGTCGCGCATGGAGCCGTGCTTTGCGGCGTCACCGACGAATTTGGAGGGGTAGTTGCTGGAAGAGGTGTGAGCGTGATAGTCGGCGCCGACGGATTCGGGTTCAGCGCAACGGATGGGCTGAGGACTCCGCCTCCGAGCTCCGTAGAGCACAGCGGAAACCCAGCCGGTCCGACAGACGAGCCGGGCCCCATCGATGAAGCGAACGGCGGGGATGCCGTCGTAGATGCGGCGCACGTGCCCGGCGCGATCCCTGCCACGCCGCCGCCATCAAAGGGCAAGGACTCTCCGGTCATGGAGCTTACCGTTGCGGTATCCGCTCCCGTCGTTGAAGTTGCGGCGCTGCTCGAATTACCCATCCCGGGAGATACTCCCATCATCGGACTTGGCATGATGGACGACGCTTGGCCCAGCGAGGCCCCCGCGCATGTCGCGCCGATCAAGGGCGAAGCGCCGAATGTGGTCGGACTCACGCCCGGCGTTGCGAGGTCGGTCGCGCCCATGGGATGCCCGTGTGCCAACTGGGGCATTTGGAATGCCAAGCGGTGAGGTCATGCCGAGCGCCGGGAGCGGCGAGACGTTCATGCGAGCTTGTGCGTGGGCAGCGCCGCAGCCAAACAGCACCGCTGCTGCCGCTATCGCAAAGCGTGTCATCTCGATGCTTCTCGTTCTGGTGCATCAAAGCACTCAAGCGACGCGAGACACGCGTCGATGGGATGGCTTCGATTGGTTTCAGGTACGCCGCCTACGCACATGTAAGCGTCGCCGATCGTCTTGAGCATCTCAAGCCGGTGGCGCTCCGCAATCTCATCGAATGCAGAGAAATAGTCATCCAGTTGCCCGATGAGTTCTTTCGGCTCCATGGTCTCTGCCAGCTTCGTGAACCCTTCGAAGTTGGCAAACAGAATCGTTGCTGCATCATAGAAGCGGGCTGTGACCCTATTGCCGCTCTTAAGTTCTAGGGCCACCCCCACCGGAAGCATGTTACGCAGTAAGCGCTCGGATTTTTCGCGCTCGTCTTGCAGCTCCTGTCGCGTACGATCTAGTTGCAGCAAACTACGACGCAGCTCCAACAAGATTACGACCTGGCGAGCCAGTCGTCTTACGGCTTCGCCCTGTTCAAACGAAATCTCGCGCGGCTGAAAATCGAGAACGCATAAGCTCCCGAGGGAAAAGCCCTCGGGGTTAATCAGCGGCATGCCACAGTAGAACCGAAAATGGGGGCTGCCCGTGACTCCGGGAAGGTGTGCAGAGCGTTGGTCCTTGGTCAGGTCGGGAATAACGACCCGCAGGCCGTGGTTGTGCACAATGACAATTCGCGCGGTATCGGCCCCCGGGGCGGAAGTTGGTACCGGCATTTCGACCAGACCGTCTTATCATCGAGAAAGTTAATGATTGCCACGGGACACTGGCAAACCTGGGCTGCCACTTCGGCAATCTCATCATATGCGGACTCGGCTGGCGAACCCAGTATGTCGTAGTTACCGAGAGCAACGAGGCGCTCTGACTCCTTGTCGGAAGCTGACTCGGTCATGCACTGTTGCCCTCTCCCGGGATCGAAAATACTGCGGTATTGAGATTGCCGCGGGGGTCACTCCCTTCCCTTGCTTTCGATCGGAAGGATAGCACACCTCGGTGCGGCAGGAGACTGCTGCGCTGCGGGATTTCGAGCGAGTGTTTGACCGCTTTGGGTCATTCGCGACCAAGGCGGTCAAAGCCATACCACGGCGCTTGTCCGCTTTGCCCCAAAAGCGGACATTCGATTCAAGCTGTGGCATGCCTGCTTTGTGCCAGGAGCAGACTAGGGTCTGGACTCACAGCTTGATCCAATAGAGTGCGCCGATGAGGGTCGCGGCGGCAAGGAAATTTCGAGCGAGTTTGTCGTAGCGGGTGGCGATGCGCCGCCAATCCTTGATACGACAGAAGAAGTTTTCGATTTTGTGCCGCTGCCGATAGAAACGCTTCGGACAATAGGCCTGTTTGATCGCGTTGCGACGGTTCGGGATGATCGGCAGAGCTCCTTCGTCCTTGATCTGCTGACGCGCTGTTTGACTGTCATAGGCCTTGTCGGCGGTCACGACGAGCGGCGATCGAGGCGTATTCAAGACTTCTTCGACGACCTGGCAGTCGTGGACCTGTCCACCAGTGACGGTGAAGTTCAGTGGTCGACCCTTGCCATCGACGACCGCATGGATTTTCGTGGTCCGCCCACCACGGCTGATGCCAATCGCCTGATTCTTCTCCCCCCTTTTGCGCCGCTGGCCGCGCGATGTGCTTTCACAATCGTGCTATCGATCAAGTACAAACTGTCGCGCGATTTTGCCGCCAGCGCGTCGAAAATACGCTTCCAGACTCCTCGCCGAGACCAGCGGTTGAACCGATTGTACGCGCTCGTGTATGGGCCGTAGCGTTCGGGCAAATCGCGCCATGGGATCCCCGTCCGCAACACGTAAAATATTGCATTCATGATCCGCCGGTCGTGCGGGCGCGCGCTCTTCCGACTCTTCGGCATGAGCGGCTCGAGAGCAGACCATTCCTCATCGCTGAGATCGAATCGCATGACCCACCTCCGCCCGCGGTGAATCACGATGCGGGTTGCTTTTCAGTAAATTATGCGGGTACAGACCCTAGT